>CAIOHZ010000176.1 GCA_903858165.1 uncultured Pseudomonadota bacterium
GGGAGCGGCCTCTGCCTTGACGAGTGCTTTCATGTCTTTGCTCCAAGAATGCCGAGTTCGTGTCCTGCGGTGATGAATGCATCTACCACGCGGTCGAGTTGTTCCGTGGTGTGGGCGGCAGTGAGTTGCGTACGGATGCGCGCTTGGCCATGCGCCACCACGGGGAAGCTGAAGGCGATGACGTACACGCCCAGTTCCAGCAAGCGCTCTGCCAGTTTCACGGCCAGTGGCGCGTCACCAATCATCACCGGGACGATGGGAGTTTCACCGGGGATAAGGCGAAAACCCGCGGCTGCCATACGGCTACGGAAGTGCCGCGCATTGGCATGAATATTGGTGCGCAGTTGTGCGCCTTGCTCCACGAGGTCCAGCACGCGCAATGTTGTGGCGGCTACGACGGGAGGGATGGCGTTGCTGAACAGGTACGGACGACTGCGCTGACGGAGCCAAGTGATGACTTCCTTGCGGCCGCTGACATAGCCGCCGGAGGCCCCACCCAGTGCTTTGCCGAGCGTACCGGTGAGGATGTCGACGCGGGCCATGACGCCGTGCAGTTCGTGCGTGCCGCGGCCATTCGCACCCATGAAGCCGGTGGCATGTGAGTCATCGACAGCCACGAGCGCGCCGTATTTTTCAGCCAGTTCGCAGATTTCCTGAAGCGGGGCCACCGTGCCATCCATGGAGAAGACACCATCGGTGATGATGAGACGAGTGCGGCAGTCCTGCGACTCTCGCAGGCGTGCTTCCAGTTCCGCCATATCGCGGTTGGCGTAGCGCAAGCGGCGCGCTTTGCACAAGCGGATGCCGTCGATGATGGAGGCATGGTTTAGCGCGTCGCTGATGACGGCATCTTGCTCGTCGAGCAGCGTCTCGAACAGGCCGCCGTTCGCATCGAAGCAAGAGGAATACAGGATGGTGTCTTCGGTACCGAGGTAGGCGGAAAGCCGCTGTTCCAGTTCGCGGTGCGGCGTTTGCGTGCCACAGATAAAACGTACCGAGGCCATGCCGTAGCCGTACTGGTCCAGCGCCGTATGTGCCGCTTCCCGCACGGCAGGATGGTTCGCCAACCCCAGATAATTATTGGCGCAAAGGTTGATGTATTCGCGCCCATTCACCTGAACAAGGGGTTGTTGCGGGGAACCCAGTACGCGTTCGTTCTTGAACAAACCTTGCTCACGGAGGCTTTCGGCTTGCGTGGCGAGACGGGTGAGGAAAGCGGAATCCATGGGGTGCCTCGAAGAGTGCCGCGAAGCGTGCCTGCGGGAGGCAGGGCGCGGGGCGGAAAAAAGCGTTTACGATGTGGTGCAGTATAGGAAGCGCAGGCGAGGGTGGAAAGTGATGCGGCAAAGCAATGAATTGCTGCGAAAAAAGGCATCGACCGATGCCGCTCGGCGTCGTTCGGCGTTGCGCTGGCGGTTGCTCCTTATGGCGGGGCTGCTGGCGGCGTTGTGGTGGGTTCAACCCCGCATCGGCCCGGTACTCACCACCACGCTGCAGACGGTCGGCGGGGCTAGCCGTTAGCGCTTCCCGGAGTGTCTAGCCGCCAGCCTTCTTGGCGGGAAAGCCGCGTTTTATTAGTTCCGCCACCAGGCGGTCGCGATGCTCGCCCTGAATTTCGATGTTGCCGTCCTTGACCGTGCCCCCAGTGCCGCAAGCTTGCTTCAGCAGTTTGGCGAGGGCCTCCAATGCGGGTTCATCCAGCGGTAGCCCCGTGATGACGCTGACCGCCTTCCCGCCCCGGCCGGCCGTAGAGCGCGCCACCCGAATGGGGGTGCCGGCGGCGGGCTTGCGGGTGGCGCCAGCGCCGCAGGCGCATTGGTCGGCTGGCCGGCGGCAACCGGGGCAAAGGCGGCCGATGCCGGTGCCGTAGACCAAGGACACATTGTCGCGCGGAACAGGCTTCGTGGGCTTCATGGGTTGTCTAGTTTAGCCCAGTGCACGCCGGGGCAGGGCACCGCGCGGCAGACTAGAATGCCGTTATGAACGAACCTGATGCCATCACCGACGAGGAGGAACTGCCCGCCGCGGATCCTCGTTGGTTTGATCTGGCGCCAGGGGCGCA
>CAIOHZ010000177.1 GCA_903858165.1 uncultured Pseudomonadota bacterium
ACAGCGGGCGCGCAGTTCCGGGGCGAGCCCCACGGCCTTGGCGGCTTGGTCCAAGCCATCTCCGGCCAGCGAAGCTTGCACGCTGAAGACGGCCTCGCGTAGTTCCCAGAACTTGCCTTCGCGCGCTGCGCAACGCGCCAAGAGCGCGGCGGCCACGGCCTGCGCGTGGAACTCCAAGGGATAGTCGCGGCTTTCGAAGCGCACCTTACCCGTATCGATGTATTCCTTGCGCAGCCAGGGCAGCGTTTGTTGGTCGAAACGTCGGCAGTAAGGGCACTGCAGGTCGGAAAATTCCACGATGACCACAGGCGCATCGGCGCGACCCAGACGCCGGCTGGGGTCGGTGGAATCGGGCAATGCCACGACGGCGGGTTCTGCCGGTGCGGTGCTGCGGCTGGCCAGTTGTTTCACGGTGGCTTCTAGTTGCGCCAACCGCTGCTGCAGCGTCGTCACTTCGGTTTGCAGTGCATCACCTTCAGCGCGCGTAAGCGTATCTGCCGGCGTGCAGGCGGCCAGGCAAAGGGTGGCTGCGGCAGCCAGCAGGGTGCCGGTGGCTCGGTGCAAAGTACGGCCCAAAGTCTGGTTTAGCGAAGCGCGGGCGGAAGGAGCGGAGTAAGTCATGAAGGTCGCCAACAACGGTAGGTTATGCACAGTGTAGCCCCGCGGGTGCTCTGCAGGCCGTGCGCGGGTTGGCGAACCATGCGCTAGGCTGCGTTCATGAGCATGAAGATTTCCCTCTGGTTGGCGGCTGGCTTGTTCCTCGCGATGCTGGTGCTGACGGCGCCGCTAGCGCCAGCCTTGCCGGTGTTGCAACTCACCTTCCACCGCGAGGCGTTCGCGGCCCTTTACGGGGAGTGGGTGGCACAGGGCGAGGCGTGGCGTTTCACACAGCACTTTTGGCTGGATGTGCCGTTTCTGCTGGCTTATGGCTGGGCGGGTTGGTGTTGGCGGCAGCGGCAGCCGCTGGCCGGCTTGCTGCTCGTGGGCGCGGCGCTGGCGGACGGACTGGAAGACGGCCTGCACCTGTGGTTTTTGGGCTGGCCGGGAAGCGCGCCCGCCGAGTTCTATCTGGTGGCCGGCTGGGCGGCGATGGTGAAGTTCAAGCTGTGGGTCGTGGCGGGTCTGGTGGCTGGCGTGCGTTGGTGGCGCCGTCTTCAGCGGGATGTGTGAAAATCCTGGGTAGTGTCTGCGACATGGATTGCGGCACTGACCGCGGCAGCGGCGCTGTACAAAAGGAACCCTTGATGAAGTATCTGCACACGATGGTCCGCGTGACCGACATCGATGCCTCGCTCGCGTTTTACTGCGGCGGCCTCGGGTTGAAGGAACTGAAGCGCAACGACTATCCGGCAGGCCGCTTCACGCTGGTGTTTCTCGCGGCGCCTGGCGACGAAGAAGCGCAGGTAGAACTCACTTTCAACTGGGACCCGCCGGCCGAGCCTTACGGCATGGGCCGCGCCTTCGGCCACCTAGCCTACGAGGTGGATGATATCTACGCGCTTTGTGCGCACCTGCAGGCCAACGGCATCACTATCAATCGCCCGCCGCGCGATGGGCGCATGGCGTTCGTGCGCAGCCCGGATTTGGTGTCCGTGGAGTTGCTGCAGAAGGGCGCGGCACTGCCGCCTGCCGAGCCCTGGGCTTCCATGCCGAACACCGGGGTCTGGTAAGCCATGGGGCGGCTGTTCCTGGCGCTACTGGCGTTTGCGGCCATCGTCGTAGCCTTGCGCGCGGCGCGCGGCGTTGAACTGCGCGCGGACGCTTCACAGCGCGGCAAGCGGCGCTGGCCTTGGGAAATCATCGCGGTGGCTTTGGTGGTCATCGCGGTATTCGGGCTGTTCTGGCGCCGCTGGTTCGACACCTGAAGGCGTAGTGCCGGCGAGTGGCTGGCACCCGCATGTCGGGCCGCGCTATAGCGGCCCTTAATGCGGACCCGGCGCCGCGTAGTGCGTCACCCAATCTTTCACCTGTGCATACCAGAACAAGCTGTTTTGCGGCTTTAGTACCCAGTGGTTCTCGTCGGGGAAGTAGACGAACTTCGACGGGATGCCTTTGGTCTGCAAGGTGTTGAACAACTCCATCCCATGGTTCACTGGCACGCGCTGGTCGAGCTGGCCATGGATGACCAGTGTTGGCGTTTTAAAGTTGGCAGCGGCCATGTGCGGTGAGTTGGCTTGGAATTCCGCCGGCTTCTCCCAGTACTGATAGAAGCGCGCCTTTTCGGCACCATAGTCCGAACCAATTTGCGTGTATTCGTTGTAAACCGCAGCGTGCGCGATGAGCGCCTTGAAGGGATGCTCGCGGCCCAGCAGCGTAGTGGCTAGGTAGCCGCCGTAACTGCCACCGCCCGCCACCATGCGTTCCGTGTCGATCCACGGCTTCGCCATGAACCATTCAGTCGCCTTGATGGTGTCGCCGTAGGGCAGCGTGGCTTGGTCTGGGTTGATGCTGTCCGTGAACTGCTGCCCGAAGCCGCTGGAGCCATGGAAGTTGTGCCACGCCACCACATAGCCCCAGCCAGCAAACACTTGCGCGTTCCAACGGTAAGTCCAGGCATCGGTAATGCCGTTGTGGGGACCGCCATGCAGTAGCAGGAACAGCGGATACTTCTTGGCGGGGTCGAAGCCCGGTGGATATACCACCCACATCTGGATGGGGTCGCCGTTCGCACCGGCATAAGAAACGCTTTCCACCTTGCCGAGACTGACGCTACCGAGCAATTCGTCGTTCGCCGTGGATAGGCGCGCGGGGTCGCCGGTCTTCAGGTCCACGCGGACCAGTGCGGGTGGCTCGCTGAGGGTCTGACGTGTGGCCACCAGCACGGCGGGCTTGCCGGCGACGGCGAGACCAGCGAAATCGCCGGTGCGCGTCAGCGGCACGGCGTTGCCGCTAGCAACCTCGAAGCGGTAGACGCGTTGGGTGGCAGCATCATCGATGCTGCCGTAGAGCGCCTTGGCATCCGGCGTCCAGACCAGACCTGCTGCTGAACGGTCGAAGTTGGCAGCCAGTGTTCGCGTACTGCCGTCCTTGCGTGAGCGCAATACCAGCTTCGTGGTGTCGGCGTAGAAGGTGGGGATGGCCTTGCGCGTATACGCCAGCCATTGCCCATCGGGGCTGTAGAGCGGATTGGCGTCATCTGCCGGGTTGCTAGGAGTGAGATTGGTGGCGACAACGGGCGTTGCCGGCGCACCAGCGTTGCTGCTTTCGTCAGCCATGGGCACCACGAACACGTCGGCATTGCTTTGTATACCGGTGGCGTCGGTATCCGCGACGAACGCCAGTTCCTTGCCGTCGGGGCTGATGTCATAGCTGCCGGCGCCTGAGTCTTGCGCGGGTAGTGCGCGGTGGGCGGCAAGTGTCGGGCTGGTCGGCGTACGGCCGTCCAGGGTCGTTATCCATACGTGCGTTTCACGATCACTCAGGAAGTGATCCCAGTACGTCACGGGTGCGCGTTCGTACACGCGCCCGCTCATCTTGCTGTCTTCTCGCTCTTTAAGGCGTTTGCCCTGTGCGGCGAAGTCGGGCAGGTCCGGCCATACGGCGGACAGGAAGGCGACGCGTCGGGAATCGGCAAACCACTTGGCGCTGCCGGCCCCGGTGGGCACATTCGTCAGTCGGCGTGCTTCGCCGCCTGCCAAGGGCAACACGTAAAGTTGCGCCGCCTTGTCTTCGTCCCGCTTGGCGCTGAACAGCACCCAACGGCCGTCGGGGCTAACTTCAGGTTCGCTCTCGCTGGCCGGGTCGGAGGTGAGTTGCTCCGCTGCACCGCCGGCCGTGGGAATGCGCCATAGGTCGGTTTGGCCCTTGTTCAGTTCCATGTCGTAACGGGTGAGCGTGACGATGGTGAACTTGCCGTCCGGGGTGAGCGCCGGGCTACCTACCCGCTGCAGCTGCCACAGGGTGGCGGCGTCCAATGCGGGTGGGGCTGCCTGCGCGGTACCGAGAAGCGCGCTGACGGCTAGGCCCGCCAAGTTGGCGAGGCACAGGCAAAGGACGCTCCGTGGCGTCCGGTGGATGCAAGGAAGACTGGGGCTGGTTTGCATGGTTCACTCCGCGACGTGGCTTTTCCCGCAGTGTCGGGGTGCGCCGCAGTGGTAAAATACAGCGTTACTACGCTGGTGCAAGGTTGGGTACTGGAATGTCCGCGAAAATCATCGATGGTCGTGTCGTCTCGAAAACGCTGCGCAAGGGATACGCCACCCGTGTCGAGGCCTTGAAGGCGAAAGGCGGTCGGGCTCCTGGGCTGGCGGTCATCCTCGTGGGCGACAGTGCTGCCTCCCAGATCTACGTGCGCAACAAAATTCGCGCCTGCCACGAAGTTGGCATTGGCTCAGTGTTAATCGAGTTGCCCACCAACTCCACCGAGCAGGAAGTGCTGGACCGCATCGACCAGCTCAACGCGGACCGCGCTATCGACGGCATCCTCATCCAGTTGCCCTTGCCCGCGCAGATTCGCATGCCGCCGGTGCTGGAGCGCATCTCCGTCGACAAAGACGTGGACGGCTTCCATTTGTACAACGTCGGTGGCCTTATTACCGGTAATACGGTGTTCCCGCCTTGCACCCCCTACGGCGTGCAGAAGTTGCTCGAGTCCGAGAACATCGAAGTGGCCGGGCGGAACGTGGTCGTGGTGGGTGCCAGCAACATCGTCGGCAAGCCGATGGCCATGATGCTGATGCAGCAGGATGCGACGGTATGCATTTGCCACAAACTGACGCGCGACCTTGCACAGTTCACCATCCTGGCCGACATCCTGGTGGTCGCCGCCGGCGTCCCGCGGCTCATCCTGCCGCAGATGGTGAAGACCGGGGCCGTGGTCATCGATGTGGGCATCAACCGTCTACCGGACGGCACTGTCGTCGGCGATGTCGACTTCGAGGGTGTTCGCAAGAAGGCCAGTTACATTACGACGGTGCCGGGTGGGGTAGGCCCCATGACGGTGACCATGCTGCTGCACAACACCATCGTCTCGGCGGAGCGCTCGTTAGGTTTGCCGGTCGGCGTCGCGGAATAACTAGCCGCCTGCGGCCCGGAGCCAGTGGCGGAAGCTCTCCGCGTAACTGCGCGCCACGAGCAACTGGTAGGTGGGTGCTGCGTCCACTTGCCACAACTGCACCCCCATATGGCCGATGCTGCTGACCGTCACATCGCCGGGTGAGAAGCTTTGCGGGTGCAAGTCCACGCCCAGCCCCTTGGCCAGCAGCGTGCGTGCGTGCGGTCCTTGAACGGAAAACAGCACCCGGCTGCCGCTTTGGTCACAAACGCTGGCCGCGTCTGCCAGCTTTTCGCTCAGTGGTTGTTCGAGACTGCGTGTGTCGGCAGCGACATTGCTCATGGCCAGCCAATGGCCGGGTCCGGACCATAAAAAGCCGGATAAAAAATGCGGTGGTTCGGCGTTACCGGCAAACACCGCACGGGGCTGCACAGGCAGCGCCATGCCGAAATGCTCAAGCACTAAGGCTTGTACCTGCCTGGCGCAACCACGGCGCGCCATGACAGTGACCAGCTGCTGCGGGGCAGTCAGTTCGATGACGGCCGAAGTCGATGGGCGCACGGGCTTGATTAAGTCAGACACGCAGCCGCTCTCCTGCCGGGTCGAGGAAGACTGGGTCGCAGATTTCTACCAAGGCATCTGTCCCGCGCAGCAGGTCGACGGCACGAAGCACTTCTCCATGACGCTCGGGGCCACGTTCCAGTAGCCCCAGACCAATCCAATGGCCCAGACTAGGCGAGTACGCCACAGAAGTGACATAGCCGGCATCGTTAGCGGCGGTATTGGCAGCGCCTTGCGGCAGGAAGTGCGCACCGGCATAGAGCCGTTGCTGCTTATCCACTGGCCGCAAACCCACCAACTGCTGGCGCGTGGATTCCAGTAGGGCAGGGCGCCGCGCCAGTACGGTACCCACCGTATCATCGCGTGCAGCCACCAGTTTTTGCAGGCCCAGGTCGAAAGCCGTGGTGTGTCCCGTCAGTTCATTGCCGGCCACATGGCCCTTTTCGATTCGCATCACCCCGAGGGCTTCAGTCCCATAAGGCACTACCCCGAGGTCTTTGCCAGCAGCGAACAGTTCGTTGATGAGTGCTTCGCCTGCATCAGCCGGCACGGCAATTTCGTAAGCCAACTCGCCCGAGAATGACACCCGGTATAACTGAGCGCGCCTGCCGCTGCGCAAGCGGAAAGTGCCGCAGGCCAAGTAGGGGAAGGCAGCATTTTCCAAAGCGACGGGCTCGGCGACCACGCGTTGCAGCAGTTGGCGTGCGTTCGGCCCGGCTACGGAGAACTGTGCCCAGCGCTCGGTCACCGAAATGAACTGCACGTCGAGTTCGGGCCACAGCACTTGGTGGCAGTACTGCAGGTGTTGGTAGGCACTCACGGCGTTGGCGGTGGTCGTGGTCACCAAAAAGCGCTGCGCGCCGAGGCGTGCCACGGTGCCGTCGTCCATCACCATGCCGTCTTCGCGCAGCATGAGGGCATAGCGGCAGCGGCCGATGGCCAATGACTGAAAACGGTTGGCGTAGACGCGCTCGAGGAAGGCCACGGCATCCGGGCCTTGCAAGTCGATTTTGCCGAGCGTGGAAACATCGCAGATACCGACACCAGAGCGCACTACCTGCACTTCGCGGGTGACTGTCGTCAGCCAATCGACTTCACCCGCCACCGGAAAGTATTGGGCTCGCAGCCAGGCGCCGACTTCCACGAACACGGCGCCGCGGGCTTCGGCCCAGCCATGGGAGGGCGTCAAGCGGGTGGGGCGGAAGTGCCGACCGCGGTGATGTCCGGCGAAGGCGCCGAGTGCTACCGGCGTATAGGGCGGGCGCAGGCGCGTACTGCCAACGTCGGCGATGGATTTCCCAGCGGCTTGCGCCACGATGGCCAGCGCGTTCAGGTTGGAAGTCTTGCCTTGGTCGGTGGCCATACCCAGCGTGGTATAGCGCTTCAGGTGCTCCACGGAAGTGAAGCCTTCCTGACGGGCAAGCAACAAGTCATCGACGGTGACGTCGTGCTGAAAGTCGACGAAGCACTTACCGCGCGTCTTCGGTACGACGAAATGCCGCGTGGCGGTATCGGGTGGCGCCTTGCTGCCGTGGTGGGTGGCGAGCGCTTGGTTTGGCATCCAGCCGCCCGACATGGCCAGCAAGTCGCAGTCGATGCGCCGCGTGCGGCTTCCTTCGCGTATTTCCACGGCGCGCAGTGCGTTGCCACCCAGTGCGCGCACCACGCTGGCACCATGGCGGGCATCTACTACCGCGGCGACTTTGATGCCGGCCGCGCGCAGATCCGCCGCTGTCGCTTCGCCGCTGTCGTTGTCGGCGTAGACCACCGCGCATTCGCCCGGCAAGACGGCGTAACGATTGAGATACGTGCGTACAGCGCCAGCGAGCATGACGCCGGGGCGGTCGTTGTCGCCAAAGACCAAGGGCCGTTCAATGCTGCCGGTAGCGAGTACGGTTCGTTTCGCGACGATGCGCCACAG
>CAIOHZ010000178.1 GCA_903858165.1 uncultured Pseudomonadota bacterium
ATGTACCGGGCCATTCGGCCCAGAGTGTGCCGGCAGGTTAGCATAGTTGTAGTGGTTGCATACAAAAATAGTAGAGGTCGCATACAATCACGAACGGGATTAACGCAGCCCCAATTTTGTTGCAAAGCAAAAGAAAACGGCGCGTTCCATGCTGGAAGCGCCCCGCCGTTTGCGTCTTCAGCCGTGGACGCGACGTAGCAGACCGATAAGCGTGTCGAGTTCGGTGCGGGTGAAGCGCGATTTCAGCCAGGCCTCGTGCTCGCGGATGGCCGCCTTGGCACCCTGCAGTGCCTTTTCGCCGGCGGGTAGCAGGTTCAGCGTTTGCTTGCGCCCGTCCGTAGGCGACTGACCACGTACGAGATACTTCCGCTCTTGCAGGCGGTTCACGATGGCCATGACAGTGGCGCGGTCTAGTTGTAGCCGCTGGGCGAGTTCCGTTTGGGCAATGCCGGGGTGGTCTGCCACCAACCAAAGCACGGATACCTGCTTCTGAGTCAGGTCGAGATCTGTGAAGGTTTCCGTGAAGTGACGGTAGACGCTGCCGTGCGCGCGGCGGATATGAAAGCCCACGATGTCATCGATCTCGCCGATGAACTCGTCGCGTTCGGGCTTGGGGGTGGCTGCGCGCTTCGAAGGCCTGGGCACGGGGAAAGGTTCCTCCACAAACGGCGCCAGTCTACTGCAACTGTCTGCCCCCACTCGCCCATCCGCGCCATAATCGGCGCATGGACTTGAACCTCGAAACATTTCTTCACGGCGGCCAGACGGGTTTGCGATTGGTCGGCCGGCTGAACGGCGCGACAGCACTGCCCTTGGAACAATGGCTGCAGCACCATGGGGAGCCCAGCCCCGGAGTGTGGGACATCAGCGGCCTGCACTACGTTTCCAGTGCTGGCTTGCGCGTGCTGCTGGCGCACGAAAAACGCCGTCGCAAGCTGGGCGCTGCGCCAACGATGTTGGTGGGGCTGCAGCCTGCGGTGCGTGAAGTTCTGGTCATCACGGGCTTGGGAGATTTCTGGCCACAGCTTGCGGAGCTGCCAGCGGCTGGCCCGGCCCCCGCCATCGTGCCGGGTGAAGCCACTGCTGGCGACAGCGGCGGAGCACGGCTCGTCTGTGATGCGAGCGGGGCCGTCGTGGCTGATGCTTGGGCTTGCAGTACCGGCACCACTACTACGAACGGCAAGGGTGGCACCACAGGCAAGGATGGCACCACAGGCAAGGATGGCACCACAGGCCATACAGGCCATACAGGCCATGCTGGCAACGGCGGCACGCTGGTGCGATGGCAGCAGGCGGCTGGCACCGCCGCCAGCTTGACGCAGTTGCGGGTGGCGTTTGGTCGCGGGGGCTTGGGGGCGCGTCGTGCTACCGCGGCGGCACAGCCCGTGGATTTCTTCCACTTGCCTGGGGTGTTGGCGCTGCGGCATGCCGACGGCGAGAGCGACACCCTGCTGGTGGCGAACCCGGCGGAACGGTTTGTGCGGCTGGAAGAAGCCTGGGCCTTCGCCGGTAGTCCCGCAGGCCTGTTACAGCTGCGGGTGGCTTTGGCTTCTGAAGCCTTGGTCGCGGCCATCGGTCAAGTGATGCCGGGCCCCTGGTATGGCGTCTTGGCTGCCGCTCCCATGGGCGAGGGCGCGTGTTTGTCCGTCTCCGTGCTGCCGCCAGCGGCGGCGGGGGAACCCGCGATGGGTTGTTCGGTGCCTGTCACGGGTCTGGACTTCGCGGAGCTCGCGTCCGTCACTTCGCTCGACACGGTGCTCGACCTGCTCGCCGCGGTAGTCGGCGAGGGGTTGGCCCCCGGGCTGCCGAGCGAATTCCCGGCCGGCACTTGGTTGTGGGTGTGGGCAGTCGCAGCGCCCGTGGCGGCGGCATACCATGGTTTAACGCTGGATGCGCCTGAAGCCGACGACGACACCGAACTGCTCGTGCGGACGCTCTATGCCGACTGCAAACACGTGCAGCTTGCGCGGCTCTCTGGTGGCTTTTCTGCGGCTACCTGGTTGGTGGCAAGTAGCGATGCGGCGGGGCGTCAGCATTTGCCTACCGTGCTGAAGGTGGGCCCTCCTGCCATGATGAACCGCGAGAACGCTGCGCACGAAAAGTATGTGCGCCCATTCATCTTGAATAATGCTTCCGTGGCTTTGGGTAACGCCACGCAGGGCGACTCCGTCGGGCTGCGTTACAACTTTGTAGGCATTACTGGCGATACCCAAGGGCTGCAGACCTTGATGCGTCGCTGGAATGCGGGTGAAGGCGCCGCCGTCACGACGCTGTTCGGCCAGTTGGCGCGCACTACCTTGCGGCCTTGGTATGGCCAGGCGCGCCGGCAACCCGCACGGCTCTATGCACTCCACACGCCGCTGCACTTGTTCACGGGTTTGCTGGGCGTGGCGCGCGATTTTCTGCCGCACGATTTGCAGCAGCGCCGCTTGTTCTGTGCACCGCTCGGCCGCGAGTTACCAAACCCCTGGTGGTTCCTCGAGCACCGCTGGTCCCGTTTGCACGAGCACACCATCGATTGTCCAGTGGCCATCACGCATGGCGATCTGAACCTGAACAACGTCTTGTCCGATGAACGTGGCAACTTGTACGTCATCGACTTCTCCGAGACGCGCGAACGTTCGGTGGCGAGCGATTTTGCCCGGAACGAACCGGTGTTCTTGCTGGAGCAAGCCACGCTGGAGAACGACGAGGATGAGGCGCGCTTCCTGCGGGATGTGGAACGTTGCTACAGGTTGCCCGCAGGGGCTGGCGGCCTGCTGCCCGCGCTGCCGCAAACACTGGAAACGGTGGACGCCAAGCGCTTGGCCTTCCTGCGCGAACAACGGCAGTTGGCGAGCGACTACCTCGGTGCAGACGCACCGCTGCAGGCTTGGCTACTGCCGGTGCTCGAATGGACCTTGCCGATTACGCTGTTCGGCAACCGCCCAGAGCGCCTGCGACGCACGGCCACTTGGGTGGCCGCGCTGCAGCTTGAACTGCTACAGGCTGTCGCGCAGGAGGCGGCGGAGGATTTTGCCTGAAGCAGACTTCGGCACTACGTCGATGAAAGTGATGCGGTGCAGCTGCTTGTAGGTGGCTACCTG
>CAIOHZ010000179.1 GCA_903858165.1 uncultured Pseudomonadota bacterium
ATGGTGGGTCTGGAGCTGCCCATCCTCGCCATGGAACACCAGTACCTCATCACCGAGGACCTGCCGGAGTTCGTGGACCAGAAAGAACAATTCCACGTCATCGACTTCGAAGGCGAGATCTACATGCGCCAGGAGCGTGGCGGCATGCTCATCGGCACCTACGAGCGTGCGGGCGTGCCCTGGTCCACCAAGAACACGCCGTGGGACTTCGGCCAGAACCTGCTGCCGAACGACCTGGAGCGCATCGCGCCGAGCCTCGAAGTGGCCTTCCAGCACTTCCCGCGGCTTGGCGAAATGGGCATCCGCAGAGTGGTGAACGGCCCGTTCACCTTCTCGCCGGACGGCAACCCGCTGGTTGGCCCAGTGCGCGGCCTGCGCAACTATTGGGTGGCTTGCGGCGTCATGGCCGGCTTCAGCCAGGGCGGTGGCGTGGGCCTGACGCTCGCCAACTGGATGACGGAAGGCGATCCGGGTGCCGACGTGTGGGCCATGGACGTGGCGCGCTATGGTGGCTGGGCGAACCGCCCTTACACCAACGTGAAGGTGCGCGAAAACTACTCGCGCCGCTTCCGTATCCGCTTCCCGAACGAAGAACTGCCGGCCGCACGCCCGCTGCGTACCACGCCCGTCTATGAGCGTCTGCAAGCGGAAAACGCCGTGTTCGGCGACTACTGCGGCCTAGAGCACGCGCTGTGGTTCGCGCCCAAGGGCGAGCCGGCGGTCGAGGAATTCACTTGGCGCCGCTCGAACGCGCACGCAAATGTGGGGGCGGAATGCGCCAACACTCGCGATGCGGTCGGCCTGCTCGAGATTTCCAACTACGGCAAGTTTGAAATCACCGGCCCCGGCGCTGCCGAATGGCTCGGCACTGTCATGGCCAACAAAGTGCCGGCCATCGGCCGCATCACCCTGTCGCCCATGCTGAACGAGCGCGGTCGCCTCATCGGCGACTTCACCATGTGCCGCACTGCCGAGAACCACTTCTTCGTGGTGGGCACTTATGCGGCCGAAGAGTTCTACCTGCGCTGGTTCGAACAGCACATGGGTGCATTCGCGGGCCGCGTACTCGTGCGCCCCTGTGCCATGGAATACACCGGCCTGTCGGTGGCTGGCCCGAACAGCCGCGAATTGCTCCAGTCGCTCACCGACGCGGACCTCTCCACGCCTGCCTTCCCGTTCATGTCCTTCGCGAAAATGGATGTGGGGCTGGTGCCGGCGCTGGTGGGCCGCGTGTCGTTCACTGGCGAATTGGGCTACGAAATGTGGGTCACCAGCGACTACCAGCGCGCGCTGTACGACACCCTCATGGCGGCCGGCAAGCCGTTGGGCATTCGTCCTATCGGTGGCCGTGCCCTGAACTCCATGCGTCTCGAGAAGAGCTTCGGCAGCTGGGCGCGGGAATTCCGCCCCATCTATGGCGCCTTCGAGGCTGGCCTCGACCGCTTCGTGGACCTGAAGCGCGGCGGCTTTATCGGTGCGGCAGCGGCGGCGGCAGAAAAGGCCAGCGGTGGCGAGCGCAAGCTCATCGCGCTGGACGTGGCCGCCACGAATGCCGATGCCATCGGTGACGAGCCCATCTGGCACGACGGCAAGGTCATCGGCTGGGTGACTAGCGGTGGCTTCGGCCACCGGACGGGCAAGTCCATTGCGCTGGGCTACGTGAACAAGGACGTGGCCGAGGCGACGACAGGCTTCGAGGTCGAAATCATCGGCGAGCGGCTGGCTGCCACGCGTCTGGCTGCCCCGGCGTTCGACCCGCAGGGCCTCAGGATGCGTGGCTGACGGGCACGGCCCCGCGGCTCCCCGCCTGTTGCCTTTCGGCAATGGGCGGGTGTCCGAATAGCTGCCGATAGCACTTGGAAAAGTGCGGCGGCGACTGGAATCCGCAAGCGGTGCTCACCGCCATGATAGGCATGGCGGTCTGCAGCAGCAGTTCGCGGGCGCGCTTCAGGCGCATTTCCAGGTAATAGCGCTTCGGCACCATGTTCACGTGCCGCTTGAACAGCCGTTCAATCTGCCGGCGCGAAATACCCGACTTCTGCGCCACCTCTTCGAGTGACAGCGGGTTCTCGATGTTCTGCTCCATGAGCTCCGCCACGCCGAGCAGGCCTTGGTGCGCCACGCCCACCTGCGCCCGCAGCGGCACGTACTGGCGGTCGTTGCCGTCGCGAATGCGGTCCACGATGAACTGCTCGCTCACCAAACGCGCCAAGCGCGTGCCCAGCTTGTCCTCGATGAGGTGCAGCATCAGCTCCAGCGGGGCGATACCACCCGAACAGGTGTAGCGGTTGCGGTCGATGGTGTAGAGCTGGTCCGAAATGAGCACGCGGGGAAATTGTTCCCGCAGGGCCGGGAGGTTTTCCCAGTGGATGGTGGCGCGGTAGCGGTCCAGCAGACCGGCCTGGGCCAAGGCGTAGCCGCCGGTGCACAGCGCACCGAGCGATACCCGAGCTTCACCGAGCCGCTTCAGCGCTATGAGCAGCTTGGGTGTGATGGCCTCGCGGACATTGATGCCGCCGCAGACGAACACCAAGTCGCCGGGCTGAGGGGGCCCCAACGGCAACGTGGGCGCCAGCTGCAGGCCATTGCTAGAGGGCACCGGCTCCCCATCGAGCGTGGCGATAACCCATTCATAGACGTTGACGCCGAGTAGCCGGTTGGCCATGCGCAGCGGCTCGAGCGCGTTCGTCAGCGCTATCATCGAATAGTTCGGCAACGTCAGAAAGACGAAGCGACTTTTCGAGACCGGGTCTGCGGGCTTCACGGCGGTGCTTCCTGCGCGATTTCCCGCAGTATACCTACGGATGGCGCATTCCGGTCAGGTGCTGTCGCAAACAGAAGCATAGCCTGCTGCCGCCCCGTTAAACTGTCGCGCATTCCGGAATACGCGCAGCCGCGGAGAAGTTTTCATGAAGAGCCATTACCGAGTCGTCGTCATCGGCGGAGGCGCCGTCGGCGTCAGCACCCTGTACCACTTGGCCAAGAAGGGGTGGTCGGACGTGGCCTTGCTGGAGCGCACCGAGCTCACCGCTGGCTCCACTTGGCATGCCGCCGGGCTGCTGCCGCTGTTCAACATGAGCTACACCGTGGGCCAGCTCCACAAGTACTCGGTGGACCTGTACAAGAACCTGCCCGCCGAAACCGGTCAGGACGTTAGTTTTCATGTGACCGGCAACCTGCGTCTCGCTACTAACCGCGACCGCATGGATGAATACCTGAAGTATTGCAGCACCGCCAACACCATCGGCGTGCCGTTCCGCGTCATCACCGCCGAGGAAGTGAAGAGCCTGTGGCCGCTGGTAGAGCTGGGCAACGGTGGCGATACCGCCAACATCGTCGGCGCGCTTTACCACCCTGACGACGGCCACATCGCGCCGGCGGACCTGACCATGGCGCTGCGCAAGGGCGCGCGTATGCGTGGCGCCGAAATCTACGAACAGACCGAAGTAACCAACGCCGTACAGCTGCCTTCGGGCGAGTGGAAGCTGACCACCAGCCGCGGCGAAGTGACTTGCGAACACGTGGTGTGCGCTACCGGTAACTACGCTCGCCAAATGGGCAGAATGTTCGGCATCAACGTGCCCGCCATTCCGGTCGAGCACCAGTACATCGTCTATGACGAGTCGCCGGAACTGGTGGAGTACCGCAACAACGGCGGCAAGGAACTGGCCGTGCTGCGCGAGTCGGACCAGTCCTACTACCTGCGCGAAGAGCGTGGCGGCTGGATTCTCGGCCCCTACGAAAGCGGCGCTCCGGCGCGCTTCGCAGACGGCGTGCCCGACTGGTTCGGCAAGAACCTGTTCGACGGCGAAATCGAGCGCCTCATTCCGCACATCGAAGCGGCGCAGCGTCGCGTGCCGGCGCTCGAGAAGTGCGGCATCAAGACCATCGTCAACGGTCCCATCTCCTACACCCCGGACGGCAGCCCGCTCATTGGCCCGGCTTGGGGCAAGCGCGGCTTGTGGCTGAACGAAGGCCACAGCTTCGGCATTACCGCTGCTGGTGGTTCGGGCTGGCAGCTGGCGGAATGGATTACGGAAAGCGAGCCGGGCATCGACATGCTCGCCGTCGACCCGCGTCGTTTCGGCCCCTACACCAGCAAGCGCTACGTGGTGGCCAAGAACGAAGAGACTTACCGCAACGTCTTCACCGTGCACTTCCCGGACGAAGAGCGCCCCGATGCGCGCCCGGCCAAGACCAGCCCGGTGTACGACCAAATCAAGAAGATGGGCGGCGTCTTTGGCCAGCGCTACGGCTGGGAGCGTGCCAACTGGTTCGCGCCGGAAGGTGTGGAGCCGAAGGACAAGTTCAGCTTCCGTCGCACCAACTACTTCGAGCACGTCGGCAACGAATGCCGCAATCTGCGCGAGAAGGTGGGCGTCATCGATCTCACCCCGTTCAGCAAGTGGGAAGTGACTGGCCCGGGCGCTGAAGCGTGGCTGGACAGCCTTGTCGCCAACAAGGTGCCGGTGAAGACTGGCCGCATTGCGCTGTGCCATGCACTCACCAAGCGCGGCGGCATCCGTTCGGAATTCACCATCACCAAGCTTGGCGAGAACCAGTTCTACGCCGTTAGCGCCGGTGCCGCCGAACGCTACGACCACGATTTGCTGCAGAAGGCGCTGCCGACGGATGGCTCCGTGCAACTGCGCAACATCACGCATTCGCGTGGCGTGTTCGTCATTTCGGGGCCGCGCTCGCGTGACCTGCTTGCCAAGCTCATCGACGAGCCCTTGGACAGCAAGAGCTTCCCCTGGCTGACCGGCAAGACGCTGGAAGTGGGCCTGGCGACGGACGTGCACGTGCTGCGCGTCAACTTCGTCGGTTCGCTCGGCTGGGAACTGCACTTCCCCATCGAGTATGCACACCACCTGTTCAGCGCCGTGTTTGCCGCGGGTTGCGAGTTCGGCGTGAAGATGGTCGGCATGCGCGCCATGGAATCGCTGCGCATGGAGAAGAGCTACCGCATGTGGGGCTCGGACCTTACCCGCGACTACACGCCGTTCGAAGCCGGCCTCACCCGCATGGTGCGCATGGACAAGGGCGACTTCGTGGGCCGTGCAGCACTGGCGGCGCAGCTCGAGAAGGGCGTGCCCACCGCGTTCATCACTGTCGAAGTGCATGACGTCGTGGATGCGGACCCGCTCGGCAACGAGCCGCTGTTCAATGCCGAAGGTAAGCTCGTGGGCCGCCTCACAGCCGGCTACTACGGGCATTGCCTACAGAAGAGCCTCGGCCTCGGCTATGTGGACCCAGCCTACGCCGCTGTAGGCGGCGAGCTGTTCGTGGAAATTCTCGGTGAGCGCAAGCGCGCCACCGTGCTGGTCGACTCTCCGTACGACACGCAGAATACGGAGCTCCGTGCCTGATGCAAAAGTTCAGCGCTTGGTCGTTGCTCAAGGAAGCCTTCGGCGGCCAGCAAGGCTGGCAGCCGCAGTGGCGGCGTGCCGCCCCGAAGGCTGAATATGACGCCATCATCGTCGGCGGCGGTGGCCACGGGCTCGGTGCCGCTTATTACCTCGCGGCTGAGCACGGGCTAACGAACATCGCAGTGGTAGAAAAAGGCTGGATTGGTGGCGGCAATACGGGCCGCAATACCACCATCATCCGCTCCAACTATCTATTCAACGAGTCCGCGCAGCTCTATGACCACTCGGTCAAGCTGTGGGAAACCCTGTCGCAGGTGCTGAACTACAACGTCATGTTCTCGCCGCGTGGCGTCATGATGCTCGCGCACACCGTGCATGATGTGCAGGTGTTCAAGCGCCACATTCACGCCAACCGCGCCAACGGCGTGGACAACGAGTGGCTGACACCGGAAGAGGCCAAGGCCTTTTGCCCGCCGCTGAACATTGGTGATGACATCCGCTACCCGGTGATGGGAGCTGCGCTTCAGCGTCGCGGTGGCACGGCCCGCCACGATGCCGTGGCCTGGGGCTATGCCCGCGCCGCCGACGCCCTAGGCGTCGACATCATCGAAAACTGCGAAGTGACGGGCATCCGCCGTGACGCAAACGGCGCCGTGGAAGGGATTGAAACCACGCGCGGTGCCATCCGTACCCGTAAAGTAGGGGTTTCTGCCGCGGGCCATAGCAGTGTGGTACTCGGCATGGCCGGCGTGAAGTTGCCGCTGGAAAGCTTCCCGTTGCAGGCGCTGGTGTCCGAACCCGTGAAGCCGGCCTTCCCCTGCGTAGTCATGTCGAACTCCATCCACGCCTACATCAGCCAGTCCGACAAGGGCGAGCTGGTCATTGGCGCCAGTTCCGACAGCTACAACAGCTACACGCAACGCGGCTCGCTGCATATCAATGCGCACACGCTCGCAGCCATCTGCGAACTGTTCCCGGCCTTCCGCCGCATGCGCATGCTCCGCAACTGGGGCGGCATCGTGGACGTCACACCGGACCGCTCGCCCATCATCGCGAAGACGCCCGTGAAGGGTCTTTACGTGAACTGCGGCTGGGGCACCGGTGGCTTCAAGGCCACGCCAGGTTCCGCCCATGTGTTCGCGCACACCATCGCACACGATGAGCCGCATCCCATCAATGCACCGTTCACCATCGAACGGTTCCGCGACGGCCTGCTCATCGACGAAGCGGCCGCTGCGGCCGTAGCGCACTGAGGCCAGCCCATGCTTGTCATCCACTGCCCTTATTGCGGACCGCGCCCGGAACTGGAGTTCCGGCACTGCGGCCAAGCGCATATCGCCCGCCCGCTCGACCCTTCCGCGCAAACCGCGGACGAATGGGGCGAGTACCTCTACTTGCGTGAGAATCCGAAGGGAATGCATGCCGAGCGTTGGCGGCACATGCATGGCTGCGGCCGTTTCTTCAACGCGCTCCGCGACACCACCACGGACTTCTTCGTGACCACCTACAAGTGCGGCGAGCCCCGCCCCGCCCTGCCCGGCACCGCGCCGGCGGGAGGCCAGCGATGAGCCAGAACCCGTGCCGCACCGCCAGTGGCGGGCGCATCGACCGTTCGCGGTTGGTGAACTTCACTTTCGACGGCAAAGCTTACACGGGCCATGTAGGCGACACGCTCGCTTCGGCCTTGCTCGCCAACGGCGTGCATCTGGTTGGCCGTTCTTTCAAGTATCACCGTCCGCGTGGCTTGCTCGCGGCTGGCGTGGAAGAGCCCAATGCCTTGGTGGCTGTGGTGCGCGACACCGCACGGCGCACGCCCAACCTGCGCGCTACGCAGGTCGAGCTCTACGAAGGCCTTGTCGCTGAAAGCCAGAACCGCTGGCCTTCGCTGCAATTCGACGTAGGCGCGGTGAACGACTTGCTGTCGCCGTTGTTCCCCGCTGGCTTCTACTACAAGACTTTCATGTGGCCGCGCAAGGCCTGGCACCAGCTGTTCGAGCCCGTGGTCCGCGAGGCCGCTGGCCTTGGCAAACCGCCGACCGAACCCGACCCGGACACTTATGCGCAGCGCTTTGCGCACTGCGATGTGTTGGTGGTCGGCGCAGGCCCTGCGGGCATCGCCGCCGCCCTTGCGGCTTCCGCCAACGGCGCCAGCGTGCTCCTGTGCGATGAACAACCCGAGTTCGGTGGTTCGTTGCTGGATGAGCCCAACGCGCAAGTAAACGACCAGCCGGCGGCGGAATGGGTGACGGCCAGCCTCGCCACGCTGCGTGGACGGAGCAACGTAACGTTGCTGAGCCGCACCACATGCTTCGGCTACTTCGCGCACAACATGCTCAGCCTCAACGAGCGCCTGACCGAGCACCAGGCCACGCCGATGACGGGCGTGCCCCGTGAGCGGTTGTGGCAAGTGCGTGCGAAGGAAGTGGTTCTGACCACCGGTGCCATCGAACGTCCGCTCGTGTTTCCGGGCAACGACCGCCCCGGCGTCATGCTGGCCTCGGCTGGCCGTACCTTCCTCAACCGCTACGGCGTGAAGGTAGGCTCACGCGTTGTGCTGGTAGCAGGCTGCGATGCGGCTTATCTCGCGGCCTTCGAGTTGCGTGCGGCTGGCGTGAAGATCGAGCGCATCGCCGATATCCGCCCCGCTCCCGGCGAAGCGATTCATGCGGCGGCCCTGTCGGCAGGCATTGCCGTCAGCACTGGCATTACCGTGCTCGGCACTTTCGGTTGGCTGCGCGTTACTGGCATTACGCTCGCGCACTTAGGCGATGACGGCACCGTGCAGGACCGTGAGACGCTCAGTTGCGACGCCGTCCTGATGTCCGGCGGCTACACGCCCACCGTGCACTTGTTCTCGCAGTCGCGCGGCAAACTCCGCTTCGATGAATCGCAGCAGGTGTTCGTGCCAGGCAACTCCGTGGAGCGTGAACGCTCCGCTGGCGCTTGCTGCGGCACCGACGGCCTGCGCGCCACGTTGGAACAAGGCTCGCAATCCGGTGCCGGTGCTGCTGATGCGGCCGGCAAGGCGGGCAGCGCCGAGAGCTACCACGTGCAGGCGCTCGAAGGCAGCATGGTCGGTACGCCGGGCGTGCTGCCGCAGCCCGGGAACATGCCGCCCGCCAAGGCGTTCGTGGACTTCCAAAACGACGTGACCTCGAAGGACCTCGCGCTAGCCATGCGCGAAGGCTTTGAGTCGGTGGAGCACATCAAGCGCTACACCACGAATGGCATGGCGACGGACCAAGGCAAGACTTCCAACATGAACTCGCTCGGGTTCGTGGCCGCGGAGAAGGGTGTGGCGCTACCGAAGGCGGGTCTTACCACCTTCCGCATGCCCTACACGCCCATCACGTTTGGCATCTTCGCCGGTTACGACCGCGGCGACTTGTTCGACCCGGTTCGCCCAACGCCCACGCATGCTTGGGCCGTGGCGAACGGCGCCGTATTCGAGGACGTCGGTTTGTGGAAGCGTTCGCGCTACTTCCCGCGGGCTGGCGAAGATATGCACGCGGCCGTAGACCGCGAATGCCTCGCCGTTCGCAACCACGTTGGCCTCTTCGATGCCTCTACGCTCGGCAAGATTGAAGTGGTGGGCCCCGACGCCGCCACTTTCTTGAACCGCCTGTACGTGAACAACTTCAACACGCTCGCCGTGGGCAAATGCCGTTACGGTATCCTGACGCGTGAAGACGGCTTCGTTTACGACGATGGCGTGATCGCGCGTCTCGCCGAAGACCGTTTCCACGTGACCACCACCACGGGTGGTGCGCCGCGCGTGCTGCACATGATGGAAGACTATCTCCAAACGGAATGGGCGGACCTGCAGGTCTGGCTTACCTCCACCACGGAGCAATGGTCAGTCATCGCCGTGCAAGGCCCCAAGGCTCGCGAAGTCATCGCGCCGCTGGTGAATGGATTGGACCTCTCCAACGCCGCGCTGCCTCACATGTCGATGGTGCGCGGCGCACTGGGGGACATCCCCATGCTGCTCATGCGCGTCAGCTTCACCGGTGAACTCGGCTACGAAATCAACGTGCCGGCAGGCTACGGCCAACGCGCTTGGGAAATGGTGTGGACCGCAGGTCTTGCGCACGACATGACGCCTTACGGTACGGAGACCATGCACGTGCTCCGCGCCGAGAAGGGCTACGTCATCGTCGGCCAGGAAACCGACGGCACCGTGACCCCAGACGACGCAGGCCTCGGTTGGGCCGTCGCCAAGTCCAAGCCGGACTTCGTCGGCAAGCGTTCGCTGGCGCGCCCAGCGCTGGTGGCCAAGGGCCGCAAGCAGCTGGTGGGCTTGCTCACTGCGGAGCCGAAGACCGTGCTCGAGGAAGGCGCACAGGTTGCGGCCGTTCCCGAACAGCCCGTGCCGATGAAGCTCATCGGGCACGTTACGTCGTCGTACCACAGCGCCGTGCTGGGCCGTTCCATCGCCTTGGCGCTGGTGGCGGATGGCCGCGCGCTCATGGGCCAGACGGTCTATATCCCGATGCCGGGCGGCGCCATTGCGGCGCAAGTGGTTGCGCCCGTGTTCTACGACACCGAAGGAGCGAAGCTTCATGTCTGAATGGTTCGCCAAGAGCGCTGCCCAAGCGGCGTTGACGGACATGCCGGAAGGCCGTCGCTGGGTGTTGCGTGGCGGCGATGCCGCCCTCGCCGCTGCTGGCGCTGCCTTCGGCGCTTCCCTGCCTACGCAGGCCGGCGGCGTTGCGCGCGTCGCCGGAACACCGCGCGCCGCCTTGTGGTTGGGCCCGGATGAAATCTGGCTCGGCACCAGCATGGACGATGGCGCTGCGCTCGAGGCCGCATTGCAAGCGGGCCTTGCGGCCCATGCGTATTCGCTGGTGGACATCAGCCACCGCAACGTGGCGTTGGAGCTTTCTGGCACGCATGCCGCGTGGCTGCTGAACTCACTGTGCCCGTTGGAACTGACGCTGGAAGCGTTCCCGGTCGACACCGTCACGCGGACGCTGTTCAGCAAGGCGGAAATCGTGTTGTGGCGCACTGGCGAGCACAGCTTCCAGATAGTGCTCGGACGTTCGTTCCGCGGCTACGTGGCCGGGCTGCTGACAGAAGTGTCGCGGGAACTGGCGGCGGCTTGAGGCCGCCTACGAAGCGCGGCGCTGTAGGGAAGACGGTGCGGCACTCGCCGCACTCGCCGCACTCGCCGCACTCGCCGCACTAGGCGCACTAGGCGCACTAGGCGCGTGCTCTGCCGAGCATCGCGCCTAATGATTCACTGCGCTTTTTCCAGATACGCCACTAGCGTTTCCGCGGTGTCGCGCGAAACGAGCGTGCTGGCTGCCACATGCGCGGTACGCGCCTTGCGATCGAACCAGATGTGTTCGCCTATAGGTTGTGCGGGCTTGGTAGCCGCCAGCCATAGCGCCGTGTCGGCGCCCGCAGCTTCGTCCCGTAGCACCCGTTTCAGCGCCGCGCGAAACTTTGGCAGTGAACGCTTCACGCCTGGGGTGTCCACCCAGCCCGGGTGCAGCACATAGCTGCGGCGTCCTTCGGCGTTCCATCGGATTCGCCAATACTCGCTCAGCACTATCTGCGCGCGCTTATGGAAAGCGTAGGCGTAGGTTCCGTTATAGCGGGCAGCGTCAGTCACATTCAGCATCGCGGTAGACAACGGCACGTGGTACGCGCCGCCCGAAGTCATGTTCACCACCACGGCTGCTGACGGCAACAAGCCTGCAGCGACCAGCCCCGTGGTCAGCCGATAATGGCTGAGCAAGTTCGTGGCGAATGAAGCGTCGAGACCTTCCGCGGTGAGGCTGTGTTCGTCGAGCATCACGCCGGCATTGTTCACGAGCACATCAACGCTTTGGGCGGCGGTTCGCTCTTTTAGCCAGCGGCTCACGTCGGCCATGCTGGACAAGTCGCAAGGGGCTGCTTGCAGTTGCAAGCCTTCAGCCTGTGCGGTGGCCATCACTTCATCCAGCTTGGTGCTGGCTCTTGCCACCGCCGTCACGCTGGCGCCGGCACGCGCTGCCGCCAACGCGATGTGGCGCCCAATGCCAGCCGACGCACCGGTGACCACCCAATGCTGGCCGCGGAAGTCGGGTTGGAAGCGCCGCCAGAACAGGCGCCGCACATAAAAGCCAATGGCCGTGAAGCTGCAGAAGAACCGGCCATAGAACGCCAGCGCGCCGAGTAGCAATTTGAACTTATACATGGGGAAAGCAGCGTACCTGCGCAGGCAGCGCTTGCGAACTGAAATCAGATTGATTAGATTTCAATCAATCTGATTGGAGTAACGGACATGGCCCAGGAAACACGTGTTGTCACGGCCCACTTGCCTACGAGCATGGCGGAAGCCTTGGACGAATTGGCCTACCGCACGGACCGCCCCCGCGGGTGGTTAGTGAAGGAAGCGGTGGGCGCTTATTTGGCCGAGGAAGCAGAAAAAGACCGCCTCACCCGTGCAGCGCTGGCCGCGCTGGATGCTGGGGCGGAAACCATCCCGCACGAGGAGGTGGTGAAGGAACTCGAAGCGCTGGAGGCAGAATTCGCCCGCCGCGCCGCCGAAATGGGCCAGGATTGAGCCGTGAAGCGAGTCGTCTGGATGCCCGAGGCGCTGGGCGATCTAAATCGTCTGTCCCGATTTCTGGCAGAACTGAACCCGGCAGCAGCACGTCGTGCCGTTGCGTTGGCGAGGGTGCGCGCCGGTCAACTGGCTGAGCATCCACGCCTCGGCGAACGCCTCCCCGGTTTTGAACCGCGAGAATTGCGACGCCTGTCTGCAGGCAACTACGTGCTCCGCTACGAACTCACCGGGCAGGCCGTTACCATCCTTGGCGTATTTCACACGCGCGAAGGACGCTAGCTCCGGGTCGGCAACAGTAGCGCCAACCCAAACAGCGAGGCCACCCTCGCTGCTACCGAACCGCTGCACTCTTACCCGCGCAGGCGGGCGTTTTCCGGGTCGTAGATGGGTTCGCGGCTCACCACCGCACGGCGGCGTTCACCCAGAATCTCCACCTCGAGCTCGGTGCCTTCTACGGCCAAGTCCGTGCGCACATAGGCCAGCGCGATGCTCTTACCGATGCGATAACCGAAGCCACCGGAAGTGACGAGACCCACCACTTCGTCGCCCTTCAGCACCATGGACACCGCCGGGGCATCGGCGTCGCCCGCATCCACGATGAGCGGCACGAAGCGCTCCTTCGGGCCGGCAGCGAATTCGCGCTTCAGCGCTTCCTGGCCGATGAACCCACCCGGCTTGTCGAGCTTCACGAAGCGGTCGAGCGAAGCCATGAACGGCGTGTATTCCGTCGTCATGTCGCCCTTCCAGCCGCGATAGCCCTTCTCGAGGCGCAGGCTGTCCATGGCATAGAGACCGAAGTCGGCAATGCCCAGGTCTTCACCAGCTTGCCAAATGAGGTCGTACACCGACAGCACGTGCTCCGCCGGCACATGCAGTTCCCA
>CAIOHZ010000180.1 GCA_903858165.1 uncultured Pseudomonadota bacterium
AAACCAGGTTTGCTGCTCGTCATGCGGCGCGAGCGCGGCAAAGCCGGTGGGTGAAAGTAACGCCAGACACCACGAAGGCTGCGGAGCGCGCACGGACCGGTACAGAATGCCGCCGACGTTAGCTTCGCGCGCCACTCGAGCGAACTGCTGCGTTGGTGCGTAGGCGGTCTTGTGTTCCCACACGGCCGCGTCGGCCTCGAAGGGCGGGCGCTGCAAATCCACCACCGAAGTGGCTACCTCTACCCGAAACGCGGTGTGTGCCACGGGCTCGATACGCTCAAGGTCGACCGCGTCGACCAGAAACTTCCAACGCCAGTAACCCAACTCCGCGCCGGCAGTCGTGACCGACTCGGCGCCGTAGAACACACCAGGGTCCGTAGGCGCACGAAAGCGCGAGCCGTACTGCTTGGGCGCATACCGAAACGGAGTAGCCAGCAAGTAATCGAGTCCAGCCGTATGGCGGGGCGGTGCCGGCTTGCTTCGCTCCAGCAAAGCTTCCAACACGTCCTGCTCTACGCGGCTGTCCACCAGCTTCATGGTGGCGGCAACGTGTTGCGCCTCCACTAGGCGCCACACCTCGCTGCGCCAAGCGAAGGCGCTAGATGAGACCGCGGGAGGCGTCCAGGTAGTGAACGACACGAACCAAGCCTTCTGTTTGACGAATAAGATCTACCGGGCGGCCGTTAAGGCCCCGGTTTTCGCTCTTCAGCCACTGGCGCGCTGTCTGTTCGTTGCCAACGAGCGAATCGAGGGAACGGAACACGCGCACGAACAGCAAAGCGAGTTCCCATTCCTTGCGGCGCTGGTCCAGCAGGTACCCGCCGCTGTAAAGGCGAGTGACCGTAGGCGCGCTGACCCCCAGCACCTTGGCTAACGAGGCGCGCGAGATGTCCAGCCGCTCCGCCGCGCGGGCGACCGCCTTGGTCAGCACTGCCGCGGGGTCTGGCGGTGCAATGACGTCTTGAGCCGAAGCAGCCATGTCATTCTCCATTCCTTGAGAAATAATGGTACACGAATATTCCGGTAGAAATAAATTTGGAGGCCGGGACGGAGTCAAGTCTGCACGGAACTGAGGCCAGCGCCCATCCCCCATGGTTCGCGACTGTCGGCCGGAAGCGGCCTCCAACATGGCTCGCGCTTTCGCCTAACGCCGTCGTGTCTTGGCGCCTTTGAAGTCGCGATTGATGCGGTTCAGGTCGAAACCGGCGGGGTCGAACACGCCGCCTATCCAGCGCATCCGCTCCGCGTGTTCGCGGTGCTTGGGGTCCGCCAAGGTATTCACGAACTCCATGTAACCCCAAGGGCCGCCGACATCCTCCGGCGGGCAGGCGTTTTCGCCGGCCAGGCACAGCGGCAGGGGCAGCTGCAAAAACGCTGGGGATGGTGGCAAGGAATCGATGACGATACGGTGGGACCAGCCATCCCCCATGTCGTAGCGGTATTCAAACTCGCCGTGGTCGCCCAGCTCCGCCACCAGCGCGGCCACGGAGACCCGGCGTTCGTCACGCCAATGGCGCGTGTCAGCATCTTGTGCCACTTCCTCTATCCACCACTCAGGCGCTACCACGCCAGCCCCCACCCGAAACTCGTGGGCGTGCGTGTCGGCCCAGCCCATCACCCATTGCAGGTAGTGGTGCAGGCTGGCGAGCGTCCAATGGCTGGACACCAAGATGCGGCGCCACACCAACGGTGTGACCTTCTTCAGTTCGATGCGCAGGGCGACGGGTTTCGGGGGCGCGTGGGGTTTCTTCATGGCCGGGTTTCCTCAAGATCGGCGGCAGGCTGGCTGCCACAGAGCTTATGACCAGCTGGACAGGCTTCCTAGTCCGCCCGCTCCAAGCGGGCCCGGATGGCTCTGAACACCAATTGTTCGTTAACGCCCAGAGCACGGGCAAGCTTGGCAACCGTGCCAGTAGTGGGGTCATTGCGACCACCCTCGATGAGCGCTACGTGGCTCTGCGTCAACCCGGCACGTGCTGCAAGGCCGGCTTGAGACAAACCCGCCGCGAGGCGCAAGCCACGGAAGGTGCAATCCCCTTCGCCGATGAGCCCGCTTAGATCACGCCGTGCGGCCGAGAGCGCCTCGGCCATCTGCGGAAGCTGTTCGAATTCCGCTGCGAGCGCGTCCACGGTTGAGCGAGATGCCTTGCGCTTGGATACGGATGCTGGTCTGGAAGTCAAAGGGAAAGGAGCATTCATTTCAGGTATCGC
>CAIOHZ010000181.1 GCA_903858165.1 uncultured Pseudomonadota bacterium
CCCCCGTGCGACTTCACCACCACACCCTGCAGCCCGACGAGGCTGGCACCATTGTACCTGCCCGGGTCCAGTCGCGTAGCCACGCGCCGCAGCACGGGGCCTGACAGCAAACCGGCTATTTTCTGCAACGGACCCCGCGTGTATTCCTCACGCAGCGTGCCCTTCACGAAGCGCGCCAAGCCTTCGATAGACTTGAGCGCCACGTTGCCGCTGAAGCCATCGGTGACGACGACATCCACTTCGCCACTGAAGAAGGCATTGCCTTCCACGAACCCGAGATAGTTGAGCCCCGGCGTGGTGCGCAGCAAAGCATGCGCGGCCTGTACCGTATCGTTGCCTTTCAGTTCCTCGGCGCCGATATTGAGCAAGCCGACGCGAGGCTGTGCAAGCCCGCCTACTTCACGCGCCACCAAGTGGCCCATGACAGCGAACTGACGCAACTGCTCTGGCGTTGCCGTGGCGTTGGCGCCCAAGTCCAGCGCCCAAGTGCAGCCCTGAGGCGCCGGCAAAGCCGCCAGAATGGCGGGGCGCGAAATACCAGGCAAAGTCCCCAACACGAAGTGCGCCATGCCCATGAGCGCGCCGGTATTGCCGGCACTGACCGCCGCCTGCGCGCGGCCTTCGGCCACGGCGTCGAGTGCCAGCCGCATGGAAGATTGTTTCTTGCGACGGATGGCATCTCGCGGGGCGTCGTCCATGGTGACGACTTGCGGTGCGTGGAGAACGTCGAGCCGGGCGCGCAACGGCGCCGCACAGCCGAACAAGGCAGCAGCTATCTGCTCGGCATCACCGACCAGGCACAGGCGTGTAGAGAGAGGAACGCGGGCTTGAGCGAGGGCGAGCAAAGCCCCCTGAACGAAGGGAACGCAGCCGTGGTCGCCACCCATGACGTCCACGGCCACCGTGACCACAGGGGCCACGGTGGACGCTGCAGTGGACACTAGTCCTGAGCGTCTTCGGCCTTGGGCACGATGACCTGCTTGCCGCGATAGTAGCCGTCGCGGCTGACGCGGTGACGCACGTGCGTTTCGCCGGACTTGGAGTCCGTCGACAGCGTCGGGGCGGTCAGGTGGTCGTGCGAACGGTGCATGCCGCGCTTCGACGGGGTCTTGCGGCTTTTCTGAACAGGCATGTTTCAAACTCCTCGTACAAACTCGTAGCGACGCCGGGCGGGGCTTTAGTCTTCCCGCTTCAGCATATTCTTCAGACCCGCGAACGGGTTGGCCTTGGGCGACTCCACCACCGGGTCTTCCGGCAGCATCGCCACTTCTTCCTCAGACAGCACCTTCACCGCAGGGCGGCAGGCACTGCTACCGACCGCGTGCATAGGCACCAACGGGAAGGACAGCAGCAGCTCGTCTTCGACCAAATCGCGCAGCGACAAACGCAGGTCTTGCAGTACCACGGCTTCGAAATCCGCCGGTACTTCGGCCTCGTCTTCCTCGCTGCCCACGAAGGCAAGCTTCAATTCCGCAGCCATCGGCAGCAGAAACACCTCGAGGCAGCGCTGGCAGATAACTTCTACCTGCGCCGCCAAGGCACCTTCCAGTGCCGGAAAACCCTGCACTTCGTGGAAGCTGAACTGCGCCTCCACCTGCCCCGCCTGGCCCGCGAGACCAGCGACAAGGCGCGGCAACTCGGGGACCGGATAGTGACAGGTGAACCGCGAACCCTGCGCAGACAGCAGGCCGACATCGACCGGATCTGCAGGGGTCTTCAGCATGGGGGCGGTATGATAGGGACGAAGGGCGCCGAAGTCAAAAGGCTTTATGCTGCAAGCCCTTGTTTTGCGAATTGTTTTGGCAGCATCTCATGACCGGCACCGCCCCTCTTGTCCTTGGCTCCACCTCCCCCTACCGCCGTGCTTTGCTCGAGCGGCTAGGCCTGCCCTTCACCGTGGCAGCCCCCGGCGTAGACGAGTTCCCGCGCCCCGGCGAACCGCCGCACGGGCTGGCTGCCCGCCTCGCCGGCCACAAGGCCGAGGCAGTGGCGCGGCTACATCCGGAGGCTTGGGTTATCGGCAGCGACCAAGTCGCCGCCGTGGACGACGACGTCCTTGGTAAGCCAGGCACGGTAGAGGCCGCCTGCCAGCAGTTGGCCATGTGCAGTGGACGCGTGGTCACCTTCTACACGGCCGTACGCCTCATGCAGGGCAGCAGTGGCCACCAGGAAAGCCATGTGGACACCACCCGGGTGAAGTTTCGGGTACTGGATGACGCGGAGATTGTCCGTTACGTGGAGCGCGACCGCCCACTGGACTGCGCCGGCAGCTTCCGCAGCGAAGGGCTGGGCATTGCCCTCTTCGAGCGGCTGGAAACGGAAGACCCGACCGCGTTGGTCGGGCTGCCGCTTATCTGGCTTTGCGGGGCCCTGCAGCGCGCCGGGCTTGACCCACTCGGCGGGCCGTAGCCGCATCCGACGCCTTTTTGCGCTTGCGCTTCAGGTTGCCGAGCGAATCGATGAACGCGGCGAGGTCGGGCGGGAGCGGCGCACTGAAGGCGTATTGCTTGCCACCCGGCCATTCAAACGACAGCGACTGGGCGTGCAGGAACAGGCGCGTCAGGCCCGCCTCTAGCATCGCGGCGTTGTCCTCGCGGGTGGCGTACTTGTCGTCGCCCGCCACGGGGTGCCCCGCATGGGCCGCATGCACGCGAATCTGGTGGGTGCGCCCAGTGTCCAGCTGCACCTGCATCAGCGTGGCCATGTTGCCAAAAAAATCCACCGGAATGAACGTGGAGCGCGACTCCTTGCCGCGAGCGTCCACCTTCACCACCCGCTCGCCGCCCGAGCGGTTCTGGGTGGCTAGCGGCGCATCAATCAGCTTGGTACCGTGGGGCCAGTTACCCAGCACCAAGGTGAGGTACTGCTTTTCCACCTGGCCTTCGCGGATAAGCCCGTGGGCAATGCGCAGACTGGCGCGGTCGCGCGCCACCAGCAGCAAGCCACTGGTGTCCCGGTCCAGACGGTGGACCAATTCCAGCTCTTCCGTCGGGCGACTGGCGCGCAGGGCCTCGATGACACCAAAGCTGAGCCCGCTACCGCCGTGGACCGCCAGGCCCGATGGCTTGTCGATGACCAGAAAGCGGTCGTCCTCGAAGATGATGGCGGACTCGATAGCGTCCGTGAGGCCCTTGGGCGCCTTGCGCGGGCCGGCGCCCCCCGCCAGCGGTTCGCCGTCCGGGCCGACGGGTGCCACTTCCGCCCGCATGGGAGGCAGACGGACTTCGTCGCCCGCGGCCAGTCGCTGCTCAGGTTTGGCGCGCTTGCCGTTCACGCGAATCTCACCTTTGCGCAAAATGCGGTAAAGCGCGGACTTCGGCACACCCTTCAATTCGCGAATGAGCCAGTTGTCGAGGCGCTGGCCATCGGCCCCCGCGTCGACAGTGGCCTTGGCCACGCCACGGCCCCCGGGGGGAACGGCGGCAGGACGGTCGGCGGTGTGACTGGTCATCAAAATTTCCTGTAAGACATTGATTTTTCGCAGGAACGCTGCTATGTTCCTGAGCCCAAGAGCCCACTGGGGCCGGCGTCGCGAAGCGGCTCCGGGCCAGCTAGGCTCAAGCGCGGTCCCCGGTGTTTTCGCCCGGCCACCCACCCGCCCCGAGGGGCGGAAGGTGCCCGGAAGGCTTCCGGGTCCCGCATCTTAGTGGGTTGCGGCGCACCCGGCCAAAGGTTTTGGTCACCGCCAAGGCAACCCTCGCTCGGCCCGTGGGCAGTTCCGTCCGCCAATGCCAGCGTACTTGTTACCCGTCAGGGGTACAGGGCGCACCGGCAAGGCACAGGAACCCCGGGCGTGAGACCGGACTCCAGGACGCACCAGGCTTGCTGGCGGCGCCCGTCGAAACAGTGCAGCCACCCTTCACCGGGTTGCCCATAACCGACGAGCGATGCCATTGCGGACATGACATAACACCATGCTGTTCAACCGCCCTGCCTTCCACCGGCTAACCCCGGTCCACGCGTGCTCCCTCGCACTCCCGTCTTCTCGCGCCCAACGCCCATCGGCCCCCTCGTTATCCCAAGCAGGGGCCCATGAAGAGAATGCTAATCAATGCGACGCAGCAGGAAGAACTGCGCGTTGCCCTCGTTGACGGCCAGAAGCTTTACGACCTTTCCATCGAGATTCCCTCCCGGGAACAGAAGAAAGCGAATATCTACAAGGGCCGCGTTACCCGCGTCGAGCCCAGCTTAGAAGCCGCCTTTGTCGACTACGGCGCAGAGCGTCACGGCTTCCTGCCGCTGAAGGAGCTGTCTCGCGACTGCTTCCGTCAGCCCGTGCAGGGCAACAAGTTCGTCATTCGCGACGTGCTCACCGAAGGCCAGGAAATTCTGGTGCAGGTGGAAAAGGAAGAGCGTGGCAACAAGGGCGCTGCCCTCACCACGTTCATCAGCCTGGCCGGCCGCTTTCTCGTTTTAATGCCGAACAACCCGCGCGCCGGTGGCGTGTCGCGGCGCATTGAAGGCGAAGACCGCGAAGTCACGCGCGAAGCTATGGACGCGCTGCAGATTCCCGACGGCATGGGCGCCATCGTGCGTACTGCCGGCGTGGGCCGTAGCACCGAGGAACTCCAGTGGGACCTCGACAACATGCGCGCCAACTGGGACGCCATCGCCACCGCCGCGAAGGACAGCGCTGCCCCGTTCCTCATCTACCAGGAAAGCGACGCGGTCACCCGTGCCCTGCGCGACTACCTGGCCGATGACGTCAGCGAAGTGATGGTGGACGACGCCGCCACCTTCGAACGCAGCCGCGAATACATGCAGCGCTTCATGCCGCCGGAATACCTGCGCAAGCTGAAGCCCTACCAAGACGACGTGCCGCTGTTCACGCGCTACCAGATCGAAAACCAGATCGAAAGCGCCTACGGACACAAGGTAAACCTGCCCTCGGGCGGTAGCCTCGTCATCGACCACACCGAAGCGCTGGTGGCCATCGACATCAACTCGGCCCGCGCCACCAAGGGCTCGGACATCGAGGCCACAGCTACCAACACCAACCTTGAAGCCGCAGACGAAATTGCTCGTCAGCTGCGCCTGCGCGACCTCGGGGGCCTCATCGTCATCGACTTCATCGACATGGAGTCGCTGAAGAACCAGAAAGCCGTGGAGGACCGCCTCCGCGATGCCGTGAAGCAAGACCGCGCCCGCATCCAGATTGGCCGCATCTCGCGCTTCGGCTTGCTGGAAATGTCCCGCCAGCGTTTGCGCCCGGCGCTGGAAGAAAGCACGCACATGCAGTGCCCGCGCTGCAACGGCCTTGGCACCATCCGTGGTGTCGAAAGCCTGTCGCTGTCGGTGCTGCGTCTCATCGGCGAAGAGTCCCGCAAGGACCGTACCGCCAAGGTCATCGCGCAGCTGCCCGTGGAAGTGGCGACATTCCTCGTGAATGAAAAGCGCCACGACTTGCGGGCCGTGGAAGAGCGTTCGGGCGTTGGCATCATTCTGGTGCCAAACCCCACCCTCGATACCCCGAACTACATCCTGCGTCGCGTGCGCGACGACGAGATGGGTTTGCAGGAAAACACGCTGCGCAGCCATGAAATGGGCCGTCGCGAAGTAGTGGAACTGGAAGTGGCCACCGAGCGCGCCAAGAAGCAGTTGCTGGAACACCAGCAGCCGGCGGTGACGCCGCTGATGCCGGCGGAACCAGCACCGGTGCATGCGCCGCGCCCCGAACCCACTCCTGCCCCGGCGCCCGCGCCCGTGGCGGCGGGCCCGCGCAAGGGTATCTTCCGCCGTATCTGGGAATGGCTCTTCGGCGAGTCAGGCGCGCCTAAGGAAAAGTCCGGTGATAATCGTGATGGCCGCGATGGCCGTGGCGACCGTCCGGATGGCCGCGGACGCAACGACCGCTATGGTCGCGGCGGCAACGACCGTTATGCACGTCGTGATGGGCGCGATGGCCGTGGTCGTGAAGGTGGCGATCGCGACCAGCCGCGCCGTGATGGGCGCGATGGACGCGGCGGTCCTCCACAGCGCGACGGTGCTCCGCAGCGCGACGGGCGTAACGAGGGCCGCAATGACCCGAAGCGCGAGCCGCGCAACGACGCGCGCCCAGAAGGTACCCAGAAGGACGCGCCGCGTGATGGGCAGCGTAACGAAGGCCAACGCAAC
>CAIOHZ010000182.1 GCA_903858165.1 uncultured Pseudomonadota bacterium
CTTGCCGGCCAAGTCAGGGCGCTCCCCAGCCAAGCGGGGGTCTTCGCGGTTACCGAGGTAATACCAAGGCCAGCCGTAAAAGGCCCCTTCTGCGACCCGCGTCGCGTAGTCGGGCACCAGGTTATCGCCCAAGGCGTCGCGTTCGTTCACGGTGCACCACACCTCGCCACTGCCTGGCTGCAGCGTCATGCCGGTGCAGTTACGCAGACCCGTGGCGTACGCGCGGCCCCGTATGTCAGCGATGGTGCCAGCGCCTGTACCAGCGACGCTGTCGACAGGAGTGCCGTCGCGAACGTCGAATACTCGCACTTGCGCACGATTTTCTTCGTTGTCCCACGCTGCCCCTAGGCCTTCCTGCACCTGCCAGCTGCGCGCTTCGTCCAGCGTCTTCTTCGCCATTTTCTCGGCGTAATTGGAAAGCGAACCCACCGCGACATAGAGCTTCTTGCCATCCGGCGAGAAGACGATGTCGCGGGTGACGTGCCCACCAGCCACCGGCGACAGCTGCGGGATGATCACCTCCGGAACTTGCTTGGCCGCCGTCATGCCTTCCGTGAAGGCATAGCGCACCACGCGGTTCACCTCGGCCACATATAACCAGCGCGGGTTTGTGGCCGACGGGTAAAACGCCAGGCCATACGGCTGCTGCAGACCACTCGCGAACACGGTTACCGTGGCAGTCTTGCCGTCCGCCGTCGGCCGTAACACCTTCAGCTTGCCCGCTTTTGTCTCAGCCAAGATGACATCGCCGTTCGGCGCTACCAGCATAGTCCGGGGCCCCGTGAGGCCCTCCAAAAACACCTCGACGTGGAAGCCCGGGGGCACGGCCAACTTCGCGCCCTCCGGCTTCGGCACTACGCGCGGTAGGTTGCGGGCGGACGCGGTAGCGAAGGGAGCCGGAAGCTTATTGATGTCGATACGGTGGACACGCCCCGGCGCATCTTTCTTCCAGTCGGCAACAGCATTGGCAGCGACGGCTTCGGGTCCCGTGACAACCGTGGCACCCGGCGCGGCCGCCCGCGCCGGCATCGCTGCCGCCTGCTCCGGCGGCAAAGTGCCTTCCTTCACCGCAGTGAAGTAAGCCGCGAGATTCTCGCGATCCACAGCGCTCTGCACCGGGACCACCATGGCGGTACCCGGTACGACGCCCGTAGGGTTCTCTAGAAAGCTTTGCAGGGAAGCGGCGTCCCAGACGATGCCAGAATTCTTCAGGGCCGCGGTATAGGCGTAGTCGTCGGAACTGCCGGCCTTACGCCCAAGGATGCCGTGCAAGTTCGGGCCCTGCGCACCACCGTTGTCCGCGGCCTCCGCGCTATGACAGAGCGCGCACTGAGCACGAAAATAGCCGCGGCCAGCCACTGCATCGGCACCGAATGAAGGGGCCGGAACCACGACGAGAAGTGCCGCAAGGGCGAAAAGAGTACGCGCTGACATGTTCCCCTCGTGGGCTAGTACGGTTCAGGGTGCGAACAGTACCAGTGTTTTTGCGAACCGGCCGACTTGAGATAGGCGTCCTACTCCGCCTCGTCCAAATCCTTGGCCGCATCCCGTGTGAAATCCTGGGTCAGGTAATCCAGCGTGATGGGCAAGGCCAGCTCCATCCGCCGAATGTATTGAATACCGACCCGGACTTTGCGTGGCA
>CAIOHZ010000183.1 GCA_903858165.1 uncultured Pseudomonadota bacterium
AATCCCTCGACCACTTCCGTCGTAGCAAGGGTTGGAAGGCTGGCGTAGATGCCAGCGTGGCCATCGCCACACTAGGCGCTGGCGACCAAATCGATACGGAAACCGCACGAAAGCCCGTAATCGCCTTCGTGTTCTCGAACAAGGGGTTGATGTACAACCTCACGCTCGAGGGCTCGCGTATCACGCCGCTAGGCAAGTAAGCGCGCCGCGCGCGGCAGCTGGCCCGCAGGGTGCCAGCGGCCGGTTACCTGCTACCTGTTCAGGTGGCCGGTTCGCGGCGGCGAATGAGATTGGTGCCTTCGGCTTCCCAAACGGGCAGGCCGTCGCGGGCGTCCAGTAGTTCGTACCGCATCACCACCACCCCACGCGTGGGGTCCTTGCCGCTGGCGCGCTTCGTCAGCACGGTGCTGCGGGCCTGCACCGGTACCCCAGCGCGTAAGCCGCGCGGCCAACGCACTTTGTCCCAGCCCACGCCGCAGATCCAGGCGATGTCGTGCGCCACGTCGTGATCCAGTTGGCGCCAGACCGCCATGGTCTGAATGCCGCTGGCCACCACTTCGCCCCAGACACTCTCCCGCGCCGCATCCGCATCCGCGTGGAACCACTGCGGGTCATACTGCCGCGCGAAGGTAGTGATGTCCTCCGCGGTGAGGGTGCGCGTGCCGGATAGCAGCACCTCGCCGATAACCAAGTCCTCGAAAAATCGCTTCAGACCGTTCATGGGGGGCAACTGCGTGGCATCCTGCAGGGGTGGAGGGACTGGTGCTGGTGTTCACTGAGCATGCTAAACGTTTCATGGCCGTAGCGCGCCAAGCGTTCGTTGGGGCGTTCGTGCGGGCGGCCGTGGTCTGTGTTGCCGGCCTTGGGCTCCTGACGCTGCTTGGGCTATTGAGCCCACACTTCTGGCTCGCGGACCGCGCAGCGGACTTACGCGTGCAGGTGGCTTTGCTGCTGGGCTTGCTGGCCATGTTGCTCGGCCTCACGCGTCACCTCGGTATTGCGGCTGGCGCCACGGGTTTGGCGCTGGTGAATCTCGCTCTCCTCTGGCCCTTGCTGGCCCCGGGCTTGCCGCGGGTAGTCCCAGGTTGGTGGCCGGGTTTTCTCCTGCCCACGCCCACAGTGGCGCAGGCGGAGCCCTTCATGTTCGTCCCGGCCACGCCGCTGCAGGTGCTGTCGGTCAACGTCTGGTTCCGCAACCACCAGTACGCGGCCATGCGCGCTGCGGTACGTGCAGCAGCGCCTGACGTCGCCGTGTTTCAGGAAGTGACGCCGCGCTGGCAGCGCGAACTGGCCTTGTTGCGGGATGGTTGGCCCTACCAGCGCTGGGTGCCGGGTGCCGGGCACGATGGCGTGATGGTGCTGAGCCGCTTGCCGTGGAGTGCAGCCAGCGCCGTGGCCCTTGAGGGCGTGGGCCCCTACGATGCGCTGCGCGTTACCGTCGACCTCGCCGGGCAGCCCGTGGATGTGCTGGGGCTGCATTTGCGCTGGCCCATCACACCGGCCTCTGCGGCCGCGCGCGAGTTGGCGTTGGCGCGGCTGGCAACGCTGGCGCGTCAAGCACCGCGCCCGTTGGTGCTGGTGGGCGATTTCAACCTGACCCCACACGACGGCGCATTCGAGCGCTTGTTGGCGAATGGTGGCTTGGTGAACGCCGCAGCGTCCAGTGGGCTGGTGACCACCTGGCCGGCCAGTGCCGGCCGCTGGACCGGGCGCTTTCCCGGCTTGCAGATTGACCACTGCTTGGTGACGCACGGCATTCGCGCCGAGAGCTTCGTGCTGGGCCCTTGGGTGGGCTCGGACCACCGACCGGTGCTGGTGCGGCTCGAAGTGCCGGTGCGGCTTAACGCGCCGGCGGAGGGCCGCTCGACATCCCGGCCGTAAGGGCCATGCGCATGGCAGTTTCCACCGGCATGTCCAAGGACTCGCACTGGTCTTTCGGCAGGTAGACGGTATAGCCGCCGATGCCGTAGCTCATGGGCAGGTAGACGGCCACCAAGTCGATGCCGCCGGCCTGCGCTTCCAGCTCTGGCAGGTCGTCGCGGGTGACAAAGCCCAGCAAGCGCATGTCGCCCAAGCGCACCACCACGACACTGCGCAAGTCGCGCTCGGTGCTGTTACCGGTGGGCAAAAACTGCATGAGGTCGCGCACCGCACCGTAGACGGTCTTCACGCCCGGAATACGCTCGATGACCCGGTCTAGCCAGCCCTGCACGCGGCGCACCACGTAGGCGTTCACGAACGTACCCACCGCCAGCAGGAACACCACGCCGACAAGCAAGCCCATGCCGGGCCGGTAGATTTCCGGACGGATGAACCAGAGCAGGAAGGTCTGCATCAGCGTTTCGGTGGTGGTGACCAGCCAGTACACGGAGTAGGCGGTCAAGCCCAGCGGCAGTACGGCCACCAGGCCTTTCATCAGCAGCAGTCCGAGACGTTTCATGCGGGCAGGCGCCTCTGGGCGCGGTAAGGTGGGGGCTTTAGTGTCGCATGCTGTGGCGTTGCATGCTGTGGCACTAGGTAGTGTGAGCAGTGCTTGGAGGCGGACGATGCAAGCAATGAACAATCCGGTGGCGGAAGCCGCGCTGGTGCAGGCCGCCTTGCAGGCATTCCTGAATGCGCTGGACCATGGTGAAGATGCGCTGGAGGGCTGGTTTACGCCCGACGCCACCATGTACTTTCCGTTTAGGAATTCGCAGGCCTTGGTCCATGGCCGCGAGGCTATCGTGGCGCGCTTCGCTCGCATGAATGCGCAGCTGCGCCAGACACAGGCCGCGCCGCCCTACATCGGGTTCGGCATGCGCGATTTCCGGGTGGAGTGGTTGGCACCGGGGTGGGCGCTGGTGACCGCCTTGTTTACCTTTGCGGACCAGTGGGGCCGGCGCACCTTGCTGCTGCGGGCGGAAGACGCCGGCGCATGGCGCATTCACCATCTGCACGCTTCGAACCTGCCGGCGCCGCCGGCTTAACTGGCGCCGCCGGCTTAGCGCGTGCCCGTCGCCGGACGACAGCGCTCCGGCAGCGCGCTGGTCAAGCTAGCCACTTCTTCGAGGCGGCCCTTGGCGTCATGCCAAACCAGATAGCGCGTGACCATTTGTTCAGCTTCCGGCCGGGTCACGGTGAGCAAGCGGCTGTCGCGGCGAAACTGTAAGGGTTCATGTTCCGCCTTGGGATCGAGGCAGGGGTTGTCGAGGGCATTTTCAGCGAGGGCAATAGGCCAACGCACCTGACCGCTGCGCAGGTCCAGCACGGCGGTGCCCCCTGGCACCGCGAACAGCGCGAGGCTGCCAGCGAAATTGGGTCCCCGCGCCAGCGCTGCGGCCAGTGCTGCTTGGTCGCGTGTCAGGCGGGGGTCGGCGCTATCCGCGTCCACGGCGGTGGTGGCGGTGCCGGGCGGCAACAGCGCCGCTGGATACTCACTGAAGCGCGGCGCGGCGAGCGCCGCCTCGGTGTAGCTTTCGCCGGGGCCGCGTCCGAGCACTGCGTCTAGTCGTGCGGCGCTGGCTTCGTCGATATACCAGTCGGTCAGATCGACCCCATCGACTCTGCCGGTTTTCCAGACCGGTATCTCGAGCAGTCCGTGATCGGTACAAGCACCGGAGCGTAGCGCCTGCGGGTTGCGGGAGCAGGCGGCAAAACGCGAATACGCGCCATAAAGATCCGGTGCGCCGGGCTCGTTCGGGCGCGCGAACAGCACCCAGCGGCCTGGCGGCAACTGCATGGTGTAGCGCCGTTGCTGGCGCTGGGTGGTAAGTACGAGATGCTGGCCCGTGGCGGGTTGCCAGGCGTGGATACGGAGCGCAGGGACGAGTTCGCCGAGGAAGCCTAGTTCACCACTGACAGTGCCACCCACCGCCACGGCCGGCAGCGCCAGCAGGCTTGATAAGAGAAGTCTGGAGAAAAACTTCCTAAGAAACATAGGTATCCAGCGATGACTCAATGTCGACTCTGCGTTCTGCAGTGCAAAACGTCAAGCCCTTTCCCTTCCCGGCGGTTAGACTTTTTCCGAGGCGTGAAGCACGGCACTATGGCGCCTGCCTTTTCTGGAGTTCGTATGGTTCCCCATTCGCCCGAAATCACGCCCGCCACGCCGTCGGATGTGCCCTTGCTACTGGAACTGATCCGCGAGTTGGCGGAATTCGAGCAGTTGCTGCATGCCGTGGATGCCACCGCAGACAGTCTGGGCGAGGCGCTGTTCGGCGCACGGCCCGATTGCGAGGCCGTGGTGGCACGAATCGCTGGTGAGGCGGTGGGTTTTGCGCTTTTCTTTCACAACTTCAGCACCTTTCGGGCGCGGCGCGGTCTGTATCTAGAAGACCTCTACGTACGCCCGGCGATGCGCGGTCGTGGCGTAGGCAAGGCCTTGCTATTGCATCTGGCCGCCATTGCAGCGCAGCGTGGCTGCGCGCGCTTCGAGTGGGCCGTGCTGGATTGGAACCAGCACGCTATCGATTTCTACCGTTCGATGGGCGCGGTACCGATGGATGAATGGACGGTGTTCAGGGTAAGCGGTGAGGCACTGGCAGCGCTGGCGCAGTCGGCGCCGGCACAAGGCCTGATAGCAGCCCCGACGCGAGGCCCGACAGAAGGCCCGACATAAGACATAGAGGAGCGATCATGAAACGTTTTAGCGGCAAGAGGCTTTGGGGTGCGTTGGTGTTTTTGGCGCTGGGTGCCGGGCTTGCGGCGTGCAGCACGCAACCCCCCATGCCTACCGTGGCGAAGGTGGACCTGCCACGCTTCATGGGGCCGTGGTATGTCATTGCGACCATTCCCACGTTCCTAGAGAAGGACGCGTGGAATGCGGTCGAGACCTATGAACTGGCCGCCGACGGCACCATTGCTACCACATTCACCTTTCGCGCCGGTGGCTTCGATGGGCCATTGAAGACTTATCATCCGCGCGGCTTCGTACGCGACACCGCCACGAATGCTACTTGGGGCATGCAGTTCCTGTGGCCCTTCAAGGCCGAGTTTCTCATCACGCACTTGGATGAGCAGTACACGCAGACAGTCATCGGACGCACGGCGCGTGACTATGTGTGGATTATGGCGCGTACGCCAACGATGCCGGAGGCAGACTATGCAGCGCTGGTAGCGCAATTGCGTACGCAGGGCTATGCGGTCGAGCAGTTACGACGCGTGCCTCAGCAATGGCCTGCACCATGAAGCGCCCCGTGCGCGGGGAGTGAAGGGCATGCGGGCTTAAGCCGCAGTGGCAGTTTCAGCCCTGCAACGCGGCGGCGAGGTCCGCTTGGAGGTCACTGACGTCTTCCAGACCGATGGACACGCGCAGCAAGCCGGCCGGTGTCTGCGTGCCTGGGCCTTCCATGGAAGCACGATGTTCAATGAGGCTTTCCACGCCGCCAAGGCTGGTGGCGCGAGTGAATACTTGTACGCGCGCAGCGACGGCCATGGCGGCGGCGGCTCCCCCGGCTACTTCGAATGACAGCATGGCGCCGAAGCCTGACATCTGCCTTGCGGCCAAAGCACGCTGCGGGTGTTGGGCAAGGCCGGGGTAATGCACGGCGCTCACGTTGGGCTGTGTGCTCAGGAATTCGGCGACAGCCAAAGCCGTAGCAGATTGCGCGCGCACCCTTAGCGGCAGGCTCATGAGGCTGCGGCGTAGCAACCAGCAATCGAAGGGCGAAGGTACGCCGCCACCATCGCATTGGAAGGCACGTACGGCCGTGAGCAACGCGCCTACTTCGCGCGTCACTACCAAGCCGCCGGTCAAGTCGCTGTGCCCGCCGACATACTTGGTGGTGCTGTGCATGACCAAGTCCGCGCCGAGTTCGAGCGGACGCTGCAGCACGGGCGTGGCGAAGGTGTTGTCTACCGCAAGCGCTGCGCCGTGCTGATGTGCCAGTTCGGACAAGGCAGCAATGTCGCTAACGCGCAGCAGCGGGTTGGAAGGCGTTTCGGCCCATAGCAAGCGGGTGCTGGGCGTGAACGCCGCTGCGACCGCTGCCAGATTGGTGGTGTCGACTTCCGTATGCGTGATGCCCAGCGGCGCAAGCAGCGTACGCAATTGCTTGCGCGTTCCCCAGTAACAGTCATGTGAAACCAGCACATGGTCACCGGTACGCAAAGCCATGAACACCGCCAGCACGGCTTGCAAGCCACTAGCGAAAGCGCAGGCGCCAGCACCATCTTCCAATGCGGCGAGTGCTTGCTCCAGTTGTTCGCGGTTTGGGTTGCCGCTACGCCCGTAGTAGTGCGTCTGTGGATAGCTACCATCGGCAGCGCGTTCGAAGGTGGTGGACATCACCAATGGCGTGGCGACGGCGCCGGTAGACGGGTCCGGTGAGCGCGCGGCGTGAACCGCCAGTGTGTCGAATTTCATCAAGGCACCTTCAGCAGCAATCAAGATGGCGCGCCAAAAACTTCAACTAACAACGTCGACCAGCCGCACGAACTAGCGACGTCGACCAGCCGCATGAACTAGCGGCGTGAACGGCCGATAGCTTCAGCTTTCTCGAGATCTTCCGGAAGTACCTGCAAGCCGACCGCGAGCAAACGCGGACCACCGTGCACCGTGAGCGCCGTGCCTACTTCGATAAGGTGACTGTCCACGATGTTGGGGTGGGCGGTGGTCAGCGCCGCCAGCAGTTCGCGGCCTTGCTCTTCCACCAACCCATGACCGACCAGTAAGCGATAGCGCAGGCCCGGCTCCATACGCCGACCGACCCAGCGTGCGAACTGGCGCGTAAGGCCGCTGCGACCGAAGAGCACACCACCAATACCCACCGGGCCGGCAGTAGTGCTGCAGATGAGCGGTGTCATGCGTAGCCAGCGCGCCACGTGGCCCGCCCAGGCAGGGATGCGTCCGCCGCGGACGGCGAACTCGAGCGTGGTGGGGCAAGCATAGGTATGGCTATGCGGACGCATGCGCTCTACAAAGCGCACCACGTCCTCCAGCGAGGCGCCAGTGGCGGCGTACTCGGCCGCTGCCATGACGAGCAGGCCTTGGCCTACCGAGGCGTTGCGGCTGTCGATGACCTGAACGCCACCACGCGACTGCACGCGGCTAGCCGCCACTTCGGCAGCGCCACAAGTGCCACTGTTGGCCCGAGTGACGTTGATGCTGACCACAGACTGGTAGTGAGAGCCGAGGAATTCGAACAGCCGACGGAAATCACCCGGAGGTGGCTGGCTAGATTTCGGGAACGGCGAACCGGGCTCGTCGAGTAGACGCAGGAAGGTAGCGAGGTCGAGCGTTACTTTGTCCAGATAGCTGTGGGTGCCAATGTTCACGCGCGCAGGCACGCTGTGGATGTCGTAGCGCTCCATCCAGGATTCGGGCAGGTCGCCGGCCGAGTCGGTGGCAATGGCCACCTGCTGGCGCCGCGCATGGTGGGCGCTTTCCTGCTGGCGTTGCATGTCGTCGGCTTTCTGGCCTTGGACGGTGCCAAAGGCTTCCATGGCGCGAAATACCGCTTCCGGCTCGTTCACATGCACATGCACCTTCACCTTGCGCTCGTGGCCTGCCACTACCAGGCTGCTACCCAGTGCGGACAGGGCTTCGCGCAAGGCACGACGGTCCACGGGCGTCTGGGCATCACGCGCTAGCACGAGACATTCGGTGCACCAGCGATGGGTTAGGTCGCCGGTCTCGCCAGCGGTAATCCGCTCGTCATGCTCCACTGCTGTCGTGTCGTCGGAAAGGCCTTCATCCGGCTCAATGCCCGTGTCGAGATAGCCCACCATGCCGGTGAGTAGTTCCACGAAGCCAAGCGCACCCGCATCTACTACGTTGGCGCGTTTCAGTTGTTCCAGTTGTTCGGTAGTACGCCGCGTGGCTTCTTCGGATTGCTGGAGGGCGTTATGCAAGATACTGCGGACATCGCGGGCGCCATTTTGCACTTGTTCGCGGATGGCCAGTGCACAGGCAGCCAGCACCGTGAGCAGCGTGCCTTCGCGCGGTTCCGCCATGGCGTCGCGCGCATAGCGTGCACCGCCTTCCATGGCAGTGGCGAGTTCGTTCGCCCCAAGCGCTGGTGCGGCCGCCGCATGGTCGCCGAGACCCAGAAAAAACTGCGCCAGAATAGCGCCGGAATTACCGCGAGCGCCGTCAAGGGCAGCGTCCGCGACGCGCGTGAGCAACTGGCCGGCATGCGGAATCTCCACGCGGCCAATCTGCTGGAATACCGCATGCAGCGTGAGCGCCATGTTGGTTCCCGTGTCGCCATCGGGTACCGGGAACACATTGATCTTGTTGATGTGCTCTTGTTGCTGCAGCAACCGACGGATGCCGGTGCGCAAGGCTGCAGCGAGGCGCACGCCATCTAGCGACTCCAAGGCTGGGAGTGCCGAAGGCAAGGGCGCAGTGATTGTCGCAATGCTCAAGTCCAACCCCCTCATCAATTCGGGCTGTGCCGCGGTCGGCACGCCTTTTCTAGTTGCGTGGCAGCAAAAAGCGCTGTCCGCGGAAATTCAGGATAGCCCCTTCTTCTGTCACTCGCTCCACCTGCGGCCCTTCTGGAAGCACGGTGCCATCACGCGCAGTATGCCCGTTGATGGAAATGAAGCTGCGGCCACTGGCGCTATCGTAGTAGTGCAACGATACGTCCAGCGCTGGTACCCCTTCGGGCAGGACGGTAGACAAGTTGCTGGGCGCTTCGCCGCGTAGGCCATTGCCGGCATTGTTGTTGGCGATTCGCCCAGGTCCTTCGGCCGCCACTGCCTCGGCGGCGCGCTGCGCGAGGGTTGGTGCGGCAGCTGCGCGAATGGTATCGGCTTCGGCGAGCGTGGGTGCTGCCATGGGCTCCGCGTTGCGCACGGGGAATTGTGCTGGCGGTATATCTGGCGTGGTGCGCCGTGCACCGGCCGCAGCGGCGCTGCCAGTCGTTTCCGTACCGGCAGCGGCCAAACGTTCGAGGTCGCGCACTTCGCGTCCGGCCGCGCGGCTGGTGAAGACATCGCTGGTTGCTGGTGCCGAGCGCAGCGCCAGCCAAAGCAGCAGCGTGATATTGGCGAGCAGCAGCAGGGCTACCGCCCACACCCACCACGGCATGCTGGTACGTCCCCTGGCGCGCGGCAACTCGCTGCGGTGGGCTTCCGCCTCCCGCAGTCGCTCACTCTCGCTCTTACGCAGGGCGTCGAGGATGATGGACATCAGCGGACTACCTGAGGGGTAAGCAAGGGGACATCGCGGGTATCGGCGATCGCATCTAGCACCATCTGCGTACGCACGCCGGCAATGCCGTCGACGACCAGTCGATGGCGCCGCTGGAACGCCTGTACCTCACGCAATAGCGCGGCGTTGTATTGGTCGCCGAGCGGGTCACGCGAGTAGCCGCCGCGGGCTTGCTGAAGCAGTTCGGCGAGACTACGGACTTCGGGTCCGCGCATGCCGTAACTGAGCGAACGCACCGGTTGGAAAGCGGGTCGCCACAACAGCAAAGCCTGACCCTGCCAGTGTTGCAGCAGGTCTCCAGTGAGGACGGCAGTACCGGCGTTGCCCGCGCCCAGTGCCAAGCGCGCTTGTTCGCCATTCACTTGCACCAGCAATACCTGATGGGCGTTCCCGGCCGGGTCTACTAAGGCCAGGACGGCCGGGCGACGCAACTGGAGCAACTGGTTCCAACTGCCCTTCAGTGTGGCGCACTCCAAACCGGCAGCACTGGCCTGCGGACAAGGAGCCCCTTGGAGTGAGTCGTAGCGTAGCCCCCAACGTTCGAATAGGTGGGCGATAGCGTTTTCCGTGCCAGTTTCGGCCGCATGGGCGGCGAGTGCCGCGGCGACACCTTGCACTGCGTTTCCCGCTTCGGTAACGGCGTCGTCGCTGGTCGCGCTGCTGGTGGCGTCGTTGGTCGGGGCGTCGGCTGGGGTGCCGCCGACAGTGCGCGGGCTGCCAGCACTGCGAGCGAAGGCAGCAGCCGCCGGCACGGCGCCTTGTCCCGCATTGGCAGGGGGTGTACGCCAAGCCAACCAGAGTGCGGTGCCGAGAATGGTGACGCCGACGATGGCAGCCGCAGCACCAGTCCAAGCAGCCCAGGCGGGCAGCACGCGGCGACCATGGACTTCACTGGCGGCCACGCGCACCAGTGCGGGCGTGACGCGGTTTTCTTCCTGCGTGTAGGCCGCCAGCAGGGCGCGGTCGCAGAGCACGTTGATGAGACGCGGCGTGCCGCGCGCGAGGCGGTGCACTTCGTGGAGGGCCGCGGGGGAGAACAGCGGGGACATGGCCCCGGCCACCTTCAGCCGATGCCGCACATAGGCCACCGTTTCTTGGCGCGTCAGCGGCTCCAAGTGGTAGCGGCCGGTCACCCGCTGTGCGAGTTGGCGCAGATCGGTGCGGGCCAGCAGTTCGCGTAGCTCCGGTTGGCCGATGAGAATGACCTGCAGCAGCTTGGTGGTAGCCGTTTCGAGGTTGGTGAGCAAGCGCACTTGCTCCAGTACTTCCGGAGTCAGTTGCTGTGCCTCGTCGATGATGACCACGACCCGCCGGCCGAGCGCATGGCGCGCGAGCAGGTAGTCGTTTAGCGCATCGACCAGTTGCTTGATGCTGCTGCGCGCAGGTTCCGTTACCGGCACGCGCAGTTCGTCGCAGATGCCTTGCACCAGTTCCAGCGGCGACACCCGCGGGTTCAGGATGAGCGCCACGTCGGCGTTGTCTGGCACTTGCGCCAGCAAGCTGCGGACCACGGTGGTCTTGCCGGTGCCCACTTCGCCCGTCAACTGCACGAAGCCACCCGAATGGGTGACGCCATACAGCAGGTGCGCCAAGGCCTCCGCGTGGCGATCGCTCAGGAAGAGGTACCGCGGGTCTGGCGTGATGGCGAACGGTGGCTCGGCCAGCCCGAAAAACGAGGTGTACATGAGGGAATGATAGCCCGTGCAGAGCAACGCTGCCGCGGTGTTGGCGTATGCCGTTACGGGGCCGTGCTCTCAATCCTTACGCCGTACCTCGGTGAAGCCGTCGGCGCGTTCCTCGGGACGTTCCATCACGTTGGCCCGGCGCACAGCACCCGGGCCGAATTTCGCACGGATGGCATCCACCACGCTGTCGGTGCTGCCGCGATCGTGGCCGTGGTGGTGAGGTTGCTCACCGCGTTCCCGTCCGGCGGGTTGCGCCAGCAAGTCCAGCTGGCTGGCCGGCACCAAGCCGCCCAGCCCCACACCCAACAAGCGCACCGCGGGCAGGCCTTGCTCGCGGTGCCAGGTGGTGAAGAGGCTTGCCGCCAAGTGCAGTACGGCTTGCGTGTCCGCGGTGGGCGGCGAGAACGAGCGCTGCCGGGTAAAGGTGCGGAAGTCGCTGCGGCGTAACTTAACGGTGACTGTACCCGCTTCCCAGCCCTTGGCGCGTACCCGAGCGCACGCGCGGTCCGCTAGCGCGGTCAGTGCCGCCATTAGCGCCGCGGGGTCGGTCAGGTCGCGGTCGAAGGTTTCTTCGGCGCTCACCTGCAGTTCCTGCCAGTCCGGCTCCACGGCACGCTCGTCCTCGCCGCTGGCACGCGCGCGCATGGCCGCGCCGTGGCGGCCAAACGCCGCCCAGAGTTGCGCTTCACTCGCGGTACGCAGGTCTTTGAAGGTGTGAATTCCAGCTGCATGCACTCGCGGCAAGGTCTTTGGACCCAAACCCCAGAGCTTGCTGACGGACAAGGGGTCTAACACGGCCTGAACGCGTTCCGGTGGGACGTGCGTTAAACCATCCGGTTTGTCGAGGTCGCTGGCAATCTTTGCTACCAACTTGTTCGGAGCTATACCAATGGAGGCGGTCAGGCCCGTTATAGCGTGGATGCGTTGCTTCAAGGCGCGGGCGATGGTGAGTTCATCGCCGAGGAGTTGACGGCTGGCGGTCACATCGAGAAAGGCTTCGTCGACGGACAATCCTTCCACCAAGGGTGTGACTTCGCGAAACAGCGCGAACACCTGCCGCGACACTTCCTTGTAGCGTTCCATGCGTGGGCGTACCACGACCAGTTGCGGACAACGCCGGTGTGCTTCGCGCATGGGCATGGCACTGTGGACGCCAAAGGCGCGCACTGCGTAGCTGGCGGCAGCCACCACGCCACGGCCACCGTCACCGCCCACAACTACCGGCAGTCCAGTCAAGGCCGGATTGTCGTGAATCTCCACGGAAGCAAAAAACGCGTCCATGTCGACATGCAAGATGGCGCGGTTCAAGGTGGGGAGATCACGGGAAGCAGTTCAAGGGACACGTTTCATGACGGGCGGTTCAAGCGCTGATGGCGCTGACCACGATGGTGAGCAGCGTCACCACAGCTAACAACGTGAAATACACGATGCCGAGGCCCATGAATTTGACGAATGTCCGCGCGCGCGTTTGGCCGTAGTACACGCGCATGGCGCGGTAGGGGTAGACGGCTAGCCACAAGAACAGCGCCACTTTGGCGATGGTGGTCGGTAGTTCCAGCGCAGACCAGGCCGTGGCTGCCAGACCGAGCAACATGAATAGCGAAAAGCCCGTGAACAACAGGGCATGCGTGTGCAAGCTGAATACCACGTGTTCCACATACCAACGACGCGGACGCCAGTAAGCCAACTGCATCAAGGCGGCGAGCAAAGGCAGGAACAGGAACATCATCTTCGGCGCATTGCCCAGAAAGGTGTTGCCCAGTGTCTTACCTTGGTCTTTGACGACATTGTCGCAGGCGGTCTTCACCCATACAGGGACCTTGCCCGTGCCTAGGTCGAATTCGCAAGGGTCCGCGCCGTCTTTCTTCACATCGAACACTACCGGTCCGGGTGCTGGTACAGCGTGGTGGTCGGCATACCACTTCTCGGCAGAGGTAAGCGCGAAGAACACCAGGCTGCAGACGAGATAAAGGCGGAACGGCGGCACCTGCCGCGCACGTCGGTTGGCAAAGTACTCACGCGTTAGCGCCCCGGGCTGCCAGAACAGCAGTTGCAGTGTGCTACCGAAGCGACCATCTAGATGCGTGAATGAGTGCCAGGCGTCGTGCAGCAGGTCGCGCAGCCGCCGACCACTGTCATGGCTGTGCTGCCCGCACTGGCTGCACCAAGGCCCTGCAAGGCGCGCGCCGCAGTTGGCGCAGTGGTGCTGAGTAGGCGATGGCGTGGATGGGAGCATGGACTGGCGCTAATGCAAATTTCAGTGGAGCTGCGGATGGGCGGCCGCGAAGCTGGTAGGCGTGGACTGCAGACCCAGTTCATGTGGCGCGAAATCGTCCACATGCACCAGCGCCATCACTTTACGGTCGTAGTCGCGCAGCCACGTAGCTTCGGCGGCAGTGAGCAGGCCCGCCGCTTCTGCTTGGTCAACTTGGCGTGGCAAGTCTAGTGCAGTCACGCGGCCGGTCTTGATGCCCTCCACTCGCAGTCGGCGCTCCAGTGGCTCGGCTTGCACCGCTAGCTCCAGGGCTTCCTGCAGCAGGCCAAGCGCATTGCCCGGCTCTACCGCGCGGTAGATGCCGGCACAGAGCCGGTCGCGCGCGGGCCCTGGGTTCATCACCACGTCCACCAACTTGTGGCCCTGGTTGTCACTTGGGGCGAAATACGTCAGACCGCGCGGGAAGATGAAGACGCGCATGAACGCCGCGAGCCAGCGTACCGGAAAGTTGCGCAGAAACAGGTGCAACTGTTCCTGTGCCTTGTAAAGCAGCGTGCGGCACGCCCAGTCCACCAGGACTTCATCCTCTGCGGGGCGCCCTTGGTTCTGGTGGTGCTTCAGCACCATGGAAGCCAAATAAAGCGCCGACAGCACATCGCCCAACCTTGCCGAAAGATTCTCTTTCTTCTTCAGATAACCACCCAGCGCCAGCATGGCCACGTCGCTGGCAAAAGCGAACGAGGCGCTGAAGCGGTTGATGTGCTGGAAGTGACGCGCGGTGCTATCGCTGGCTGGCACTTTGGTGAACCGTGCGTGCGTTAAGGCCATCACCAGTGAGCGGGTGGCATTGGAAAAAGTAAAACCGATATGGCCAAAGAGCGCTGTGTCGAACGCCGCCAAACCCCGCGCACGGTCTGTATCGCGCGCGGCCTCCATCTCTTTCAATACCCACGGATGGCAGCGAATGGCGCCTTGCCCGAAGATGATGAGACTGCGGGTCAGAATGTTCGCGCCTTCCACGGTGATGGCCACAGGCACCACCTGATAGCCGCGCCCGAGGAAGTTGTTGGGGCCAAGGCAAATGCCTTTGCCGCCATGCACGTCCATCACATCGTTTGCCACCTGCCGACCCATTTCCGTGACGTGGTACTTCAGCATGGCCGAAGGGACGGAGGGCTTTTCGCCACCATCGATGGCGCCGGCGGTAACAGCGCGTGCGGCGTCCATGATGTAGGTGTTGCCGACGATACGCGCCACCACATGCTCCACGCCCTCGAAGCGGCCCACGGAGGTGTTGAACTGACGACGGATGCGTCCGTAGGCACCGGCGGCAAACGAAGCAGCCTTGGAGCCTCCTGTGGTACTGGAGGGCAGCGAGATGCAGCGCCCCACGGACAACTGTTCCACCAACATACGCCAGCCTTGGCCGATATTGGCCGGGCCACCGATGATGAAGTCGAGTGGCACGAATACGTCGTGACCGTGGATGGGGCCGTTCTGGAACGGGACGTTCAGCGGTAAGTGGCGTCGGCCAATGTCGACGCCGGCCGTATTGCGCGGAACGAGTGCCACGGTAATGCCACGGTCTTGCCCACCGCCCAGCAAGCGGTCCGGGTCGAACAGGCGGAAGGCCAAACCGATGACGGTGGCGATGGGGGCCAGCGTGATGTAGCGCTTCGAGAAATTCAGCTTCAGCCCGATGATCTCGCGGCCTTCCCATTGGCCCCGGCACACCACACCAGTATCGGGAAGCGATGCGGCATCCGAACCGGCACGCGGGCCGGTGAGCGCGAAGCAGGGCACTTCGCGGCCATCCGCGAGGCGCGGCAAGTAGTGGTCGCGCTGCGCCTGCGTACCGTAGTGCAGCAGCAGTTCGGCTGGCCCCAGCGAGTTCGGCACGGCGACGGTGGAGCCCAGCATGCTGCTGCGGCTCGACAGCTTCACCAGCACACAGCTGTGGGCATAAGCGCTGAAGCCCAGCCCACCGTATTCCTGCGGAATGATCATCGCGAAAAAGCCGCGACCTTTGAGGAACGCCCACACCGCCGGCGACAGATCGCCGAGCAGGTGGGTGGACTGCCAGTCATCGTGCAGGCGGCACAGCTCTTCGCAGGGCCCATCGAGGAACGCTTGCTCCTCGGCCGTCAGTTGCGGTGCGGCGGCGTTCATCAGCTGCGACCAGTCTGGGTTGCCGGTGAACAGTTGGCCGTCCCACCACACCGTGCCGGCTTCCAATGCCTCGCGTTCGGTATTACTCATGGTGGGCAATAGCCGCTTGTAAAGCCGCAGGAACGGCCGGCTGATGAAGCGCACCCGCAGCACGGACAGGTTCAAGACCAGCAGGGCGGCGTAGGCGCCAGCGGCGAGCAGGGGTAGCACGCCGTGGGGTTGCCGCAGGGCTACCCAGAAGACCAACCACAACCCGAGCACCACCGTGGCAGCGCGGAGGCTGCTACGGCGGTAGGTGAGGATGAGTCCGAGGCCCAGCAGGGTGAGCAGCCAGAACAGTGTTAGCAGCATGGAAGCTCCCGGTCCAGACAGAAAAAAATGGACCCGCCGCCTTGGACTATAGCCGAAGCGTGGTGGCCGGCGTCGGCCCGCTGGCGCGCGCTCGAAGGAAGCGCTGCTGAGTGGGGCAAAGCGGTCTGTTTCTGCGTAAAGCGCGGCGAGGTGACATTTTTTCGAGCGTATGCGTAAATCGATGCCATGGTTTTTCCGAATTTTCTTTCCGGTCTCGCTGCCCAGTCCCGCTGTCAGGTGCCCCCATGTCGCTCGCCGCCGCTTTCACGCCGTTAGACCTTGGTCCCTTGCAGTTGCCGAACCGTTTCATCAAGGCGGGGACCTACGAAGGCATGACGCTGCTGGCAGGTGCACACCAACAGGCGACGGCCGCGCTTGCGGCGCACCACGCCGGTATTGCGGCCGGCGGTGTGGCGCTTACCACGCTCGGCTATGTGGCCGTTGCCAGCGACGGGCGCACTTTCGATGAGGAGATGGCGGCCACGGTGGAAACGCAGGCCAGCCTCGCGGCCGTAGCCGCGGCCGTGCATGCGACGGGCGGCAAGGTGTCGCTGCAGCTAGGTCACTGCGGCACCATGACTCGCACGCCGGTGCGGCGCCACAAGAAGCCCGGGGGTCCGTCCAAGACGCTGAATCTTTACGGGGCTGCCGTGGGTGCCCTGTTCACCCGCGAAATGACCGCGACGGATATGCGCGAGATAGCTGACGAATTCGTGGCAGCAGCGCAGGTGGCCGCCGCGGCCGGCTATGACGCCATCGAGATTCATATGGGTCATGGTTACTTGCTGAGCCAGTTTCTCAGCCCTTTGGCCAACCGCCGCACCGATGAATTTGGTGGCAGCGTGGCCAACCGTATCCGCTTTCCCGTGGACGTGGCACGGCGGGTGGTGGAAGCCGTGGGCGACCGCCTTGCCGTACTGGTGAAGGCTAACCTGCGCGACGGCAAAGCCGGTGGTACCGAGGTGCCGGACTGCATCGCGCTGGCCCACGCGTTGGAGGCGGTGGGGGCGCATGCCTTGGTGATGACCGGTGGATTCTCGCCGCACACCCCCATGTTCCTGTTCCGCGGGCAGTCGATGGCTGCTTCCATGCTGCAGTATGAAAGGAGCCGCTGGAACCGCTTTCTCATTAAGCTGGGCGCAAAGACGCCCGCCTTTGGCGATACGCCCTTCGAGGAACTGTATTTCCGGCAGGAAGCGCTACAGGTGCGCGCGGCGGTAAAGGGCATGAAGCTCGCGCTGCTCGGCGGTGTGCGTTCACCGGACAACGTGGCCACGGCGATGGCTGACGGCTTTGACGCGGTGGTGCTGGGGCGGCCCTTATTGGCTGAGCCGGACCTCGTGCGGCAGTGGCAAGCGGGTGCCACCGCCGGTTCGCGGTGCATCAACTGCAACCGCTGCGTGGGCGAGTTTTCGAGCGGGGCCGGCGTGCGCTGTGTGCTGAACGGCCCGAACGACCGCGCGCTGAATCTGCGCGCGGCTGGCTAGCTTTACAGCAGGTCCTGTACGCCGTCGCGCTCTTCCAGCAGTTCCTGGTACGTGGCATCCATCTTGGCGCGGCTGAATGCGTCAATCTCCAGGCCCTGCACGATGCTGTATTGGCCGTCCTTGCAGGTGACGGGGTACGAGTAGATGACGCCCGGAGCGATGCCGTAGCTGCCATCCGAAGGAATGCCCATCGACACCCAATCGCCTTCCGCGGTGCCCTGCACCCAAGTGCGAATGTGGTCCATGGCGGCGGAGGCAGCCGAAGCGGCCGACGAAGCACCGCGCGCCTTGATGATGGCCGCGCCGCGCTGCTGCACGGTGGGGATGAACGTCTCGCGGGTCCAGTTTTCGTCGACGAGCGATGCGGTAGCCTTACCGCCGACGCTGGCCTTCGTCAGGTCCGGGTACTGCGTGGCGCTGTGATTGCCCCAGATGGTCATCTGGCGGATATCGTTCACGTGCGAGCCGGTCTTTTCGGCCAATTGCGACAGCGCACGGTTGTGGTCGAGGCGCGTCATGGCGGTGAAGTTCGCCGGGTTCAGCGACTTCGCGTTCTGCTGGGCAATGAGCGCGTTGGTGTTGGCCGGGTTGCCGACGACCAGCACGCGCACATCGCGTGAGGCCACTTCGTCGAGGGCCTTGCCCTGCGCCGAGAAGATCTGGGCGTTGGCCAGCAGCAGGTCCTTGCGCTCCATGCCGGGGCCACGCGGGCGGGCACCAACAAGCATGGCCACGTCGCAGTCCTTGAACGCCACGCGGGCGTCGTCGGTGGCGATGACCTTATTCAGCGTCGGGAAGGCGCAGTCGTTCAGCTCCATGACCACGCCCTGCAAGCCGGGGAGGGCGGGCGTAATCTCGAGCAGGTGGAGATTAATGGGCTGGTCTGGGCCCAGCATGGCGCCGGAGGCGACGCGGAAGGCGAGGGCATAACCGATCTGGCCGGCAGCGCCGGTGATTGCCACGTTGACGGGCTTCTTCATGGACTGGGAACTCCGTAAGGCACGACTGCTTGAGAAGGGTTGAATGTTAGCACCCGCCGACGGCGGGGCGGCCGGCCGCGATGTCGTGACGGGGGGCTTGCAATGTGGTTAGTGATATAGTTAACTACAACACCATAAGAGAGTAAGTCGCCGGAATTGCCCTCCCAAGACGCTGATGACGCGGCGCTAGCGATAGTGCGGAAGTCAGCCCCAACACTGGTTCAGGGAACGACTGAGAAGCCCCATGGACGCCCAATGGAACGACAGCCAGCCGATTTATCGCCAACTGCGCGACCGCGTGGTGGCGATGATTCTCGATGGCACGCTGCAGGAAGGGGACGCGCTCCCCTCCGTGCGTAACGTTGCGGCCGATTTCCGTCTGAATCCGCTCACCGTGCTGAAGGGCTATCAGGAACTCGTCGACGAGGCATTGGTGGAGAAGAAGCGCGGTCGCGGCATGTACGTGGCGGTGGGGGCGCGTGCTGCCCTGTTGAAGGGTGAGCGCCAGAAGTTCCTCGACAGTGAATGGCCCCGCGTGGCCGCCACCATTCAACGGCTGGGTTTTCGGTCGGAAGAGTTGTTGGCCGCGTTGCCGCCGTCTCCGGCGCCGGTCGCTCCGGTATCCCCCGTGGTCGTTCCGGCGCCAGCGGCCGGTGCGAGCGATACGGAAAGCTGATTCGAACCAACCATCCAGGGAGGCGTTGCCCATGGGCACACTCATTGAAGCGAAGGGCTTGTCCAAGTCCTACGGGTCCGCGCGGGCGCTAGACGATATCTCGTTCACGGTCGAGGCCGGACGTATTGTCGGGCTCATCGGTCCGAATGGCGCAGGCAAGACCACGGCGCTGAAGGCGCTGCTCGGACTAACCCACTACGACGGCTACCTGCGAGTGGCGGGCCTGGACCCTTACCGTCAGCGCGATGCGCTGATGCAGGACGTGTGTTTTATTGCCGACGTTGCCGTGTTGCCGCGCTGGATTCGTGTGCACCAGGTGGTGGCCTTCGTGGAAGGCGTGCACCCGCGTTTCCGCGCCGCGCGCTGCCGCGAGTTTCTGGCCCGCACCAGTATTCCGCCAAAGGCGCAGGTGAAGACGCTATCGAAGGGCATGGTGACGCAGTTGCATCTGGCTATTGCGATGGCCATTGACGCCAAGTTGCTGGTGCTCGACGAACCGACACTGGGGCTCGATATTCTCGCGCGGAAGTCTTTCTACGACGCGCTCATCAACGACTACTTCGACGAAACGCGCACGCTGCTCATCACTACCCATCAAGTGGAGGAAGTGGAGCACCTGCTCACCGACTTGCTGTTCATCAATCGCGGCAAGCTGGTGCTCGACACGCCGATGGACCGTATCGGTGAGCGTTTTGTGCAGCTGATTACCACCGCCGACCAAGCGGCGGCCGCACGCGCGCTGGGGCCCATTCACGAACAGCAAGCACTGGGGCGCCACGCTTTCATCTTCGATGGCAAGGACTCGGCGGCGCTAGCGCCACTCGGGGAACTGCGCACGCCCGGCGTAGCGGACTTGTTCGTGGCAACCATGCAGGGAGGCCGGCAATGAACGCGGTACTGGAAAGTGGCAAGGCGGTAGCGGGTGCCGTGCACGCGCCACGCCTGCGGGTATTCAACTGGCTGGTGCGGCGCGAGCTGTGGGAGCACCGCGGCATCTGGATTGCACCTGCCATCTGCGCGGCCATCATCCTGTTCAGTTCAGCCGTGGGCCAGATGAATCTTGGTGACAGCCCGACGCCTCATGGCCCTGGTCTGGCGGTGAACGCGCCAGCGGCCGACCAGTGGGCAGGGGTGGCATTGCTCGGCATGGCGGTACCGTTCTACATCACCCTCTTGTTCACGCAGTTTTTCTACGCGCTGAATTGTCTGTTCGATGACCGCAAAGACCGGAGCGTGCTGTTCTGGAAGAGCCTGCCGGCCAGCGACCTGGAAACCGTGCTGTCGAAGGTGTTCGTCGCGAGCGTGGTACTGCCGCTAGTAGCCTTGTTGTTCACTGTGGCTACGCAGGCAGTGTTCGCTGTCCTGGCTGCCCTGCGGGTGGGTGAGATTGCCACGCAGTTGGGTACCGCTTTTGGCCCTAACGCAGCGGCTGCGGCGCATGCCTTTGTCGGCGCACTGGGCTCCCCGCAACTGTGGCTGGCGGATGTCCTGACGCTGCTGTGGGTGGCGGTTGGCTTCGCGTTGTGGACGCTCCCTATCGTCGGCTACGCACTACTCGTGTCGGCAGCCACGGCGCGCGCACCGTTCGTGTTCGCGGCCTTGCTGGTCGGCGGCGTGGGGCTGGCGGAGTCCTTGCTGTTCAACAGCGGCTGGTTCGTCGGGCAACTGTTTCAGCACGCCGTTGGTGCGATCGTGGGCTTGGAGCACGCAACGGGCGGGCCGGCAGCCGTGAATGCCCACGGCTACGTGCCAAGTGTCAGCGGCGAGCGCCTGCTGGCTGCACTCACTTCCGCCGACTTGTGGGTCGGTGTGTTGGTGGGGCTGCTCTTCATCGGCGGTGCCGTCTGGGCGCGCCGTTACCGTGACGAAAACACCTGAAGGAACCACGCCATGCGACGTCCAATGCGTTTTCCCAAGAGCTTGGCTGCTGTGTTGGCGCCCGTGTTGAGCGTGGCGCTGTTGGGTGCGGCCCTTCTGCCAATCTCAGCCACAGCCGCCACCGCGCCGCAAGAGTTGGTGGTGTCCGGGCAGTCCCACGTGGAATTACGCAACTTCATCGGTAGTGTGCAGATAGGCGAGGCGCCTGGCCGCGATTACGTGGTGCGGGTAGTGGGTAGCCAAGCAGGTATGGCGCCCGAAATGCGCGATGGCGGTCGATTGGTGGTGGTGCGTTGGCCTACTGAGGTGGCTACCGTCCATTCGCCGCTGGCGCCGCAAATTGGCGGTTGGTGGTTCAAGGGCAAAGTGGATTATGACGGGCGGCGCTATGCCATTCAGCGCGGTCCGCAAGATGTTTACGCCGACGTGACTGTGTTGGTGCCGCGCGGTGCACGGCTCGTGGTCACGCAGCAGTTCGGGCAACTGCAGGCGAACGCTGTGCGTGCCGGTTTGCGTCTCGAGACCATGGGCGGCGACATTGTCGTGGCAGGTTCGCGTGGCGGGCT
>CAIOHZ010000184.1 GCA_903858165.1 uncultured Pseudomonadota bacterium
AGGTATTCGCTGGTGTGCAGCCATGGACGGGCCTGCGGCCCATCGCGCCAGACGGCCTGCCCTACATTGGCCGCACGCGCCGCTGGCAGAACCTGGTGGTGGCCAGCGGCCACGCCATGATGGGGCTGAGCCTCGCGGCCGGTACCGGGCAACTAGTAGGCGAAATTCTCGACGGCCGCGAACCGAGCATGGCACTGGCCCCGTTCGCGCCGGAAAGGTTTGGCTGAAGCGGCGGGAGCAAGCTCCCTCCGACAAGTGTTATTTACAGCTCGCGCACCGGGTCGCTGCCGTCCCAGTTCACAGACGCATCCGCAATCATCTTGAAGAACGCGCGAATATCCGGGTTATCGCCCACCAGTTCCGTCATGCAGCCAAGTTGCGGACGCGTGTCCACGTAAGCCCATTTGCCGGCACCGAAATCCCCGCGGATAGCCAGCGGAGCGCCCATGGCTGCGTAATGGGCCAGTGCGCCTTCGAGGTCCGGCACTACCACGCAAGTGTGGTGGAAACCGCCCTCGCCACGCGCGTAGACATCGCGGTAGCCGGAGGGCGTGTCGCAGTACTGCTCGATCAGTTCCACCTGCACGCCACCCCACTGGGCAATGCCCACACCAAAGTCCACTTCCACGGGCTGCGTACCGCGGTACACAACATTAGCCACCTCGCAGTGGCGCAGCACATAGAACGGCCCAATACCCTGCACCTTCAACCAGTGGGCGATGGCCTCGTCGAGGTTGGGAACGACAAACGCCATCTGCAAGTTGGGACCGAAATCGGGACGCATGGTGAAATCCTTTAAAAAAAGCCCGCCAGGTTTCCCGGGCGGGCCTTGTTCAGTGCCGCTTGGCGCTTCCTTAGAAGCGCGTGCGCAGCGTGATGCCGTAGGTACGCGGCTCGCCAAGGTAGGAGTTAACGCTACCCGGCTGACCGACCGATTCGAAGTTACCCTGGGTGTACTGCTGGTCGGTGAGGTTGCGGCTCCACACTTCCACGGACCACTTGCCATCCTGCGAGCGGAGACCAGCGCTGGCGTTTACCAGCGTAAGGGCACCAACGGCGCGGATGGGGTTCTGGTTGCCAGCGAAGTTCTGCTCGCCGACGTGGTACAGCGAAGCGTTCAGGAAGCCAAGATTGTTGCCAACCGGCACGGCGAGTTGGCCGTTCAAGTTAGCAGTCAACTCCGGCGTGTTGCGGTCCTTGCCACTGGAGTTCTGCACGGTGATGGGCAGGCCCGTGGTGACATTGATGATGCGCCCGCAGTTACCACTCGGCACGGCAGCCGCGTTGGCGTAAATGCCCGCGTCGACGGTCTGCGCCGGGTAGCAGCTGTTCGCCGTGAAGCTGTCGTACTTCGACTCGAACATGTAGGTGAGACCACCGCCCAAGGTGAGGTACTGCGTCGCACGGGTAGCGAACTCCACTTCCGCGCCCTTCAAGGACACCTTACCGGCGTTCGCCAGGCCGAAGCCCGAACCCGTGAAGATGTTTTCCTGGAAGTCCTTCAGGTCCTGCTTGAACACAGCCACGTTCAAGCGCGTGGTGTTGTCGAACAGCTTGGTCTTCAGGCCCAGTTCGATGTTGGTGGCAATTTCCGGCTCGAACTCGTAGACGCCCGTGATGGACGCGTTGGCGGACAGGTTGAAGCCACCTGCCTTGAAGCCGCGCGACCAGCTGGCGTAAACGTTGGTGTCTTCCGAGGCGTCGTAAGCGATGATGAAGTTGCCGGAGAGGTTATTCTCCGAGCGGTTACGCGTGAAGTTCGGCACCGTGGCGGGCGGGTTGAACTGCAGCGCCGTCAGGCCGAGGAACGGGTTCACCGCTGGGTTGGCTTGGTTGGCATTCGCGAAGGCACGGGCACCGGCCTGAATGGCCGCGTTGTAAGCCGCATACTGGGTCGGAGCGGCCGCCTGAATGGCCGCCGCATTGGCGGTCGAGTACGGCAAGCCGAAGGTCGGCTGGAAGTTACCCGCGAAAGCCGTCTGGTAGGCCTGCGCGAAAATGACATTACCACCGAAGGTGACCATGTTGATGGCCGAGAACGGGTCGAAGATATCGACCAGCGCCTTCATGTTCTTGCTTTCCTTCGTGTAACGCAGGCCGGCGGTCACCGTCAGCTTGTCGTTCACGTGGAAATCGAGTTGGCCGAAGGCCGAGGTGCTCTTCGTGTTGTAGGCGTAGTTTTCACGACGCAGACCCTGGCCGGCGCCGAGGAACGTACCGGCAGGCGTACCCGTCAGCTGTTCCACCAGCGTGACGGCACCACTCGGGGCCGAAGCCGAACGAGTGAGACCGTCGGCGAAGGCGCGCAACTGCGAGCCGTACGGCGTGCGGTTGTCATGGCGCAGCTTGTTGTCGTAGAAGAAGCCACCCACCTGCCAGTCGAGCTTGTTCTCGCCAGTCGACGCCAAGCGGATTTCCTGGGTGAAGGTCTTGTAGCTTTGCGCGATGATGCGGTCGCCAGCGAGGTCGAGCGTGGTGAAGTCCGCGTCGAAGTTCTGGTCTTCATCGTACTGACGGAAAGCCGTGATGGCGGTGAGGTCGAAGCCGGAATACTTGTGGTCCACCTGTACCGACAGACCCTTCGATTCCGTCTCGGCATAGACCGGGTTATCGATGGCGATTTTGCCGGCGAACGGGTCCGCCGGGAGCAGCGTACCGCCCAGCGCCGGAATGACGATGGTGGACACCGGCGCGTAGAACGAGAACGGTGCCGCGCAGCACTCTTCGTCAATCTTCGCCAAGTCCGCGATGAAGCGAATGGTGGTGTCGTCGGAGAGCTTCGACAGCAACTGGCCACGCACCGAGTAACGGTCGCGGTCGTTCAGGTCGCGGCCATCGCGGACGTTCGTGACGATGCCATCGCGCTGGTTCCAGTTGCCATCTAGACGGTAGGCCAGCGTTTCGCTGATGGGGCCCGTGACCGTGCCGCGCACGATCTTCGAGCTGAGGTTACCTGCGGTCACTTCGGCAGCGCCGTTGAAGTCGAAATCGGGCGCCTTGGTGACGAAGCTGACCACACCGGCCGGCGTGTTGCGGCCGAACAAAGTGGCCTGCGGGCCGCGGAGTACTTCCACGCGGTCCAGCGACATGAAGTCGTTGATGGCCGCGCCCTGGCGGGCGAAGTAGACGCCGTCGACGAAAATGCCGACCGAGGCTTCGAGGCCTGGGTTGAAAGTGCTGGTACCGAGACTGCGGATCGAGAACGTGGTGTTCGTCGAGGAGGCCGCCGTGCTGACGGTCAGCGAGGGGACCAGCTGCTGCAGGTCCTTGGCATCGCGAATCTGGTTGTTTTCGATGGTTTCACCGGAAACGGCAGTGACGGCCACCGGCACGTCCTGCAGGGTAGCGGCGCGCTTCTGGGCGGTGATGATGACCTCCTCGAGGCCAACTCCCGTCTGGGCGCTGGCGGCGCCAGCAGCAAGCACGGCGGCAACGAAGAAACCAACCCTGGAAATAGATTGCATGTGTCCCCCTCGAATTGTTGACTTACGTGAGGGGCCTTGCCGCAACGGCTGGCCACCCCGTTGTGCTGAGTCTACACCCGGAAATAGTGGGCAGTGCTAGTGGTATTTTCAGTGTTGCGCGAGCACCACGAGCACCAATTCAGGGCAGGGAAATCCGCGCGCGCCTCAAAACAGTGCATCTGAGATTTGATTTGGCGGCGCAAAACGAAATAACTTATTGATTTACATAAAATAATAACAGCGGCACAAGACGTGCATCCTCCCGCACTAATAACGAACATCATGCCGAGGGGGCGTCTCTTTATGGAACACGTGGTCAACACGGGCGATACGGCTTGGCTCATCACCGCCACGGCCTTGGTACTGTTCATGACGTTGCCGGGTCTGGCCGCTTTTTATGGCGGACTCGTGCGCGCCAAAAACGTGCTTTCCGTCCTGATGCAATGCGTGGCCATTACCTGCGTGGTGTCGCTGCTATGGATTGCCGGGGCCTACAGCCTCGCCTTCGGTGACGGCGGTTCCCACCAAGCGTGGCTGGGCAGCCTAGACAAGGCGCTGTTCGCCGGCATCGGGCGCGACTCGGTCACCGGCACCGTGCCGGAAACCGTCTTCGCCATGTTCCAGCTCACGTTTGCCATCATCACACCGGCGCTGATCATTGGCGGCTTCGCCGAGCGCCTGCGCTTTAGCGCCGTGCTGGGGTTCACTGTCCTTTGGCTACTGCTGGTCTATGTGCCGGTAACGCATTGGGTCTGGGGCGGCGGCTGGTTGGCCAAACTAGGCGTGCTCGACTACGCCGGCGGCATCGTGGTGCACGTGAACGCCGGCGTCGCTGCATTGGTGGCAGCGCTGGTGGTGGGCCCGCGTCGCGGCTTCCCCAGCACCCCCATGCCGCCACACTCGCTGCCACTCACCGTCATGGGCGCCGGCATGCTCTGGGTGGGCTGGTTCGGCTTCAACGCCGGCAGCGCGCTGGCGGCCAACGGCAATGCCGGCATGGCCTTGTTGGCCACGCATACGGGCGCTGCCGCGGGTGCTTTGGTGTGGATGGCGCTGGAATGGCTGAAGTACGGCAAGCCTTCGGTGCTCGGCATGGTCACGGGCGTGGTCGCTGGCCTTGGCACCATCACGCCGGCTTCCGGGTTCGTGGGGCCACTCGGCGCCATGGCCATCGGCGCCACTGCCGGCTTCGTTTGCTTCTTCGCCACCATTTTGCTGAAGCGCGTGCTGCAAATTGACGATTCGCTCGATGTCTCGCCCGTACATGGCGTGGGCGGCATAGTGGGTGTGCTGCTCACCGGCGTCTTCGTCGACGCAGCGCTGGGCGGGGCCGGTTATGCCCCCGGCATGACCATGGGCAGCCAGTTGCTGGTACAAGCCATTGGCGTGGGTGCCACTGCCTTGTGGTGCGGTGGCGTAACGTGGGGCATCTTGAAGCTGCTCGACGCCACCACCGGCCTGCGCGTGGATGCCGATGCGGAGTCGGGCGGCCTGGACGTCGCCGAGCACGGCGAGACCGCCTACAACGGGTAAGCGCCAAACGGGTAAGCGCCAAACGGCTCAACAAGCGGCACAATGCGGGGATGCGTCGGTTCGCCCTCCTCCCCGCTCGTCACGCGAGCACGCTTGGTCTACGGATCCTGCTGCCAGTGATCGCGTTGGCCGTTAGCGGTTGCGCCACTTCCGGCGGTCCGCAGCGCGTCGGCCGCTATGCCATCAGTGAGCAATACGCCGCGCAGTCGCAAGACAGCCGCGTGCAGTACATCGTCCTGCACTACACCGAAACCGACTTCGCGAAGTCTTTGAATATTCTTACGCGCGGCCCGGTGAGCAGCCACTATCTGGTCGATGCCAACCCGCCCCGCATCTACCGCTTGGTCCCCGAAGACCGCCGCGCCTGGCACGCGGGCAAGAGTTACTGGCAAGGACAGCGGGGGCTGAACGCGGCATCGATTGGCATCGAAATCGTCAACGATGGAAATCGTGGGCATCTCGAGGGTCCCTTCGCGCCCTGGGACCCCGCTCAGATAGACGCCGTGGTGGCATTGGTGAAAGACCTGGCCGCACGGCACGGCGTGCAGCCTCACCATATCGTGGGGCACAGCGACATCGCCCCGCAGCGCAAGCAAGACCCCGGCGCCACCTTCCCTTGGCAACAGCTAGTGGCGGCCGGGCTGGTGCCTTGGCCCGATGCAGCGCAAGTGGCTGCGGCCCAAACGCGCTTTAGTGGCGCTCTGCCCAGCGTCGCTTGGTTTCAGGAAAGACTCGCGGCACATGGCTTCGAGGTTCCACGCAGTGGCGAACTCGACGACGCCACGCGGCGGGTCATCATCAGCTTCCAGATGAAGTATCGCCCGGCGCGTTGGGATGGCGAGCCCGACGCGGAAACGGCAGCGTGGCTCGAAGTGGCTACCACGCCCGGCGGCTTGCGCCTGTTCCGCGATGGCCAGTGGCAGGTTTACCAACCGCAGTAGGGCTACTGCCCCATGCGCACCAAGCGCCCGGGCCGCGCGGCCGTCACCACGCCGGCGCGGCGCACACACTGCCCGGCCACCCAAGTGCCGAGATAGCCCTCGCCTTCTTGCAGGAAGCGCTTGCCACCGGCGGGAAGATCCCGCACTAACCGCGGGGTACCCACGCCGAGCCTTGCCGGGTCGAGCAGGTTCAGGTCTGCGCGCAAGCCGGGGGCGATGATGCCGCGGTCTTGCAAGCCCAGATAGCGCGCGTTGCGTGAAGTGAGTAGTTCCACTGCCGCTTCAGGCGCCAGCCGGCCAGCCGCACGGTCGCGTACCCAATGCGTCAGCAAGAAGGTGCTGAAGCTGGCATCACAGACCGTGCCGACATGCGCTCCAGCATCGCCGAGACCGAACAAGGCTTGCGGGTGTGCCAGCATCTCGCGCACCACATCGAGCGAACCGTCGTTGTAGTTGAAGATGGGGAAGTAGACGAGGTTGTCGCCTTGGCCTGCGGCAAAGTGGTCGTACAAAGCCTCAAGCGCCGTGCACCCACGTTGCTTGGCGCGCACGTAAAAGCTTTGCGTTACCGGCGGTTCGTAGTCGGGCCGCGGCGCCATGGGGAACATGCGCGCGGCAATCAATTCAATACGCGCCAGCAAAATATCCACGAGCGGCGGAATGGGCGTGCCATCGCCGGACATCCGCTCGGATTTCTCCGACAGGATGCGCGCCTTGCGCGCGGGGTCGCGTAGGGCGGCAGCGCGTTCGGCCAGCGGCAAGTGCGCCACCTCCTGGTAGCCCGGGAACCCCATGAACGGATGGAAGCTGGCATCTAACCCGTTGATGACCCCAATGCCGCGCGCGGCAGTCTGCAAGTGCAGCGGCAAACCGCGCGCCACCGCCGCTTCTACGCGCGCCTGCATCGCCTTCCACTGCTCGCCACCCGGGTCACGCTGCATCCATGTCATCGACAGCGGGCGGCCAGCGGCGGTGGCGAGCTGCTCCACCAAGTCGAACTCGCGGTGGAAGCCCTCTGGGCCGCGCAGTAAGTCGAAGTCGCTCACCACTTGCACCACGCCGTGGCGCAAACCCTGGAAGGCATTGGCGATGCCGGTGAGTTCGGCGGCGCTGGCTTCAGAGGCTGGTGTTTCCTTGCCAGCCGAAGTGCGATGGTTGTCCGTGCGGCCCGTGGAAAACCCCGCGGCGCCGGCTTCCAAGGCCTCGCGCACTACTGCACGCATGGCGGCAATGTCTTCGGCGGTGGCGGCTTCCTGCGCCACGGCGCGCGCGCCCATCACGGCCATGCGGACCGGGTCGTGCGGCACTTGCACCAGAAAATCGAGGCTGTGCGGCATGCGGTCGAGCGCGGCCATGTAGTCGGGGAAGGTCTCCCAGTCGAAGCGCACCCCTTCGGCCAAGGCCACACCGGGAATGTCTTCGACCCCCTCCATCAAAGCGATGAGTGCTGCGGCTGACTGCTGTTTGTCGCCCGGGGCGAGTGGCGCAAAGCCCACGCCGCAGTTGCCCATCACCACGGTAGTCACACCATGGTGAATGCTGGGGCTGAAGGTTTCGTCCCACGAGGCTTGGCCATCGTAGTGGGTGTGAATATCCACGAACCCCGGCGTCAGCCAAGCGCCGCCCGCCTGAATGACTTCCGTGGCGGCAGCGGTACAGCGCCCCACTTCGACGATTTTGCCATCCCGCACGCCCACATCCGCAATGCGCGGAGCCGCACCGGTGCCATCAAACAGGGTCGCCCCCTCAATGCGTAAGTCGAGCATCTTGCCTTCTCCACCACAGCGCTAGCGTCAACCCGGACACGATATGCCAAATGCCCCACAAACTGGCGATGACCACCATGCCAAGGTCGGCATGGAACTGCACAGCGATGATGCCAAGCGCGAGGCCAGAGTTCTGCATGCCTGCCTCGATGGTCACCGCGCGTACATCACGCGCGGGCAAGCCGCAGGCCCGGGCAAAAAGCCCACCCAAGGTAAGCCCCAAGGCGTTATGCGCCACCACCAGCGCCAACTGCGGCAGCAAATGAACGTCGAGCAGGGCTCTTTGCTGTACCAAGCCGGCAGCGATGAACGCAAACAGCGCGAACAGGCTCGCGTTGCCCAAAGGCTTTTGCCAGCGGTCCGCCAGCGCCGGGTAGCGATGCCGCACCAGCAAGCCCAGCGCCATGGGCACGGCTAACAGCACTAGCAAGTTCCACCAGATGCCGGAAGGGTCAATCTGCAACTGCTGCAGCCAACCTGCAGTGGTTGGATTAGCGGCCACCATCCAGGTGAAGTTGAACGGTGTTAGGAATAGCGCCAGCACGCTCGCCACTGCAGAAAGGCTGACAGACAAAGCCGTATTGCCACCACCGAAGTGCGTGATGACATTCGACAACGAGCCCCCGGGGCAAGCGGCGACGAGAATCATGGCGGCTTCGACACTTGGCGGCAGCGACAGTGCCAGCGTGGCCAACCAGGTGGCCAATGGCAACAGTACAAACTGGGGCACCAGCCCTACCACCACCGCGCGCGGTGCTGCTGCCACGCGCTGGAAGTCGGCAGCGCGTAACTCCAACGCCACCGAGAAAACCATCAAAGCCAGCACCAACCCCAACAGCGCTTGCTGGCCCGACATGGCTCAGGCCTCGAAGGTGCCGCTAGGGAAATAAGGCGTCAAGCGCAGCACTTGCGGCTTCTCGCCGAATTCGACACTCACGTTGTTGATGGTGTCATCGAACACCTGGTGCAGGAAAGTGCTGGCAACGGTGTAAGTGCCACGCAACGTCGGTGCCGGCATTTCCTGGTAGACGACGATATTGTCGCCCTCCAGCTCGCCGCCTGCGGTGGACGGCTCCAGCCGCTTGCCATCCGGCCCGGTGAACCGCAACGTACGTTCCAACTCGAACGCCAACCTCGCGCGGCCTTCAGCAGAAACCGGGTCCAAGTCGCGGCCCGGCAGCAGCAGCCCCAGCGCCACCACGGCGTCGTGGTAGTGCACCTGGTGGGTCCATTCCCAAGTGCCGGCACGCGTATTCAGCGCGAGCCGTGTCAAGGTGACGTGCGAGCGGTGCGCCAGTGCCCTGGGTACTACTGCCAACAGCGGCAGCAGCACGCAGCCACGCAACAGCTCGCGACGCCGCATCACTTGACCGGCGTCAGAGGCACGGATTTGTCGTCGGGCTTGGCCTCATCACCCTTGCCAGCCTTCAACTCCGTCAGCAGGTCCAGCATCAAGCTGCGGTCCTTGTCCTTGCTCTTGAACAACTCCAATCGGCTCTGCTGGATACGCCGCGGGAAAGCGTTGTTGCTCATATCAGCATCAGCAATGACATGCTCGGCATCCACTTCCACCGACGTGAGGCGCTTCGGGCTGATGAACAGCTTGGTGACCCCTAGCGTGTTGTAGCGCCACACTTCGGCCGGCACCATCATCTTTTCCACGGCGCCATCGGCCCAAGTGAGGGTCAGCGGCAGCGGCGTCGGCAGGCCACCGACGTTGCGGAAGTCGACGAAGTAGATGTACTCGCCGGCTTTCACTGCGCGGTCGAGTGCTTCCTTTTCCCAGTCCTTCAGGCCTTTGCGGAAGTCCTGATAGTCGTTACGGTCCTTGTTGGTGACCGTGTACTCGTCCTGCTCGTTGTACTGATCTTTCAGTTCCGGGTAGCGGTCGATACGCAGTGTGCGGCCTTCGGCGCGGTTGCGCTGTTCGGATACCACCTGCGGGTAGTCGCGGGCAAAGGCCGCGCGGTTCAGCGGAAACTCGATGTCCGGGTCCTGGCTGGACACCTGATATTCACGCACCGCACCCACTTCCACGTCTACGTGGTCCGTGCCATAAAACCAGCCACGCCAGAACCAGTCGAGGTCCACACCAGAGGCATCTTCCATGGTACGGAAGAAGTCGGATGGCGTCGGCCGCTTGAACTTCCAGCGGCGGGAATACTCGCGGAAAGAGTAATCAAACAGTTCGCGGCCCATCACCGCTTCCCGCAACACCGCCAGCGCTGCCGTCGGCTTGGTGTAGGCATTGGGGCCAAACTGCACGACGGACTCCGAGTTCGTCATGACAGGCACTTGTTCCGTCGACTTCATGTAGTCCGTGATGAAGTCGAGCACGTTCGTCTTGTTGCCGAAGGTGGGGTACTTCTCTTCCCACTCCAGTTCAGCGATGTACTCCAGGAAGGTGTTCAAGCCTTCGTCCATCCAACTCCACTGGCGCTCGTCGGAATTGACGATCATGGGGAAGTAGTTATGCCCCACCTCGTGGATGATGACGCCTACCAAACCGTACTTCACGTTGCGCGAATACGTTAACTTGCCCGACTTCTCGTCCTTCGTGGGTCGGTACCCGTTGAAGGAGATCATCGGGTATTCCATACCGCCACGCTCCCAGGTATTCACGCTCTGCGCCACCGGGTACGGGTACGGGAACGAGAGGCGCGAGTAGACCTCCATGGTATGAATGACCGAATGCGTCGACCAGTGAGACCAGATGGGCTCGGCTTCATTCGGGTAGAAGCTCATCGCCATAACGAACGGCCGCTTGGCATCGTCCTGCCGGTAGCCCATCGCATCCCAGATGAACTTGCGCGAACTGGCCCAGCCGAAGTCACGGACGTTTTCCGCCTTGAAGCGCCAGGTGCGCATAGCGGTGGTGCCGGTCTTCTCGTTCTCCGCGGCTTCTTGCGGCGTGACGATGAACACCGGCGACTTCGCCGTTTCCGCCTGCTTCAGGCGCGCGCGCTGCTGAACTGTGAGTACTTGCTCCGGGTTCTGCAGGACACCCGTCGAGGACACCACGTGGTCCGCGGGCACAGTCAGCTCTACATCGTAGTCGCCGAACTCCAGCGTGAACTCGCCACGGCCGAGGAACTGCTTGTGCTGCCAGCCGGTGTAGTCCGTATAAGCCACAAGCCGCGGAAACCACTGCGCCAGCGAATACAGGTAAGTGTCATTGGCCTTGAAGTATTCGTACCCACTACGCGCGCCTACCGGCGCTTCATGAACGATGTTGAAGGCAAAATCGACCGACAACTGCAAAGACTGACCCGGCTTCAATGGTGCGTCGAGGTCTACGCGGAGCATGGTGTCACTAAGCTGGGTCTGCAGCACCTTGCCACCCGTGGTGGTCACCGGCCCAAGTTCGTAGCCGTATTCACGGTCCTGAAAAGCCTGATGCCGCCGGATGGCGTTGTAGGTGAGGCTGTCACCGGGGCCGGCCTTGTCGCGGCGGGTCCCTGCAGTACCGGCGGTTTCCGAAAGACGCCCGAGAGAACCGTCCTTGAACAGATTCTGGTCCAACTGCAGCCACACGTATGTCAGCGTATCGGGCGAGCGATTGGTGTAGGTGATGGTTTCAGAAGCGGTGATGCGCTGCGTCTTTTCATCTAGCGTGGCGCGGATACGGTAGTCCGCGCGCTGTTGCCAATAGCCAGCGCCCGGGGCACCTGAAGCCGCGCGCACGGTGTTTGGCGTCGGCAACAGCGTTTCCAGCTGGGCGAACACTTGGTCGGCGTTGCCCGGGATGCCTTTGCCGTTGTCCGGCGCCGCAGCGGCGACCGTGGCAGTGGACAGCAGACCAGCCAGCCAGAGGCAGGCAACGGGAAGAGCTAAGGCGGCACAGCGCCGGGAAGAGCAGACAGGCATAGCGGGAACCCTGTAGGGGGAAAGTGACAAGCCTACCCAAAGCGGCGTCTGCTGGCTAACCCCCCGGACGGCCCGAAGTTTTGCCTCAGGGCACTACCATCTTGGTGAACGGCGGCACATAGGCCTGCAGGGTGACCAGCAAACCCACCAAAGACGCCAGGGCGATGGAGTGGAAAAACACGTAGCGCAGCACTTCGCCCTCCTTGCCGTGGTACCCCGTCGCGGAGGCGGCCACCACGATGGACTGCGCGTCGATCATCTTGCCCATCACCCCGCCCGAACTATTGGCGGCACCCATCAGCGTGGGCGAAAGACCGAGCTGCTCGGCGGCCACTTTCTGCAAGCCACCGAAGAGCACGTTCGAGGCAGTATCAGAACCGGTGAGGGCCACCCCCAGCCAGCCGAGCAGCGTGCCGAAGAACGGGTAGAACAGGCCGGTATGAGCGAAAGCCAAACCCAGCGTGGTGTCCACGCCGGAATAACGCGTGAGCGTGCCCAGCGCCAGCATGAGGGCGATAGTGAGCAACGGGAGCCGCACGCGCCATAGCGTGGCGCCATAGGCACGTACCAACCCGCCCCAAGTAAAGCCCAGCACACGCCCCCCTACCAGGGCAGCCAACAAAATGCCGGTGCCACTGGCCGAGAGCAGGTTGAACGTGAAGACAGCAGCTTCAGGTGTGGCATCCGGCACGACCGGCGGCATGCGCACTACCAATTCGTGCAAACCCGGCAGCGCGAACTTCGGCGCGAACCAGCCATTCAGCCAAGTCTTGGTTACCGGCAGGCCCCAGCAGAACACGAACACCGTGAGGATGCCCCACGGGGCCCAGGCGCGAACCACCTCGCGGCGCGCCAAAGGTGCGGCGGCCGGCGCAGTTTCAGGCTCAGGTCCGGCGCTTGGCGCGGCCGCAGAAGCATTCCTTTCTGCCCCAGCGGCGCGTTGCCCTTGTGGCGTCCAATGGTCTGGCGGCTGCCACCAACGCAGAAAGAGCGTGAGGCAGCCCATACTGCACACCGCAGCGATGACATCTACCAACTCCGGCCCGATGAAGTTCGACACCAAAAACTGGGGCACCGCGAAGGCAATGCCCGTGACCATGGTCGCGGGCCAAACGGCGCGCATGCCCCGCCACCCGCAGAACGCCACCAGCAGCCAGAACGGCACCAGTACCGAGAAGAACGGCAACTGCCGGCCCACCATGGCGGACAAAGCCATGGCGTCATAACCATGCGTTTTGGCCAAGGTGAGGATGGGCGTTCCCAGCGCACCGAAAGCCACCGGTGCCGTGTTGGCGATGAGTGACAGCCCGGAGGCCGCCAGCGGCGTAAAGCCCAGTCCAATGAGTAGCGCAGCAGTCACTGCCACCGGCGTACCGAAACCAGCGGCACCCTCGAAGAAGGCACCGAAGGCAAACGCAATGAGCAATAACTGGAGACGACCATCGGCCGTGATGCCAGCGATGGAACGCTGCAATACCCCGAAGCTGCCGTCCTGCTCCGTGAGTTGATGCAGGAAGAGAATATTTAGCACAATCCAGCCAATAGGCAGCAGACCAGTCATGGCGCCCAGCGTGGCGGCCGAAGCGGCCATTCCTGCGGGCATGCCGTAGACACCAACAGCGACCATGGCCGCGGCTGCAAGGCCGGCTGCCGCGGCCCAAGGCGCTTGCCAGCGCAACCAAGCCAAGCCACCCAGCATGACCACGACCGGCAAGGCTGCCAGCAAGGTGGAAAGCCAGGCGTTACCGAGCGGGTCGTAAACCTGTTGCCAACCCATGGCCTTCCCCTTGCGTGTTATTTCCGTTATGCCGAACCGAAACTAACAGCCTTCGGCGCGCCGCGCCAAGGGCTGACGCAACGCGAGCAACCCCAGAAACGTGATGGCACCGTTCAGCAGCAGCAATTCGAACCCGAAGTGGTAACCCCAAAACCATGCTGCAGATTGGCGGTCCAGCACAAACGTGAGCAGTGGTGCCATTACCGCCACCCCGGGGACCCAACGGTCGTGCACCGCATGACGCGTGAACAAACCGTAGGCAAACAAACCCAGTAATGGCCCATAGGTGTAAGTCGCCAGCGCAAACACCAGCTGTATGACGCTCGCACTGCCAACCCCGTGGAACATTGCCATGGCGGCCACCAACGCCACACTGACCAGAACATGGACGCGACGGCGCAGCGGTTCCTGCGTCGCCGTGCGGCGCGTGCGAATACGGAGCAGGTCGACGCAAACGCTAGTGGTGAGCGCTGCCAGCGCGCTGTCGGCACTCGAATAGGCCACCGCCACCATGCCCAACACGAATAGCAAACCCACTACCAGCGGCACACCGGCGTGCGTGGCAATCCATGGGTACATCTGGTCAGGCTGCGCGGGCGGGGTAAGCCCGTGGGCGCCTGCATACAAGTACAGCAAAGCGCCAAGCGTCAGGAACAAGAGGTTCACACCCACCAGCGCCACCGTGAACCACAGGACATTTCGCTGCGCCTCCGGCAGAGAGCGGCAAGTAAGGTTCTTCTGCATCATGTCTTGATCAAGGCCCGTCATGGCGATGGCAATGAACATGCCACCGAGAAATTGCTTCCAGAAATAGGTGGGCGCGGCGGCGTTGGCGAAATTGAAAGCTTGGCTGTAGTCGCTCGCGGCCACTTGCTGCAGCGCGGCCAGCGGCGAACCCGCAACGCTATTGCCCAGTACCCACACCGTGCCAAACAAAGCCAGCAACAGGCACCCGGTGAGCAGGGTATCGGTCCACAGCACCGTACGCACACCACCGCGGCGCGTGTAACTCCAGATGATGGCGACCATACCCGCTGCCGTGACCAAGAACGGCACGCCCCAAGCGTCGAACACGAGCCATTGCAGCACTTTCACGACCAAGTAAAGGCGCGCGGCCACGCCCAAGCCGCGGCTCAACAAGAAAAAGAGCGCACCCGTGCGGCCACTGGCGGGACCGAAGCGCTCGTCCAAATAGCCGTAGATGGACACCAACTGCAGGCGGTAATACAGCGGCAGCAAGACGAGCGCGATAACCGCGTAGCCGGGCACATAGCCCAGCACCATCTGCAGATAGCTGAAGCCCTGTACTCCCACCAACCCGGGAACACTGACGAACGTCACGCCACTCAGTGAAGTGCCAATCATGCCGAACGCAACGACATACCAGCGTGACCGGCGTTCGGCGAGAAAGAAGCCATCGCCATGAGTATCAGGAGGCGCCCCGCGCCAACCGAACCGCCAACCACCGACCGTGAAGCGCCCGATGACATGCAACAGCACGCCGTAAGCGACGAGGATGAGGAGGACAAGAAGAGGCGGAAGGGTCGAAGCGGACATGGCCGCGACAATAGCCTATTCGTCGCGATGATGGACCGGCGACAAGGGCTTGAGGAAGTCCGGAAAGTTTCCACGGCTGCCACGCTCCCCGAACGGGGCGTGGCGAGCGTGAAGTTTACCGACCGTTATGCGCCGGGACTACCCGGCGCATAACACTGCGGCTGATTTGGGCTTAGCCGCCGAGGAAGCGGATAGCGCCGATGTAGTACACGGTGGTCGACGTGACTTCGGTACCGACACCGCACGAGAAGCCCGGGAACAGGGTGAGCTTGTCGTAGGTGCCACCGGCCGCCAGGCCAGCCGCGAAG
>CAIOHZ010000185.1 GCA_903858165.1 uncultured Pseudomonadota bacterium
ACCAGCCCGAGCATGGCGGCCTTCGCGCTGGGTGCGCCGTTCGCCATCAATATTTTGGCGGATGGCCAGCGCGACCTCGCCATGCACTTTGCCCGCTCCGGCAAGGACAAGTTCGACGTGGATGCTGCCTGGCGCATGAGCCCCGCGCCGCCGCGCCTGCATGGCGCACGAGCGCGTCTGGATTGCCGCGTGCATGCGCTGCATGCAGGCGGTGACCACACCATCATCGTCGGCGAAGTGCTCGCCGTAGCGCGCAGTACGGCTTCGCCGCTGCTGTTCGCCGATGGCAAGTTCGGGCGCTACACGCTCGACGCCGGTGCGCCTGCCGTGAACCACTGGAGCGGTCTGCACGGCGAGTGGATTTGAAATTCTCTGGCAGCTGCGCCCCACGCCTTCGCTGTGTGGTTGGCTCGCCACGCAAGGACTGATGCGATGACCGAAGCTTATATTTACGACCACGTGCGTACGCCGCGCGGCAAAGGCCGCTCGGACGGCAAACTGCATGAAATCTCCGCCGTTTCCTTGGCGAGTCAGACGCTGCAGTCCCTGCGCGACCGCAATGCGCTAGATACAGCGCTAGTGGAAGAAGTGGTGCTGGGTTGCGTGGCGGCGGTCGGCGAGCAGGGTGGCAACATCGCCCGTATTGCTACGCTGAACGCCGGCTTCGACGAGTGCGTACCGGGCGTGCAACTGAACCGCTATTGCTCCTCGGGCCTCGATGCCGTGAACTTCGCTGCCGCCAAAGTGATGGCGGGGCAGGCGGAACTGGCGATTGGTGGCGGCGTCGAGATGATGTCGCGCACGCCCATGGGTGCCGATGGCGGTGCCTGGGCCATCGATCCCCAGGTGGCGTTCCACACGCGTTTTGTCATGCAGGGCATCAGTGCAGACCTGCTCGCTTCACTGCACGGCTACACGCGTAGGCAATTGGATGCTTACGCGCTGGCCAGCCAGCAGCGCGCTGCACGGGCCTGGGCCGAAGGCCGCTTCGCACGTTCCATCATTCCCGTGCGCGATGTGGTGGGCGCGGTGGTACTGGACCGGGATGAACACTTCCGCCCGGAGACCACGGCCGAGTCGCTGGCAGCCCTAAAGCCTGCTTTCCATGAGATGGGCACGAAGTACGGCTTCGACGCGGTGGCGCTGCAGCGTTATCCGGAAGTGGAGCGCATTGAACACTTGCACCATGCGGGCAACAGTTCGGGCGTGGTGGATGGCGCTGGCGCCATGTTGGTGGGTTCGCTGGCTGCCGGCCTGCGTGTCGGCCTGAAGCCGCGCGCCCGCATTCGCAGTTTCGCCAGCATTGGCACCGAGCCGACCTTGATGCTCACCGGCCCGACGCCGTCGGCGCAGCGCGCTTTGTCCAAGGCGGGCATGTCTGCTACGGACATTGACCTCTGGGAACTGAATGAAGCGTTCTCGGCGGTGGTACTGAGCTTCATGGACACCATGAATGTGCCGCATGAGCGCATCAATGTGAATGGTGGTGCCATCGCCTTCGGGCATCCGCTCGGTGCCACGGGCGTGATGATTCTCGGCACGGTGCTGGACGAACTGGAACGGACCGGCAAGGGCACTGCCTTGGTCAATCTCTGTGTGGGTGCCGGCATGGGCACGGCCACTATCATCGAACGCGTCGCGTGAGCTCTGCCATGAAAACCCCTCCTGTCATCACTCCGGTAGATATTGTTGGCTCCGCGGTCACGCTTCAGGCCCTGCGCTTCAGTGTCGATGCCGATGGCATTGCGCTGGTAACGCTGGACCGCCAGGACAAGACGATGAACACCATCGATCTGGTGCTCATCAATGAACTGGCAGGCGCCATCGCGCGCATTCGCGAAGATGCCAGTATCAAAGGCGCTGTCATCACTTCCGGCAAGGACGCGTTTTTGGCAGGCGCGGACTTGTTCGACATCGAAGCGCGTCTTTACGACAACCTCGGCCGCGCCGCCGCCGACATGGTCGAAGAGACCTACACGCTGAACCAGTTGCTCCGCCCGCTGGAGATTTGCGGCAAGCCTGTGGCTTGCGCCTTCAATGGGTTGGCGCTGGGTGGCGGTTTCGAGGTGGGGCTGGCCTGTCATTACCGTGTGGCTGCCGATGCCAAGCACTTGCAGTTTGGTCTGCCCGAAGTGCAGGTGGGCTTGCTGCCGGCCGGCGGCGGCACTACGCGCGTCACGCGACTGCTGGGCTTGCAAGCGGCTATGCCGTTCTTGCTTGAAGGTAAAGCGGTCGGCCCACAGGAAGCCATGAAGGCCGGTCTGCTGCACGCGGTGGTGCCCGCGGCGGAACTGCTGGATAACGCCAAGGCGTGGGTGTTAGCCAACCCGGGCGCGAAGCAGCCGTGGGATACCAAGGGATGGAAAACCCCGGGCGGCGCAGGCGCCATGGCACCCGCAGTGGCCCAGACGCTGGTAGTCGCCAATGCGATGCTGCAGGCGGGAACAAACCACAACTACCCGGCCCCTCTCGCCATTCTGTCATGCATGTATGAAGGCGCGCAGTTGCCCATCGAGACGGCCTTGCGTCTGGAAGCCAAATACATGGCACAACTGCTCGCGGACCCGGTATCCGGCAACATGCTGCGCACGCTGTTCGTGAACAAGTCGAAGGCGGACAAGCTCGTGCGCCGGCCGCCCGGCGTGCCAAAGCGCAAGCACACCCGCATCGGCATGCTGGGCGCTGGGCTCATGGGCGGCGGCATCGCCATGGTCGCGGCGCAGGCGAATATCGACGTGGTCCTCATCGACCGCACCCAGGAAGCGGCGGACAAGGGCAAGGCTTATGTGGCCAAGCGCCTCGAGTCCGCGGTTACCAAGGGACGCACGACGCGCGAGAAGGCCGACGCCGTCCTCGCCCGCATTCACTCCACCACAGACTATGCCGCGCTCCACGAGGTGAGCCTCGTGGTTGAGGCGGTTTTCGAAGACCGCGCGATCAAGACGGAGGTAACTCGTCTCGCGGAAGCGGCCATGCCCGCAGATGCAGTATTCGCCAGTAATACTTCTTCGCTACCCATCACGGGTTTGGCGGAAATATCCGTGCGGCCAGACCGCTTCATCGGCCTACATTTCTTCTCGCCCGTGGACCGCATGCCGTTGGTTGAGGTCATTCGCGGCAAAGTCACCAGTGATGCCACGCTCGCTGAGGCGCTGGATTTGGTGCAGCAGTTGCGCAAGACCCCCATCATCGTGAACGACAGCCGCGGCTTCTTCACCAGCCGCTTCTTCGGAGCGGTGGTCAACGAAGGTGTCGCGCTGCTGACGGAGGGCGTGAAGCCGGCGCTCATCGAAAACGCCTCGAAGCACGCCGGGTTGCCTGTCGGCCCACTGACCGTGTCTGACGAAGTCGGGCTCGACTTGGCCGTGAATGTGGCGAAGCAAACCGCGAAAGACCTCGGTGACGCCTATCAGCCGGGCGCATCGCTCGCCGTCATTCGGCGTTTGGTGGAAGGCCACGGCCGCCACGGCCGCAAGAACGGGATAGGCTTCTTCGACTACGCCGCCGATGGCAGCAAGCGGTTGTGGCCCGGCCTTGCAGCAGAATTTCCGGTGGCCACCGTGCAGCCCACGGGCGCGCAGATTCGCGAACGCTTGCTGTATGCGGCGGTTGTGGACGCCGCGAAGTGCATTGCGGCCGGAGTAGTGACTGATCCGGGTGAGGCAGATGTGGGGGCGGTGCTCGGCGTGGGGTTCCCCACCTATCTGGGCGGGCCGTTCTCGATGATGGATACGGTGGGCTTGCCGCAGGTGCTGGCCATTTGCGACCGCCTGGCAGCGCAATATGGGGAGCGCTTCGCGTTGCCGCCGCTGATTGCGGAGATGGCTGCCGCCGGTGAGACGTTCTACGGCCCGCACGCGCGGGCACAGTTCCGCGCAGGGGCCTGAGCCATGGACTTCGACTTTTCCGATGAGCAGAAAATGTTCCGTGAGGAAGTGCGCAAGGCACTTGCACGCGCTTGCCCGGTGGTGGAAGTCCGCAAGGTGCTCGAAGGCCAAGGGCCGTGGGCGGCGCCCGCTTGGGACGCGCTGGTAGAGCAGGGCGTGACCGCCGCTGACGTGGCTGAAGAGCACGGCGGGCTAGGCTTGAGTGTACTCGAACTGGCAGTGGCAGCGGAGGAGGTGGGCTATGCACTGGCGCCAACGCCACTCTTCACGAGCATCGGCCTCGCGTTGGAGGTGGTGCGGCGTGCGGGTTCGCCGGCGCAGCAGGCCGCTTGGCTGCCAGCGCTCGCGCAGGGTGCCGCGACGGCTACGGTCGCACTTGGGTTGCATGGCGTCCTGCCGTGCCTGGCTGCCAACGGTACGGCAGAAGGTGAACTGACGGCCGTACCGGATGGTCTTTCGGCCGAAGCGGTTTTCTTCAGAGCACTGGCGGCTGATGGTCAGGTGCATTGGTGTCGTGTCACTGCCAATTCCGCAGGCTGCGAGCGGCGTGCACAGGACAGCATCGACCCCACGCGACCGCTGGCGGGAGTGAAGTTGCGACAGGCCTCCGTCGAAGTGCTGGCCGGTGGTGCCGATGCCGCCACCGTTCTGCAGGGGGTGCTGCACCGCGGTGCCGTGCTGCTAGCGTTCGAACAGCTGGGTGGAGCGGCGCGCGCACTCGAAGACGCGCGCAAATACGTGCTCGACCGACGTGCCTTTGGCAAACAGGTGGGCGCTTACCAAGCCATGAAGCACAAGCTGGTGGACATCTATACGGCGGTGGAACTGGCGCGCGTGCATGTCTATTACAGCGCCTGGGCTTTGCAGACGAATGCTCCGGAGTTGCCCGTAGCTGCGGCGGGCGCGCGCGTTGCCGCTTCGCAAGCCTATACCTTGGCGGCACAAGAAGGCTTGCAGGCGCACGGCGGCTTTGGCTTCACGTGGGCGGCGGACTGTCACTTGCATTACCGACGCGCGCGCTGGACAGCGCTCATTTTGGGCAATGTTCACGACTGGCGCGAAAAGTTGGTCAGCGGCCTAGTGGCGACGGCCTGAGGAGCAACGCAAATGCATTTCGAAGACCAACCGCAAGACGCTGAATACCGCACGCACGTGCGTGCGTGGCTGGAAGCGAACGCGCCGCGCAAGACGCGCCCGGACGAGACCTGGGGCTTGCACCTTCCCGAAGACGACCGCGTGGCGGCGGCGCGCGAATGGCAGCGCCGTAAGTTCGACGCCGGCTTTGGCGCCATCGCGTTTCCCCGCAAATATGGCGGTGCCGGTGGGCGTGCTTACGAGTCCGCCATCTTCCAGCAGGAAGAAGCGAACTTCTCGGTACCGGTGGCGTTCTACAACATCAGCCTTGGTGTTTGCATTCCCTCATTACTGGCTTTGGCGCGCCCGGAGCACAAAGAGCGTCACGTGCGCGCGGCACTCGAAGGAACGGAGGTATGGTGTCAGCTCTATTCGGAGCCAGCCGCCGGTTCGGACCTAGCCGGTATTCTCACTCGCGCCGAGCGCGATGCCGACGCCGGTGATTTCATCATCAACGGCCAGAAGGTGTGGACGACGCATGCGCGGCACGCTTCGTGGGCCTTACTGGTGGCACGAACCGACGCGAGCAAGCCGAAGCACGAAGGGTTGACGGTCTTCATCATCGACATGAAGGTGCCCGGCATTACCGTGCGGCCCATTCGTCAGGCAAGTGGCGAAGCAGACTTCAATGAAGTGTTCCTGACGGACGTCCGCGTGCCGGCGGCGAATGTCATTGGCGAGGTGGATGGTGGCTGGAAGATCATTGTTGCCTCGCTGGTTCACGAACGCGTATCAATTGGCGGCGCGTTGCCGCGCGACCTGCACCGCATGACGCTCGAGATGGCCGGCGACCGCGCCAATACCGACGCGCGCATTCGCGAGCGTGTGGCGGACCAGTACCTCATGTCCCAAGGTCTGTGGCTGATGAGTGCCCGCGCTTTGACTGCGGTTTCCAAGGGGCAAGCGCCAGGCCCCGAAAGCATCTGTGCCAAGATCATTGCCGGACGGTTCCTGCAGGACTTCGCCTATTTCGGCATGGACTTGCGTGGCAGCGAAGGTGTTTTGGCCGGACGTGAACTCGATGAGGCCGCCATGACCTCGCAGCGCATGTGGTTCGGCAGTCTCGCCGTACGTATTGCTGGTGGCACGGACGAAATTGTTCGCAATACCATCGCTGAGCGAGTCTTGGGCTTGCCGCCTGAGGTACGCATCGACAAGGGGATTCCGTTCAAGGACCTCGCGCGCTGAAGTTCTTTCCTACCCAGCCTTAAATTTCTACCGCTGAAGGATTCCCATGGCTCTTCCCGCCTTGCTGCAAGATCGCTTGACGCTCCCCATGGTGGGAGCTCCCATGTTTCTGGCCAGCCGCGCAGAGTTGGTCATCGCCCAGTGTCTTGCCGGCGTAGTGGGTACGTTTCCCTCGCTGAACGCGCGGACGACGGAAGAATTGGATACCTGGTTGACGCGTATCGGCGCTGCGCTTGCCGCGGCGCAAGCAGCGGATCCTGGCCGGCGCATTGCGCCCTATGGTGTGAACCTCATCCTTCACCCGACCAATACCCGGGTAGCAGCAGACCTTGAGTGCATGGCACGGCACCGGGTACCCATCGTCATTACGTCCGTCGGCAAGCCCGAAGGCGTGGTTAAGGCGGTACATTCTTGGGGCGGCATCGTCTTTCACGATGTCACCACCATGAAGTTTGCGCGGAAGGCGCTGGAGTGTGAGGTGGATGGTTTGGTGCTGGTTTGTGCTGGCGCTGGCGGCCATGGCGGCACTATGAACCCGTTCGCATACGTCGAGGAAGTCCGCGCCGAATACGCAGGCACCGTATTGCTCGCCGGTGCCATGTCCACCGGCCGCGCCGTCCGCGCTGCCTTGGACCTTGGCGCGGACCTTGCCTACATGGGTACGCGGTTCTTGGTGGCGCAGGAAGCGAATGTGCCCCCGCCGCAGCAAGCGATGATGCTGGAAGCGACGATGGCCGATATCGTTTACACCGCCGTATTCAGTGGCATTCCGGCCAACTACCTGGCGCCGAGCATCGCTGCGAATGGCGTTGATGTGGCGGCGCTGGTGAAGTTGGGCAGTCTGCCGGGCGCTGAGGCACCGAAGGACATCTTCAAGCCAGGTCAGGAAAAGCCGAAGGCATGGAAAGAAGTCTGGTCGGCGGGGCAGGGGGTGGGTTCGCTGCATGACGTGTTGCCGGCTGCCGAGATAGTGGCGCGCCTGCAGGCAGAGTTTTTGGCAACGCGTTGAGAATCCGCTAGCTACTCATTCGAAGAAAGACGGAAGACAGCATGGCCACATTCAATTTCGGCGATCTCTATGACATCACGGCTGCCACGGTGCCGGACAAGGTGGCCATTCGTTACGACGGCACCAGCATTACCTTTGCTGAATCTGCCGCGCGCACCGACCGCATCGCGGCGGCTTTGCATGCTGCTGGGGTGCGGCGTGGTGATACGGTGGCCTTGCACTTGCACAATGTGCCGGCACATATCGAAGCGTTCATCGCCGCCTGCAAGCTCGGTGCCGCCCCGGTCAATGTGAATTACCGCTATCAGGCGGCCGAACTCGATTATCTTTATGACAACATGCAGGTGGCAGCGCTTTATGTAGGTGCCGAGTTCTTGGCAGCGGCGTTACCCGTGGCCCAGCGCCAAAGTTCCCTGAAGGTGGTGGTGGCGGTCGACGGCAACCCAGCCGAATTGCCGCCGGGCGTGCTGGACCATGCCACCATTGCCAGCGACCCCACGCTAGTGGCAGCGCCAGTGGAGCGCCGCAGCGACGACTTGGTCATCCTCTACACGGGGGGCACCACTGGCATGCCCAAAGGCGTCATGTGGACGCATGAAGATTTGTTCTTCAGTGCACTTGGCGGCGGTGGTTACTACTCGGCACTGGGTCCCATTGCGGCGCCTGAAGACCTACCCGAGCGTATCCGTACGGGCTATCCGCTCACCAGTCTGTCGTTGCCACCGCTCATGCATGCTGCAGCCATGTGGTACTGCCTCATTGGCTTGTATGCCGGCCAGACCGCCGTGCTCAATCCGGCGCGGCACTTCGACGCCGAGCAGGTATTCGACCTCATCATTGCCGAGAGCGTCAATTCCATCATCATCGTCGGCGATGCCATGGCGCGGCCGCTGGCCGAGGCCCTCGAAGCGCATCCAGGCCGCTGGGATTTGTCGCGGCTGGCGATGATCGGTTCCGGTGGTGCACCGCTGAGTGCGCACCTGCAGACGCGTTTGTCTGGCTTGCTGCCGAACACGCGCGTCATGACTTCGCTCGGCTCTTCCGAGAGCGGCGCCTTGGGAGCCGGTGCGCCCAGCCCCGATGGCATGCTGCGCCTTGCCCCGCGTGCGGACCTCGTGGTGCTGATGCCGGTCAATGAGGACGGGCCAGAGCCCGGCTGGCGTCGTGCCGTGGTCGGTGAGCGCGGCATCATTTCACGCTGGGGTCGCTTACCACAGGGCTACCTCCGCGACCCGCAGAAGACGGCGGCCACGTTCGCGATGGTGGACGGCGTGCGCTATGCCATCACCGGTGACGAAGGTCGCCTCGAGGACGATGGCGGCATTACACTGTTTGGCCGTGGCTCTACTTGCATTAACACTGGTGGCGAAAAGGTTTTCCCCGAAGAGGTGGAAGCTGTGCTACGTGGCCACCCGGCCGTGTTGGATGCCGTGGTGGTGGGTGTTCCCGACCCACGTTGGGGTGAGGCGGTGACGGCTATCGTGCAAAGGCGTAGCGCTGAGTCGACAGACGTCGATGCACTTCGCGATTGCTGTCGCGCCGCCCTAGCGGGCTATAAAGTGCCGAAGCATGTGTTATTCGTGGAAGAAGTGCAGCGCAGTCCAGCGGGCAAGGCGGACTATCCGTGGGGCAAGCGTACTGCGAGGGTGCTGTTGGGTTTGGCTGCTTCGTGACCGCGCCGCGTCTCGCGCCGCAACGCGCCGCTCCCCCCGGTATGGAGTGGTTTCCACTGGCACCGCCGGCCCAAGGCGAAGCGGTGGAGTTCGTGGAAGGCCTGCAGTGGATTCGCCTGCCGGTACCGGGTTACCTCGACCATATCAACGTCTGGTTGTTGCCTGCGGCGGACGGCGGCTGGTGGCTGGTGGATACGGGTCTCGGTTTGCCGGCAGTCCGTGAGGCTTGGGAACCCCTGCTCGCGCGCTACGGTTTGGCCAAGTCGCTACGCGGCATTCTAGTAACGCATCACCACCCGGATCATTTCGGGATGGCCGGCTGGCTGGCGCAGCGCTGCGGCGTGAGTGTCACCATGAGCACCGCGGCTTTTGCCGCTGGTGCCCGCCAGTTTCATAACCTGCATATGGACCGTATCGCCCCGTTCACCGAGCGCTGGGGTGTCGACTATTCACTTCTCGTGCAAGACGCCCGTGCCCGTCATGTGTTTCGCAGTGTGGTGGGTGAACTGCCACCTTTGGCGGAGCCACTTGAAGACCACGGCCAGTTCACAGCGACGCAACTGCCGTTGCAGATCTCGCTGCATGACGGCCATGCCGAGGGCCATGCCTGTCTGCATGCGGAAGCCGCCGGGCTGTTCATTGCCGGAGACGAGTTGCTGCCCACCATTTCCAGCAACGTCAGCCTCTATCCGCAAGGCGGTCTGCAAGACCCGATGGGCGCGCACCTCGCTTCCCTGCGACGCCTGCGCGCTTTACCTGCTGAAGTGCTGGTACTGCCGGCGCATGGGCGCCCCTTCCACGGTGCGCAGGCTCGTCTGGATTTGCTGGAAGCCGAACATGACGAACGGTTCAGTCAATTGATGGAGTTCGCCAGTGTTCCGCGCAGTGCAGTGGATCTGGCGAACTGCCTGTTCGGCCATCGGCCTTTGGAGGGCATGAACCTGCTACTGGCGATGGGCGAAACCTTGGCGCATCTGCAATATCTGTTGGGGACAGGCGCCCTGCTGCCAGTGGGCACTTCGGCCGAGGCGTCGGCGAATACTCCCGTGGGTTGCTTATCGCCATACCGCATGCCAGAGGGTGTGCCGTATTTCATCCGGGCACACCGCGCATGAAGGTGACGGAGCGTGCAGCCGGCGATGGCCACTACGACCTGGTCATCCGGGGTGGTTGCGTTGTCGATGGTACTGGCGCTGAACCTTTTATGGCTGATGTCGCGGTGAATGGCGCGAGCATTGTGGCTATCGGTTCCGGGTTGTCGGCAGGCCGTCATGAACTCGATGCTCGCGGCCTCATCGTCACGCCAGGCTTTGTCGACATTCACACGCACTACGACGGACAGGCTTTTTGGACGTCGCAGCTGGCGCCGTCGTCGAACCATGGCGTTACGACCATCGTCATGGGTAACTGCGGTGTGGGGTTCGCGCCTTGCCGAGCAGAAGATCGCGATCGTCTCGTGCGGTTGATGGAGGGCGTGGAGGATATTCCCGGTGCCGTACTCGCCGAAGGTTTGCCTTGGGACTGGGAAACGTTTCCGGACTATCTGGACCGCTTGGCCGTGCGGCAGTTCGATGTGGACGTGGCCACGCAAGTACCGCACGCCGCGTTGCGGGTATATGTCATGGGTGAGCGTGGTGCGAACCGCGAGCCCGCCACGGCCGCAGACATTGCGAAAATGCGGGAGTTAGTTGCGGAGGCCATTCAGGCCGGTGCGCTGGGCGTTTCCACTTCCCGCACGCTCAATCACCGCACGAGTGATGGCAAGCCAACGCCCACCTTGGAGGCCGCACGAGCGGAAATACTCGGCTTGGCCGATGGACTCGCGGATGCTGGCGCTGGTGTGTTCCAGTTGGTTTCCGATTTCACCGACCCACGTGTCGAGCAGGACTTGCTCGAGGAAGTTTGCCGTCGTAGCGGTCGGCCCTTGTCGTTTTCCTTGGCGCAGGCAGAACAGACACCAGACGGCTGGCGGCCTTTACTGCAGTGGCTCGAGGTCTGTCAGTCAAAGGGCTTGGCGCTGCGTGCGCAGGTCTGCGGGCGCGGCGTGGGGCTGTTACTCGGCCTGACCGCCAGCTTGCACCCGTTCCGCTTCCACCCGGCGTATGTGGAAGTGGCTGCCTTGCCGTTGCCGCAGCGCGTGGCTGCCCTGCGCGAACCGGCCCGGGCGAGGCGACTGATTGACGAGCCGCTGGCGGGTGCGCCGGAGTGGGCAGGCGGCCTCATCGGACGTTTCGACCGCCTGTATCCCATGGCGGACCCACCCGACTATGAGCCGGAGCCTGGTGCCACGTTCGCTGCACAAGCGGCAGCGACCGGGCAGCCGGTAGCCGCTTTGGTGCTCGAAGCTTTGCTGGCCGAGGGCGGCCAAGCTTTGCTCTACCTGCCCTTCGCCAACTACGCGCAGGCGACGCTGGAGCCAGCACGTGAAATGCTGGAGCATCCGCACACGGTGCCGGGGCTTGGCGATGGCGGCGCACATCTCGGGATGATTGCCGATGCCAGCTTCACCACTTGGATGCTGACGCATTGGGTACGTGATCGTACGCGCGGGCCGCGCCTTTCGCTGCCTTTCGCCGTTTACGCCATGACGGCGCGCACCGCCGATGCCGTGGGTTTGGGTGACCGCGGGCGCTTGCTGCCTGGCTTGCGCGCTGATTTGAATCTTATTGACTTGGAAGGCTTGCGACTGCGGCGCCCGCGTATTGTCGAAGATTTGCCAGCGGGTGGGCGGCGCTTGCTGCAGGCAGCGGAGGGCTATCGCGCCACCGTGGTGGCGGGGCAGGTAGTCGCGTTGGACGGTGTGCCGACCGGTGCACTGCCAGGGCGCCTCGTGCGCGGTGCACGTGTGGCTCCATCGGCCTGAATAGCACACCCATGCATCGCTTTCTTTATCTGGCACAGCGTCGCCCCGACTTGAACTTCGCCGAATTCCAGCAACGCTGGCGCGCCCATGCGCAGCTCGCGGCAACTTGCCCCGACGTACTCGCGGAGATTCGTGGCTACCGCCAATGGCAGGTCATCGAGCCTGAAGCGGACGGCGTAGTCGGTGTTGCCGAGACACGCTGCGCAGATGCCGCTGCGGTCTATCGGATGCTCGAATGCGCTGGCACCCGCCTTGTACTCCAACTCGACGAACGACGGTTTCTGGCTGTGCCCTGCCGTGAGGCGGGGCTGGTGGCCGATGAAAGGATGCTGGGGACTGTCAGCGATGCTGGTACTACTGGCACTGTACTGAAAGCGGGTGGTTTCGGTTGCCTGTGGTTGGCCCCGCGGCTGGCGCCGGCGAGGGGCGCTACTGAGGCAGCCGTGTCTGCTGCGCTGGAAAAACGCATCGAGCAGTTGCAGGCGCTACTGCCAGCAGCGACGGATGACCCGGACCTCCAGCTTTCGTTGGGCCGTCGTGATGCCGCCGATGAGCCGGCCGCTTTTGACGCGTTATTGTTTGCGCGCTTCAATGATGGGGCGTTGGCGAAGGCTGTGGCGACGGCGTGGCGGCTGGCCGCACAGCCCCGGGAAAAAGTGTTCCACTTGCAGTGCTCGGCGCGTGAAACGACCCACTCGGAGATGCCTCGATGACAACGCTTGGTCAGTCTGTTTCCCGCCCGCTAGCAGGCCTGCGGGTGCTCGACTTCACCGCGCTGCTGCCGGGCCCGTTGTGCACTTTGCACCTCGCGGATCTCGGCGCTGAAGTTATCAAAGTGGAAGCCCCGAAGGCACCGGATGGTAGCCGTGGCATGCCGGGACAGCAGTTCACCAAGTTGTTTCTGATGCTGGCGCGGGGCAAGCAATGCGTGGCAGTAGATTTGCGTACTCCTGAGGGACAAGCGGCCATTGCTACATTGGTAGCCACTTGTGAAGTGGTAGTGGAAGGCTTTCGCCCCGGCGTTGCCGACCGGCTAGGCATTGGCTATGCCGCGTTGTCGGCAGCGCACCCGACGCTCGTGTATTGCTCCATCAGTGGCTATGGCCAGACAGGACCGATGCGTGATGCCGGTGGTCACGATATCAACTACCAGTCGCTCGCCGGAGTGCTCGACCAACAAGGCGCGGCGGGCGGTGCGCCGGCGCAGGGAAACTTCCCGGCGGCAGACATTGCCGGCGGCGCGCTGTCGGCAGCCGTTGGCATCTTGGCCGCGGTGTTGGCCGCACGCACGCATGGTCGAGGCTGCCACGTGGATGTCTCCATGACCGACTGCGTGATGGCGCAAAACATTCCGGCGGCGATGACGCAGCAGAGCATGGGGCGCGCCGCTAAGCGCGGGCAGGACTATCTGAGTGGTGGCCTACCTTGCTACGGCACTTTCGCGACGAGCGATGGCCGCTACATGGCGCTGGGCGCGCTGGAGATGAAGTTCTGGCAGAACTGGTGCGAGGCTGTAGGCCGGCCCGACCTCGTGTCGCAAGGGCACGCCCAAGGCAAGGCGGCAGTACCCGCGCGCGCCGCCATCGCCGAAGTCATTACCGGGAAGACGCAGGCCGAATGGGTGGCCCAGTTCGCCACGGTCGATGCCTGCTTCACGCCAGTATTGACGCTGGACGAAGCGCTGGTTTCCGAGCACGCGAAAGCGCGGGGCATGGTGCGGCAGGTGGAACATCCGGAACTGGGCGCCCACTGGCAATTTGCCTCGCCGTGGCGCTTCAACGGCGAAGCGCCGCCGCCGCCAGCGCGGGAGGCGGTGGCCGTGGGTGCGGACAACGCCTTGTGGTTGGGTGACTAAACGGCACCGCGGCGCCGGGAGGTTACAATAGGCGGGTAACGCAGGAGTTTCGCCGCATGCAGCCCAAGCCCATTCCCAGCCGTGACCGACTCATCTTCGCCATGGACGTCGCCGACGCCAGCGAGGCCCGCCAGACGGTGGAGCAGCTGGGCGATAGCGTTACTTTTTACAAGATCGGGCTGGAGTTGTTCATGGCCGGTGGCTACTTCGAGCTGCTGGACTGGATGGTCGCGCGCGACAAAAAATTGTTCGTCGATTTGAAGTTTTTCGACATCCCGGCCACCGTGGCCGCTGCCGTGAAGCGCTTGAATGGCCGCGGCGTCACGTTTACCACCGTGCACGGCAATCAGGCCATCATGGAAGCCGCCGCTGCCGCGAAGGAAGACGTGAAGGTGCTAGCGGTCACCGTGCTCACTTCGCTGGACCGTGGCGACCTCGACGACCTCGGCTTTCAGTGCGATGTGCAGCAGCTCGTGCTGTCTCGTGCCAAGCGCGCTTTGGCGACGGGTGTGGATGGCGTGGTGTCCAGCGGTATGGAAGCGGAAATGCTGCGCAACCATTTGGACCACAAGCTGCTGGTGGTCACCCCCGGCATCCGTCCGGTCGATAACCGCCCGTCCGACGACCAGAAGCGCGTGCTGACGCC
>CAIOHZ010000186.1 GCA_903858165.1 uncultured Pseudomonadota bacterium
AACCCGCGCTATGCCGCCATCGACTTCGGCATCGTGGGCACGCTGGACACGCGCGACCAGCACTACTTGGCCGCGAACTTCCTGGCGTTCTTCGACCGCGACTATCGCCGCGTAGCGCAACTGCACATAGACAGCGGCTGGGTGCCGCCTGACACGCGGGTGGACGAACTGGAAAGTGCGGTACGCACCGTGTGCGAGCCCATCTTCAACAAGCCGCTCTCGGAGATTTCCTTCGGGCAGGTCTTGCTGCGTCTGTTCGAGACCGCACGCCGCTTCCGCATGGAAGTGCAGCCGCAGCTCATCTTGTTGCAGAAGACGCTGCTAAACATCGAAGGCTTGGGCCGACAGCTCTACCCCGAACTGGACCTGTGGCAAACCGCGCAGCCCATCCTGCGCCAGTGGATGAAAGAACACCTCTCACCGCTTGCCGTGCTGCGTAGCTGGCGCCAACAGGCGCCCGATGTCCTTGAGGCGCTGAAGGGCGCACCAGCCGTGCTGCAGCGCGGCCTGCGTGACCTGCACCAAGGCAAGCTGACACTGGAACTCGAACCGCAGCGGCTGGCAGCCCTGCAGGCGGCCAACGAAGCAGCCAGCCGTCACCGCGATGCCACCGTGGTGGCTTGTGCCGGGTTCCTCGGCGGTGTGCTGTGGTGTGGCTTGGCCGCCGAACCCGTGTGGGCGGGGTGGGTGGCCATGGCGGCCAGCGCGCTGTACCTGCTGCTGCGCCGGCGGTAAAAGTCGCGCTACTATCGGGGTATGAACACCCCCAATCTCGCGCCCGCACTGCGCCACCCGCACTCAACCTTCCACCTCGTGGCTAGCGTACTGCTCGTCGCACTAACCACCATGCCCGCACTGGCAGCCGGCAAAGCGCCCCGTTCGCCGCTATCCGAGAGCGATACGAAGGCCGTCCTGGCCAGCGTCGAGGCACATCGCGCGGTAACTGCCGAAACGGCGCTCGCTATCTGGGGCTTTGCCGAAGTTGGTTACCAAGAGCGCCAGTCCTCGGCTCTGCTGCAGAAAGTACTGGCTGATGCCGGGTTCACTGTCACCGCCGGTGTAGCCGGTATCCCCACCGCCTTCGTTGCGGAATTCAAGCAAGGCAACGGTGGCAGCACCATCGGCATGCTCGGCGAGTTCGATGCCCTGCCCGGCTTCAGCCAAGCAGCCACCCCAGTACGCACGCCGCTGAAGGGGCGTATCAGTGGGCACGCTTGCGGCCACCACTTGTTTGGCGCAGGTAGCGCCAGCGCCGCTATCGCCATCGCCCAGTCGCTGAAGGCCAGTGGCACCGCAGGCACGCTGCGTTTCTACGGCACCCCCGCTGAAGAAGGCGGTGCCGGCAAGGTTTACATGGCCCGCGCCGGTCTCTTCAAGGACGTGGATGTGGTCATCCACTGGCACCCAAGCGACACCAACAATGCCACGCAGGACTTGAGCCTGGCCAACAAGAGCGCGAAGTTCCGCTTCCACGGTACGCCCAGCCATGCGGCTGGCGCCCCCGAGCGCGGGCGCTCGGCGCTCGACGGCGTAGAAGCCATGAACTACATGGTCAACCTGATGCGCGAACACGTGCCTTCCGACGCGCGCATCCACTACATCATTACCAACGGTGGCGCCGCACCGAACGTGGTCCCGGAGTTCTCCGAGGTGTACTACTACGTGCGCCACAAGGACCCGCGCGTCATGCTCGGCTTGTTCGACCGCGTGGTGAAGGCCGCCGAAGCCGGCGCCATAGGCACCGGCACTACGATGGACTACGAGGTCATCCATGGCGTCTACAGCTTGTTGCCCAACGATACGCTAGGCGCTATAGCGGACAGCGCTATGCGCCGGGTGGGTGGCGTGCAGTACACCGCCGAAGAGCGCACCTTCGCCGACGGCATCATTGCCACCTTGGGTACGGCCGCAAAGGCACCGGGCACAGAGCAAGTGGTACAGTCTTATGGGTACGAACGCGCTGGCTACGGCAGCACGGACGTTGGTGACATCAGTTGGCTGGTGCCAACGGTGGGCATTCGCACCGCCACCTGGGTTCCGGGCACTCCTGCGCACAGCTGGCAGGCCGTGGCTGCGGGCGGCACCAGCATTGGCCTGAAAGGCATGGAAGTGGCGGCGAAAACACTGGCACTCACCGGCTTAGCACTGTTCAAGGACCCGCAGCTAGTCGCTGCAGCGCGCGCTGAGTTCGACAAGCTTCGCGGTCCGAACTTCGAATACGTGTCCATCGTCGGCGACCGCACACCGCCACTGAACTACCGCAACTGATGTTGACGCCAGCACACTGGGCGTCCGCTATCGCCACGTTGCTGGCGGTCATGGCTTGCGTGCTGTTGCATTACGAAGTGCTGAACGGGCTAGACCGCTTGTTACTGCGTATCCATGCGCACTGGCGGCGGCCACGCCTGCTGGTGCTCATGTTCAGCCTTATCCTGCTGCACATCGTGGAAATCTGGATATTCGGCTTGGGGTACTGGTGGCTAAGCGGCGATGCCGACGGCGGCATGCTGCAATTACTGAACGGCAGCGAGGCCGGGCTCCC
>CAIOHZ010000187.1 GCA_903858165.1 uncultured Pseudomonadota bacterium
CACCGCCCCACTGCCGCGTGCAGGGTGGTTGCTGCTGCGGGGAACTCAGTCCGTTGCTGTTCGGTCGGCGTGACGGCGCGCTAGTTCCGCCGCTACATCGCCGAGGCGCATGCCACGCGCATGCAACAGCACTTCCAGATGGAATAAGAGGTCGGCGCACTCGCCAAGGAAATCCTTGTCGTCTTCAGCGACGGCAGCCAGCGCCACTTCAAGCCCTTCTTCACCGACCTTCTGCGCCACTTTTTTGATGCCGCGCGAATAAAGCTTCGCGGTGTAGCTGCTATCGCCGCCGCCAGCGATGCGTGCGCGAATCACCTGTTCCAGTTCCGCCAGAAATGCGATGTCCGCGACGGCGGGCGCGGGCTGCCCCCCGAAGCATGTGTCGGTCCCTTCGTGGCACGTAGGGCCTTTCGGCCGCGCCAGCACCAGTACGGTGTCATGGTCGCAGTCACCAGTGACGCTCTCCACCACTAGGACATGTCCCGAGGTTTCGCCCTTCATCCACAGTCGTTGTTTGCTGCGGCTATAGAACGTTACGTGGCCGGTGGCAAGCGTCTGCTCCAGTGCTTCCGAGTTCATGTAACCGAGCATCAGGACGCGGCCGTCGACCGCATGCTGAACGACCACGGGGAGCAGGCCATCGCCTTTGCTCCAGTCGAGATTGGCCAATGAGGGATGATGCGGGGGGATAGCGCTCATGCGGCGTCTCCTTCAGGCGGGCGAATGGCAATGCCGTCGGCCAGCAGTTGCCGCTTCAAATCGGGGATGCGGATGAGACCCTTGTGGAACACACTGGCCGCCAGTGCACCGTCCACGTTCGCCTCACGGAACACTGCCGCGAAGTGCTCGGGAGCGCCAGCACCGCCAGAGGCGATGAGTGGTACGCCGCAGACGGCACGTACGGCTTGGAGTTGCGCAATGTCGTAGCCACGGCGCACGCCATCGCTGGCCATACAGTTGAGGACGATCTCTCCAGCTCCACGCGCTTGCACTTCGCTCACCCAGTCGAGGGTGCTGCGGGCGGTGCTGCGGGTCTTGGTGGGGTCGCCGGTGAACTGGTACACCTCGTAGCGGCCTTCACGCGTCTGGCTGTCAATACCGACCACCACGCACTGCGAACCGAAGCGGTGTGCCAGTTCATCGACCAAACCCGGGTTGGCGATGGCGGGGGAGTTGACGGATACCTTCTCTGCACCCGCCGCCAAAACGGCTTCGGCTTCGGCGACGCTCCGAATGCCGCCGGCAACGCAGAATGGAATGTCGAGCAGACGCCCAATACGCGATATCCAACGGCGATCGACACCGCGTCCTTCGGGGCTTGCGGTGATGTCGTAGAACACGAGTTCATCTGCGCCTTCCGCCGCATAGCGTGCGGCCAGGTCGAGAATGTCGCCAACCACTTCGTGGTCGCGGAACTGCACGCCCTTCACGACGAGACCGTCGCGGACATCTAGGCAGGGAATCAGGCGGCGGGCAAGAATGGCTGCAACTCCTCCCGGGTCATGCGGCCTTCGAGCAAAGCCTTGCCGCTGACAGTACCCGCAACGCCTACGGTGCGTAAGGCGTCGAGGTCCGCGACGTGGCGCACACCACCCGAGGCCTGCCAGGCGATGCGCGGGAACCTTCTTACCGCTTCTGCGTAAAGTTCTAGGTTGGGGCCCGCCAGCGCACCATCACGCGCGACATCCGTACACAACACATGCTGCAGTCCCGCTTGTGAGTAACGGTCGACGGCGTCCCACAGGCTCAAGGTGCTGTTTTCTTTCCAGCCGTGCGTAGTAATCCACGGCGTCCCACCGCTGGCCAGTTCGCGGTCAAGCCGGATATCAAGCGCGAGCGTAATGTGCGGCGCCCCGTAGGTGCTGAGCCATTGTTCGACTGTCGAGGGCGCGGTAACGGCCAAGCTGCCAATGACTACGCGGTGTACACCCAACATCAGCAGTTGTTGCAGCGCAGCTTCAGTGCGGATGCCACCGCCTACTTGCAGTTTCATGCGGCCACCCGCTGCCAACGCTTCAATGAGCACAAGATTGCCGGAGGTGCCATCACGTGCACCATCGAGGTCAACGACATGCAGGGTGGCTGCACCCCAGTCCGCATAGCGCGTGTACAGCGTTGCGGGCGTGACGGCGTACTGTGTCTCAGCGGCGAAGTCACCTTGCAGCAAGCGAACCACTTGGCCGCCGCGCAGATCAATGGCAGGAATGAGTTCCATGGATTTCCAGAGCCTTAGCGGCTGCCAGCGGGCAAGCGTAGGAAGTTGGCGAGTAGCAGGGAGCCGACACTAGCGGAACGTTCTGGGTGGAACTGTGCGCCATGGAAATTACCGCGCGCGGCAACCGCTGTGAACTCACCGCTATAGTCGGTAGTCGCCAGCGTGTCTGCGCTGACGGGGAGTGCGTAACTGTGGACGAAGTAGGCGTAGTCGCCGTCCTTCAGGCCCTCCAGCAGGGCATGGGGTTGGCGCAGGCGCAGTTCGTTCCAGCCCATATGCGGCACCGGGAGAGCACCGGACGGGAAGCGCTTTGCCTGCCCGTGCATCAACGCGAGACACGCGACATTGCCTTCATCGGAGCCGGAAAACAGTAACTGCATGCCCAGGCAGATGCCGAGTACGGGCTGTGTGAGTGTGGGGATGAGGCGATCGAGGCCGGAGGCCTGCAAACGCGCCATGGCATCGGCCGCGGCGCCGACACCAGGCAGAATGACGCGGTCCGCTGCCGCGATACGCTCCGGCGAGGCAGTCCGTTCAGCATTCACGCCAAGCCGGTCCAGTGCGTGCACCACGGAGGCGACGTTGGCGCCGCCATTGTCGATGAGCGCTACTGTGCCGGCGGTGAAACTCACAGCGTGCCCTTGCTGCTGGGCAGGTCGTTGCCGTCGCGGCGCAGGGCGGCGCGTAGTGCGCGACCCACGCCCTTGAACGCGGCCTCCACCATGTGGTGGGAATTTTCGCCACGAACCGTCACATGGATAGCCGCACCGAGCGTATCCGCCAAACTACGAAAGAAATGCGGGACCAACTCTGTCGGTAGGCCGCCCACACTCTCGCGGTTGAACTTTCCTTCCCAGACGAAATAGGCGCGGCCGGAGAGGTCGATGGCGACCTGCGCCTCGGCTTCGTCCATCGCCAGCAGGAAACCATAGCGGCCAATCCCGCGCTTGTCGCCTAGTGCTTCTCGCAGTGCCTGACCGAGCGCGAGCGCGCAGTCTTCCACGGTATGGTGCTCATCTACCTGCAAGTCGCCGTGGCAACGCAGGTCGAGTTGGAAACCGCCGTGCTTGCCCACTTGCTCCAGCATATGGTCGAAAAAGCCGATGCCAGTGTGCAGCGTTTGCGGTCCTTCGCTGTCGAGGTCGACTGCCACGACGATGTCCGTCTCACGCGTTTTTCGCGCGATGCGCGCTGTACGGTGACGCCCACTGAGGCAACGCACCACGGCTTCCCAAGTGAATTCCGGGCCGCCGGGTGGTTGGTTGCCCGCGCCGCCACCGGGCAGGATGCGCAAAGCATCAATCCCCAGATTCTTGGCGAGTTGCAGGTCGCTATCGCGGTCACCGATGACGGCACTACGCTGGCGGTCGATGGGGTTGCGTGCCAGCCACGGATCCAACAGACCGGTAAGTGGCTTGCGGCAATGACAGCCTTCGGTAGGTTTGTGAGGACACACGAACACTTCGTCGAAGGTGATGCCTTGCGAAGCGAACGCTTCAAGAATGAACGCCTGAGGAATGGCGAAGTCTTCTTCGGGGAAACTTGCAGTGCCGCGTCCGTCCTGGTTGGTCACCATGACGAACCGGTAACCCGCGGCCTTCAGCGCTTGCAGGCCTGCGAATACCCCAGGTACGAAGCGGACTTTATCGAGACGGTCCACCTGCTGGTCTTCTGGCTCGATGACGAGGGTACCGTCACGGTCAATGAACAATACGGCTGGCAACTGGCTCATACGAAGCCCTCGGGCAATGGGGCGCCGAGCGCGCGTAACAGGCGCATATTTTGCTCAGGTGTTCCCAGGGAAATACGGACAGCGCCCGGAGTGCGGGTGCCATTGGAAAAATCACGCAACAGCAGTCGCACTTCGCGCGCCTTGACCATGATGGCGGCAGGGTCGGTGCTATCGAGCATGATGAAGTTGGTGGCACTGGGCCAGACCTTGGTCACCGTAGGGGCCGCGGCAAGAGCAGTCAGCATCGCCGGGCGCATGGCGAGCAGTTGCCGTTGCGTGTGGTCTGCCATGGTCATTCCTGCTGGACCTAAGGCTGCCAGAATGGCTTCTATGCAAGGCTCGGGGATAGCGTAAGGAGGAATGGCACGGCGTAACAATCCCACGAGATCCGGGTGACTAATGGCCACGCCACACCGCACACCCGCGAGGCCGTAGGCTTTAGACAGCGTGCGTAGCACCACCAGGTGCGGGAATTCGCCGAGGCGCGCCGCGAGGCTTTCCCGGCCGCTGAATTCTACATAGGCCTCGTCCACCACCACGATGGCCTGGCCTTCGAGTTCGCGCAGGAGGAACTCGACGTGCGCTAACGGCACATCGTTACCCGTCGGGTTGTTGGGGGCACAGAGGAAAACGAGTTTGACGCGAGAGCCGGAGGTGTTGCGGGCAGCGGCAATGATCCCCGGCAGGTCCAGCGAATAGCCCGCGTCGCGCAACAAAGGCACGTCCACGACAGCCGCGCCTTGAACACCGGCAGCGACGGAGTACATGCCGAAGGTAGGTGGGCACTGGAGAATGGCGTCGTGCCCCGCCGCGCAGAATACGCGAACCAGCAAGTCGATGGCTTCATCGCTGCCGCGACCAGCGATGAGACATTGCGGCGGCACGCCATACAGTTCCGCCAACCGCGACTCGAGGGCCAGTGGGTGCGGCTCGGGATAGCGGTTCAGGCCAGCAATGGAAGTGTCTGCCGGATTGCGCCACGGGTTTTCGTTGGCATGCAGGCGTTCATACGCCGGGTCCCACGGGGCATGGCGGTAAGGCGCCAGTGAGCGAATTTCCGGGCGCGCCAAGGCGAGGAGCGACTCCGGCCATGGGCTGAAGGGGGCCGTGTCGTTCACGTCCCACGCTCCAGTGCGTTCAGGCGAATGGTCACGGCATTGGCGTGGGCATCCAGTCCTTCAAGCTCGGCCAGCGTGCGGGCCACAGGGCCGAGGTCGCGCAAGCCAGCTGGAGAGATTTCCTGCACGGTCATGCGGCGCACGAAATCGCCGAGCGACAAGCCCGAATAAGCTCGGGCATAACCATAAGTCGGTAGCACGTGGTTGGTGCCACTGCAGTAGTCGCCCATGGGTTCCGGGGTCCATTGCCCGAGGAACACGGAGCCCGCGGTACGTACTTCGCTCAGCCAGCGGCGGGGTTCTGCCACTTGCACAATGAGGTGTTCGGGGGCGTAGTCGTTGCTTACAGCGAACGCGGTGGCGACATCGGGCACCACCACGAGGCGGCTACCTACCAGCGCTTGGGCGGTGACTTCGCGGCGCGACAGCGGCGCCAACTGAAGGGCCAACTCCACACGCACGGCTGCCGCCAGAGTGGCCGAGGGCGTCAGCAGGACCACTTGCGAACTCGGGTCGTGCTCCGCCTGCGCGAGCAGGTCGGCGGCGACGAAATCCGCACGCGCCGTATCGTCAGCGATGACGAGCACTTCCGAAGGGCCGGCGGGCAGGTCGAACGCCGCACCTTCCGGGTCTTGCGCGACCAGCATCTTGGCAGCCGTGACCCAAGCGTTACCGGGTCCAAAAATTTTGTCAACCTTGGGAATGGTGTCCGTGCCGTAGGCCATGGCGGCGACCGCTTGTGCACCACCGGCTTTGAATACCTGCGTGACACCACAACGACAGGCGGCGTAGAGCACCCCGGGGTCTGCGGCGCCATCGGGGCGTGGTGGCGTGCACAGCACGCGCACGGGGCAACCGGCCAGTTCAGCCGGGACGGCCAACATGATGGCGGCAGAGGGCAGCGGTGCAGAACCCGCAGGCACATACAGGCCCACTGCGCGCAGGGGAACTTCGTGGCGTTCACACACCACCCCCGGCGAGGTTTCGAGCACCAGTGGCTTACCGCGCTGCGCCGCATGGAAGGCGCGAACGTTGCTGATGGCCCGATCGATGGCGTTGCGCTGTATGTCTGTCAGGCGCCCGGCTGCGGTTGCAAATTCTTCCGGTGAGACCGCAAGTGAGGCCAAGTCCACCTTGTCAAAGCGTTTGGCATAGGCGAAGAGGGCGGTATCACCGTTCGCGCGCACTTCCGCGATGATCTCGCGCGCTGCAGCCACACGCGCCGCATCGTCTTTTTGCGCAGGACGACGCAGCAACTCACGCTGCGCAGAAGGTGACAATTCCTGCCAGAGCGTAATGGGCGGCAAGGAAGCAGCGAGGTCGCTCATGCCAGCATCTTCTCCACCGGTAGCACGAGCACGGCACTCGCACCGGCTGCTTTCAGTGCTTCCAGCGTTTCCCAGAACACATTCTCACGACAGACGGCATGCACGGCCACCTTGTCGCCTGGACCTTCCAGCGGAATGATGGTCGGGTATTCGCTGCCCGGCAGGAGCGCGCGGATGGCCGGCAGGGCAGTGCGCGGCGCATGCAGCATGATGTACTTGCTTTCCTTCACCTGCTGCACGCCATCAATACGTACTTGCAGGCGCTTTACCCAGGAGTCTTTCTCGGCGGGCAGCGGCACCGGCGTGCGCAGGATAACGGCTTGGCTTTCCATCACCACTTCCACTTCGCGCAGATGGTTGGCCACCAGCGTGCTGCCCGTACTGACGAGGTCGCAGATGAAATCAGCGCGGCCCAGACGCGGCGCAATCTCTACCGCACCGGAGAGGGTCACTACACTTGCGGTAACGCCGTTTTCGCGCAGGAAACGCGCCAGCATGTGCGGGTAGGTGGTGGCGATGCGTTTGCCCTGTAGCGTCTGTGCACCGGCATAGGCAACGCCTTCAGGCGCGGCAATGGACAGGCGGCAGCGGCCGTAGTCCAGCGTGCCGATCAGCTCGAAGGTGGCGGGTACGCCGCGCGCTTCCAAAGCAAGCCGTTGTTCTTCCACCACGTTGAGACCGACGATGCCGAGGTCGCACACGTCTTCCTGCACGAGATCGGGAATGTCATCGTCGCGCACGAGCAGCACGTCGAGTGGCATGTTTTCACCGTAGCAGACCAGTTGGTCCTTGCCGCGGCTGTACTTCAAGCCACAACGGGACAAGAGTTCGAGCGACTGGTCGGTGAGGCGGCCGGACTTTTGAATGGCAACCTTGAGTCGAGTGGGCTTATCCATGAACAGTATCCGCAGGTGATGGCGCTGCCGGCGGTGGGTTGCCGCGGAGCCTTTCGGCGGCTATCCCGTAGCCCCCATTGCCGGTGACGAGACAGCGAGCGACACGACCGATGGTGGTGACGCTGACGCCGGTGAGTTTGTGGATTTCGCGGTAGGGCAGGCCTTGTTGCAGTAGGGCCACGACCGACCAGCGGTCCGCCAGTGCTTGCAGTTCCGCCGGGGTACACAGGTCCACGAAGAAGGCGCGAACCTCCGCGACGGAGCGCAGGGTGAGCACGGCAGCACACAAGGAGGCTTCTGCCGCCTGTTCTTGGGAACGGCTGACTACGCGATGGAGTTTCATAATGTATTAGTACGTTAATACATTAGAACAAAAATGGCAACCGATCGGCTGACATCTTGTCGACAGTGCCATCTAGCCCTAAAATACCAACCTCCATCGAGACCGGCTGAGGGAATGGCCCTTTGAAGCCGGGGCAACCAACCGCAGGGCGCGCCTCCCAGGCCGCGGCGGTCCGGTGCCAACTCCAACACTTTCGCGCTGTGCCGCGGCGGTGACAGATGGACGGAGAGTTGCCTTGAATACCGCTGAAAATCCCTCTGCCACCTCGGTGCCGGCCGCGCTTGGAGCCGTTTCGCCAGCCGTATTCGCCATTCCTGGCCGCGACGGCGTGGTCGAGCTTCCCGCTCCATTACAACTGCACCATGGCGGGCAATTGCTGGTGCCGCGGATTGCCTGGCACTTGGCTGGACCAGCTGGGGCGCCGGTGGTAGCCGTATTGGGTGGTATCTCGGCAGAGCGCGTTGTCGCGGCCGAAGAGGGTGGCTGGTGGGACGCCGGCATCGGCCACGGTCGTGGTGTGGACACTCTGCACTGGCAGGTACTGGGGATCGACTACCTCGGGAGCAGCGGGGCCTCCAGTGGTCCGTCGCGGACAGAGACGACCTTCCCGACCCTCAGCACCTTCGACCAAGCCGCCGCCCTGCGCGCCGTGATGGATGCTCTGGGTATTGAGCAGTTACACGCCATCGTGGGCGCCTCTTACGGTGGCATGGTCGCGTTGGCATTTGCGGAGCGTTATCCGGAGCGCGTTAGTCGGCTAGTGGTGATGTCCGCCGCCGAGAAGGCGCACCCGCTGTCCACTGCTTGGCGCAGTGTGCAACGCGAGATGGTGCGTTTCGGCTTGAAGCATGGCGATGGCGCCGGCGGCTTGAAGCTCGCACGGGCACTTGCCATGGCGACCTATCGTTCCGGACGTGAATTCAAGGCTCGTTTCGCAGGTGAGCCCGGGCTAGACGCGGCCGGTGTGGTGCGCTTCCCGGTGGAAAGCTACCTGCATGCGCGGGGCGACGCCTACACCGCTCGCCACATTCCAGCGGCTTTTTTGTGTCTTTCTGAAAGCATCGACTTGCACGCGGTAGACGCGCCGCGTATTGCCACGCCGACAACGCTGGTGGCGGTGGCTGAAGATCAACTAGTGCCACTCGTAGACATGGAGGCGCTCGCTACGCGTCTGCCGTGCGCCACTTTGCAGGTCATCGGTTCCATCTATGGTCACGATGCCTTTCTGAAGGAACAAGCGGTCCTGCGCACCTTGTTCGTCAACGCACTGGGCCAGCCGCCCGCTGCGCCAACGGTCTGAATACGCGTTCACCGCTGCCTACTTTTTTACAGGCTTCTTTGCCATTACCTTCTTCCGGAAACACCATGACACGCCGTCTTGATGCCGAAACTCGCACTGTCCGTGCAGCGCTGGATACCGATACTGCTCACGGTGCGGTCGTGCCGCCCATCCACTTGAGTTCCACGTATTCGTTTGCGGGCTTCGGTCAGCGTCGTCAGTACGACTACTCGCGCTCCGGCAACCCGACCCGCGATGCCTTGGGCGATGCCTTGGCGGACTTGGAAGGCGGCGCGGGCGGTGTGGTGGTGGCCACCGGCATGGCGGCTATCACGCTGGTCACCTCGTTGGTCAAGCCGGGTGAACGGATCGTCGTACCCCGCGATTGCTATGGTGGAAGCTTTCGTTTGTTCACCGCGCTGCAGCGTACTGGCCGCGCTTTGGTGGATTTTGTAGACCCCACCGATTTAGCGGCTTTAGCTGAGGCTTTGGCCACCCCAGCGAAGTTGCTGTGGCTGGAAACGCCGTCCAATCCCTTGCTGCGCATCACTGACCTCGAGGCCGCCGCGGCGCTCGGGCATGCCGCCGGTGCCTTGGTTTGTGCGGACAACACCTTTCTGTCGCCGGCGTGGCAACAGCCACTCTCGCTGGGTTGCGATATCGTTATCCACAGCACCACGAAGTACCTGAACGGCCACAGCGATGTCGTGGGCGGCGCCGTGGTGGCGCGTGACAGGGCGGTACATGACGAACTCGCCTGGTGGGCAAACGCGCTTGGCTTGACGGGAAGTGCCTTCGATAGCTTCCTGACTTTGCGTGGCATGCGCACCTTGCACGCCCGACTGCGCTTGCATGAGGCTAATGCGCGGGTCATCGCCGAGGCACTACAAGGCCACCCCGCCGTTGCAGCCGTGCATTGGCCTGGCTTGGCTGCGCACCCGGGTCACGCGCTCGCCGCGCGACAGCAGCGTGGATTTGGCGCCATGCTCAGCTTCGAGTTGAACGGCGGCGAGGCAGCCGTACGCTCTTTCCTTGACGGGCTTGAGTGCTTCTCGCTGGCGGAGTCACTCGGCGGCGTGGAAAGCCTGGTGGCACACCCCGCGACGATGACCCATGCGGCGATGGACCCGGCTGCACGCGAACGGGCTGGCATCACGGACTCGCTCCTGCGTCTGTCGGTGGGCATCGAGACCGCCGATGATCTTCTGGTCGACCTGACCGCTGGGCTGACGCGCGCCCAGCGCTGAGGTCAGGGCGGCTGCTGTCTGAATACTGCCATGTGGCGGGCGGTATACTCGGCGCATGTTCTGTCGTCTGTTGCTGCTGGTGTTAGTTGGCTTTAACGGCCTTGCGAGCGCCCATGAGGGAGCGGTCAAACCCCTGACGGCTGCAGACCTGCCGCTGGTAGAGCACTTACGCGCGCCGCAGGTCCCCCCATCGCTACCGGGCGGCACCTCATCCTTGCGGTTCACACAGTTCTTCCATTCGCCCGCAGGCCCCCGCGGCCTAGAACCATCCGTTGCTCTAGTGGAGCTCGATGGTCGGAGGGTACGGTTGTTCGGTTACATGGTACGGAGCGATGCTCCGCAGACCGGAGCTTTCCTGCTGTCTTCCCTGCCGGTCACCTTGGCCGAGCAAGCCGATGGGGCCGCCGATGACTTGCCCCCGACTGTCGTAACGGTACGCATGCCAGAACCTCTGGCGGGCCGTGTGGTGCCGTTCATTCCCGGTATCCTCATGGTCGAGGGCGAACTTGCTGTAGGCGCCCGCGATGAGCCGGATGGGCGCCGTTCGCTGGTGCGTTTGCAACTGGACTGGCCTACGCGGGCTGATGTCCTTGGAGTCCTGAAATGAATTTCCGTAAAGCCTTCAACCAAGCGCTCGGCTTGCTGCTGCTGGGCGTTGTCACTGTTCCGGTGGCGGCGGCTCCCAAAGTGGTGCGTCTCACGCCACCCTCGTACCTATTCAGCGGTGCCGAGCGAGCCGGTAGCGACGGCATCATGCTGGCGCGTTTCCTGCCGGGGCAGTTTTTCGACCTGCAAGCCACGCTGGCACCCGATGCGGGGCAGACGATTGGCGCGGTACAGTTTTTGGTTGATGGCAAGCCGGTAGTTGGGGGCAAAGCCGAGACGGCCACTACCGGTTTGTGGAAGGAATTGCCAGCCGGCACGACTGTCGCCTCCTTGCGGGGCATTGCCGCCCCTGAAGCCGCCGGCGACTACTTGCTTGAGGTGGAAGCGACACAATCCGACGGTCAAACCGTTCGCGCTGCCGGCGAGTTCCGGGTGCAGGCGCTGCAAGGCGCAGGCCCCAAGGTGCGCAAGGTCATCTTCATGCTCGGCGATGGCATGGGCAGCGCTCAGCGCACTGGCGCTCGCCTCATGTTGCGCGGCATGGACCAAGGCAAGTCGCGTGGCCAACTCGCCATGGACATGCCGTACACGGCTTTCGTCACTACCTCTTCGTTGGATGGCATCATTACCGACAGTGCACCCGGAATGGCTTCTTATTTCACCGGTAACAAGCATCGCAACGAAACTTTGGGTGTTTTTCCGGATGACACCAACGATGCCTTTGATAATCCGCGCATCGAATACCTCACCGCCTATTTGCATCGTAAGTTAGGTTTCCGTCTGGGTGTGGTGACCACGGCCGATGTCGAGGACGCAACGCCGGCGGGGACCGCCATTCACACCGAAAAGCGTCGTTACGGTACGGGTATCGTCGACCAGTTTCTTGACGAGAGTTCCCGTACCGGCCTAGCCGTGCTGATGGGTGGCGGGCGTCGCTGGTTCTTGCCGGCCTCTACGCCAGGATCGGGCCGTACCCGCGACCGTGACATGCAACTTTCGCCAGCTCATGCGGCCGCTTGGGGAGTGCCGGAGGGTGCGTTCGATCCAGAGCGCGACTTGCTTGCCGATTTTGCCAAGGCTGGCTTCCGCTATGTGTCGAACGCTACCGAACTATCCGCGCTCCCGGCAGACACCACCCAAGTTCTCGGTTTGTTTGCCTACTCAAACATGAACGTTGCCCTCGACAAGATTGGTGGGCGTCGCGGAACCAGTACCGTGGTGACGGACTATGGCCTGCCTGACCAACCGCTGCTCGACGAGATGACACGCAGTGCGCTGGCTGTGCTGGATCGCGCGGCGCCGAAGGGCTTTGTGCTGCTGGTCGAAGGCGCCAGCATCGACAAACAGGCCCACGCGATGGACTCGGAGCGCTGGTTGCTGGAGACGATCGAGTTCGATCATGCCGTTGGGGTAGCACGTGCCTACGCGGCGCAGCACACGGATACGCTGGTGGTAGTTACTGCCGACCATGAGACGGCAGGGGTGTCGTTGATTGGCGGGTCACGAGTCAGTGCGGCAGAACTGGCCAAGCGCGCTGCCAAAGGCGGCGGCGAGGCGTTTTTGCGTGACGGCGTGGTGGGTACGTACGAGCAAGCGCGTTTTCCTCGCTACCGAATCGCGCCCGATGGTTTTCCTGAGACCACCGAGATTGACGGTAAATTGCTAGTGGGCTACGGCGCGAACGCCGACCGCTATGAAGACTGGGTGACCAATGCGCGTCCTTTGCCGGGCGGTGAGCCGTTATCGCCCGGTGCGGTGCCGAACTTCGGTTTACTGCCAGGGCAAGACCGCCCCGATATCCGGGATTCGCAAGGCGGCTTGTTCTTTCTGGGGCAAGTTCCAGATTCCGTGGCAACGCACACGGCGACCGATGTGCCACTGACGGCGGACGGTCTCGGTGGGAACCTATTTCACGGCGTGTTGGATAACACGGATGTGTTCTTCAAGATTGCTGGTGCCACCTTGCTGGGCGTGGACCCGGTACGTTCGGGCGCGGCGGCGGTCCGCGCTCCAGTTCCAGTCAAGACCCAGGCCAAGCGCACGAAATAACGCTCGGCCTCAGCGCTTGGCGCAGTGGGCGGTTACGCCAATCGCGCCAGTACTGCCGCCCCAGCTTCGCTGGTGCTGGCAGGCTTGCCGCTAGGACGCATATCGGCAGTGCGTATGCCTGCCGCGATAGCGGCAGCCACCGCGGCCTCGACGGCAGCGGCTTCGGTTTCCAAGCCCAATGACAACCGCAGCAGCATGGCAGCGCTGAGGATAGTGGCGTACGGGTTGGCAATGCCTTGCCCGGCGATGTCAGGCGCTGAACCGTGGATGGGTTCGTAGATGCCCTTCGTCCCTGTACCGAGCGACGCCGAAGGCAATAGCCCCAAGGAGCCCGGCAGCATGGCGGCTTCGTCGGTCAGCACGTCACCGAACAGGTTCTCCGTGACGATGACATCGAAGTCCGACGGACGGCGCAGCAGATGCATGGCGGCCGCGTCGATGTACATGTGGTCCAGCGCGATATCGGGGAACTCTTCGGCCATGACGCGGGTGGCAACCGCGCGCCATAGACGCGAGGTTTCCATGACGTTAGCTTTGTCCACCGAGGTGAGCTTCTTGCGGCGTCCGCGGGCAAGACGGGCTGCAGCGCGGACGACACGCTCGATTTCCGGAACGCTGTAAAAGCAAAGGTCCGAAGCGGAGTCGGCGGTGCGTGTCTTCTCACCGAAGTAGATGCCGCCGGTGAGTTCGCGCACGACCATGATGTCGACGCCCTGCAGATATTCAGGCTTGAGCGGCGAAACATCCAGGATGGCTTCGTGGATGGTCACCGGACGCAGGTTGGCATAGAGGCCAAGGGCTTTGCGCAGCCCCAGAATGCCTTGCTCGGGACGGACCTTTAGGTTCGGGTCGGCGAAGCGCGGGTCGCCGACGGCGCCGAACAGGATGGCGTCAGCGCGTTCCGCCAGCGCGAGTGTCTCCGGCGGCAGCGGGGAACCGGTGGCGTCGATGGCCACCGCACCAAATAGCGCTTCGGGCATGTCGAACTCGTGTCCGTACTTGGACTCGATAACACGCAGGACCTTCACCGCTTCGGCAATGATCTCGGGGCCGATGCCGTCACCGGCGAGAACTGCGATGACCGCTTTCATGCCGTGGCTGCGGTGGGTTGCTTGCCGTGAAGAGCTTCGTAAGCGGCAATAGCCTCGCCCTGACCGAGCAGATAGCCCATCTCGTCGGTGCCATTCAGGAGGCAGAAGCGCGCGAAAGCCTCAACGGGGAAGACGACTTTGCGACCATCCGGCAGGCCCAGTTCGCGCGATTCGAGATCGATTGTCACTTCGGCACCGGGGTTCGCCAGCAGCCACTCGTGGGTCGCGGCATCGACGATGACGGGCAGCAAGCCGTTCTTCAGGGAGTTGTTGCGGAAGATATCGGCAATCTCGGTGCTGATGACGGCGCGAAAACCGAAATCGACCAAGGCCCAAGGCGCGTGCTCGCGCGACGAGCCGCAACCGACGTTGCGTCCAGCCACGAGCACCTGACAGCCCTGCGCGGCGGGCGTGTTCAGAATGAAGTCAGGCTTTGGTGCGCCGGTCGCGTCATAGCGCCAGTCTGCGAAGAGTTGCGCACCGAGTCCTTCCTTGGTGGTGGTGGTGAGGAAGCGGGCCGGAATAATCTGGTCCGTGTCGATGTTCGTGGTGGCCATGACCACCGTGCGTGAGCGCAGGATGCGAATAGGGTCCATAACGGTCTCCGTAGTGCGGCTCAGGCCAACAACGAACGCGGGTCGGTGACGCGGCCGGTGACGGCCGAGGCAGCAGCAGTGAGCGGGGAGGCGAGCAGGGTGCGGGACCCCACGCCTTGGCGGCCTTCGAAATTGCGGTTAGAGGTGCTGACGCAGTACTGCCCCTTGGCCACCGTGTCACCATTCATGCCGAGGCACATGGAACAACCGCTCTCGCGCCACTCGGCACCGGCGGCTGCGAACACTTCATGCAGGCCGCGAGCTTCGGCCTCACGCTTTACCTGCTGCGAGCCGGGAACGATGAGCATGTGGACACCATGCGCCACCTTGCGACCACGCAACACGCTGGCCACTTCTTCGAGGTCGGAGAGGCGCCCGTTGGTGCAACTCCCAACGAATACGACGTTTACGAGCACATCGGTAATGGCTTGACCGGGCTGCAAGCCCATGTAAGCCAGGGACGCGGCGTACACCGAATCGCCTGCGTGAACTGGTACGGTGTCGCCAATAGCGATGCTCATACCGGGGTGGGTGCCGTAGGTGACCATTGGGCGAATCTGGGTAGCGTCGATGTGCACTTCGCGGTCGAAGCGCGCACCTGCGTCGGTGGCTAAAGCGCGCCAAGCAGCTAAGGCCGCATCCCAAGCAGCGCCTTGCGGCGCACGTTCGCGGCCCTGCAGGTAGGCGAAGGTCGTCTCGTCCGGTTCAATCATGCCGGCACGGGCGCCTGCCTCGATGGACATGTTGCACACGGTCATGCGCTCTTCCATCGACATGGCACGGATGGTGCTGCCGCGGTATTCGAGCACGTGGCCTGTGCCACCCGAAACACCGATGTGATTGATGATGGCCAGCACCACGTCCTTGGCAGAAACGCCCGGAGCCAAGGCGCCCTCGACATTCACTGCCATGGTCTTGGCCTTGCGCTGCAGCAGGCATTGTGTGGCGAACACGTGGCCGACTTCGGTGCTACCGATGCCGAAAGCCAGCGCACCGAAGGCACCGTGAGTGCTGGTGTGGCTGTCGCCGCAGACAATAGTCTTGCCGGGCTGAGTGAGCCCCATTTCCGGCCCGATGATGTGGACGATACCGCGCTTTTGGTCCTGCAGACCGAGCAACTCGACATCGAAGTCGGCACAGTTGCGCGCGAACTGTTCCACCTGACCCCGCGCCGAGGCGAGTTTGATGGGCACGCCGCCGAACACCTGGTCGGTGGTGGTCGGGGTTGAGTGGTCCATCGTGGCGAAGGTCAAATCGCGACGACGCACTGGCAAGCCCTTTTCGCGCAGCAGCGTGAAGGATTGCGGGGAGGTGACTTCGTGCGTCAGGTGGAGGTCGATGAACAACACTGCCGGGGTGTCGGCACTCTCGGGAACCACTTCATGCGTTTCCCAAACCTTTTCGAACATTGTCTTTGCCATGATGCTGTACTCCTCTTCACACCGTCGCTGTGGTCTGCGTCAAGCGGCGTCCCTGGCCGCGATCGCTCGATTGGCTGGCGGTGATCTGGTTGATGGTGTCCAAGAAGGCCCGTGCGCTGGACTCGATGATGTTGGTGCTGAGGCTGGACCCGCGGTAGGTTCGCTCGTTGTACTCGACGGTCACCATGGCCTCACCTTGGGCGTCTTCGCCCTCGGAGACGCTGCGAACCTCGAACTTGGTGAGTTTCGGTGCCACACCCGTAGCAACTTCGATGGCCTTGAAGGTGGCGTCAATGGGACCATCGCCGGTCGCGCCCTGCTCGAATTCACGGCCATCGCTGTGTTTCACGCGAACCACCGCCGAGGCTTGCGCCCCCGAGGTGGCGGACGTCCACATGGTGCCCAGTTCCCAATGAGCGGCCGCCAGGTGGGTGCCGTGTGCCAAACGCAGCACGAGCGCTTCAATGTCGCCGTCGAACAGTTCTTTCTTGGTGTCTGCGAGGGC
>CAIOHZ010000188.1 GCA_903858165.1 uncultured Pseudomonadota bacterium
CGCGCTGGTCGCTGCCATATGCCAGCGACAGCATGATTGGATAGCCCTTGGAATTAACGTAGGTGCGGGTAAGAATCTGGCTGTAAATCTTGTCGAGCAACTCGGCGCGTGTCAAGATAGTTGTCGCCTCGTTCATGCCGCCAACGTTTGAATATGGTCACCCGCCAAATGGGTCTTGATGATGGAGTCGCGTTCGGGGTTAAGGGTAACAGCGCCGATCGGCGTCCAGTTACGCGTGTCACCAGACCAGCGCGCCGGGTTGCGCTCGCGTGCCTTGAGATACAAGTCATGCCGGGCAGCCAGGATCGCGTGATCGTCGCCTGCGTGGCGCTGAGCGGGGCTGACGTAACGAATTCCGCTGTGACGGTGGTCGAAGTTATACCAGCGCACGAAATCGGCGGCCCACGTGCGGGCCTGTTCGAGGTCCACAAAGCCCTTAGCAGGAAACTCCGGTCGATACTTGGCGGTACGAAACAACGACTCGGCATAGGCGTTGTCGTCGCTCACGCGTGGCCGGGAGTAAGAGGGTTTGACGCCCAGCCAGTTGAGCATCGCCAACACCGTCGTGGCCTTGAGCGTGGAGCCGTTGTCGCCGTGCAGCACGGGCTTGGTTCCCATCGCGGCAATACCCTCGGCCAGTGCGGTGCGGCGCACCAGATGCGCTGCATGGTCGGCGTGGTCGCTGTCGTGCGCCTCCCAGCCGACGATCTTGCGGCTGTACAGGTCGAGGATCAGATACAGGTGAAACCAGCGTCCCATCACCTGCGCGGGCAGGTAGGTCATGTCCCAGCACCACACCTGACGCGCTTCGGTGGCGATGTGCGTGGTGGGCGGTCTGACGGCCTTGGGCGCCTTGGCGCGTCCGCGATGGGCGGTTTGTCCGTGTTCTCGCAGCATTCGGCTGAAAGTGGATTCGCTGGCCAGGTAGATACCCTCGTCGGCCAGCATGGGAACGATGCGCGCCGGCGGCACGGCGGCAAAGCGTGGCTCGTTGGCCACGGCCAGCACTCGCGCACGTTCGGCCTCGCTCAGGGCATGCCCCGGCACTGGGCGCACCGCCTGCGGACGGCCATCACCGCTGACCAGCCCCGCGCCGAGCTTCCAGCGTTGCAGGGTGCGTATCTCGATGCCAGCGGTCGCGCAGGCCAACTTCAGCCTTGCGCCAGCAGCATGCGCCACATCAATTTCTCGGGCTAACGCCTGGCGATCTTCGAGGCCAATCATTCGGCCTCTGCCTTGTCGAAGATCGCCGCGACTTTTTTTGACAGCACGAGCAGCGCGGCTGTCTCGGCCAAAGCCCGGTCTTTGCGCAGCAGCTCGCGCTCAAGTTCCTTGATGCGTTTCTTGTCTTGACGCGTGGCTTGCGGGCTGGCGCGGGCCTCCCCGGGTTCCGCCAGCGCCGTCGTGGCGCTCAATCGCCACTTGTCCAAGTCAGCAGGGTATACGCCGTGCTCGCGGCACCACACACTTTTGCCTGCCTCATCCAGCGCCGCCGCAGCGATGACCGCTTCGAGCCGGCCACCCGCCGTCCAAGCACGCTCCCGACCGGGTCTGGACTGCACTTGTTCACGCCATCTTTCCAAGGTCTGCACCGACACCCCTATCTCTTTCGCCACCACGCCAATATTGGCGCTCTCCGGCGGCAATAACCGCGCCACCACTCCGTTCCTGAATGCTTCTCCATACCGAGCCATCTTTCGTCCTTTTCGCCCCCAAGGTCAAGATCATATCGGAGCGACAACTATTCTGACGCGGGGGGCTACTTGCTACATGGAAATCGGCGTCGCACACCCACGAGCAATGCTGCCGACGCCACTTCAGACGTAATCCTTTTGCCTTCGAACTGGCTATTCAGGATTTCAAGCAACTCCTTTGATCCGATATAGCCATTCGGCGGGGCGCAATAGACGCCAG
>CAIOHZ010000189.1 GCA_903858165.1 uncultured Pseudomonadota bacterium
TCGCCGGACGCGCAAACTTCAATACCTGGCCGCTCGGAGCACCCGCCGGCACACCCGCCGAGGTGAGCGTGGCGGAGGCTCCGCCGAACGGCGATAGCGTGTACGTGACACCCGCAGTGTTGAAGTCCAGCACGGCGTAGGACCCGGTGGCCGGTGCCAGTGCGCCGAAGTAGCCCGCGCCAGCGTAGAGATCGGCGTTGCAGGGGGTGCCGGCAGCCGTGCCGCAGAGGCCATAGCGAGCAGCACGAGCGCTGTCCCACAGGCCCCAGCCGTCATCGTTGCCCTTCCAGCTTTCGTCGAAGGCGCTGAAGTAGAAGATGGCCTTGGGGGCGGTAGCGGTGCTGCGCTCCCAGGCGCGCATCAGGTCCATGTACCACTTCGCGTTCACGGCGCGAGCGGCGTAGCCTTCGATGGAAGACGAGTTGTTGGTCTGGCGGGCCTTCCAGCCCGTTTCGCCGATGACGATGGGCCGGGTAGCGCCGATGGTGGCGAACGTTCCGTCTGCCGTGCGATAGCTGTAGTTCGCCACGGCGTCGTAGCTGCCAACGGCGACATCGCGCGCCGCCAGCATCATGGCCTGAGCGCGAGCCGGGCCGGCGGCCACGGCGGTCTGCTGCCAATCCCAATTGGCCACGTAGCTCATGGGGTAGGTGTGGATAGCCACGAAGTCCAGCAACTGCACGACGGTATCCGGCTTCGAGCCATTGGCCGCGCGGCCAGCAAAGAAGCTTTGGTCGTCGTCGGCGGTAACAGGCTGCAGTACCTGCGAGCGCACGTTGCGTACGTAGCTGACCAAGCAGCTCACTGGCAGGTTGTTGGCGAACGAAGTTTCGTTGCCGACGCTGACGGTAGAGACGTTGGTGTAGGCGCGGGCCAGTTCAATGCCCTTGGTCATCTGGGCGGTGTTCACCGCGTCCGTGCAGGCAGGCGCGCTGGCGCCCTGTAGGTAGATGCCAAGTTGGAACTGAATGGCCGGATAGTTTGCGGCAGCAAGGCGGAGCACCTTGTCGCTGACGGCATCGGCGCCGAACAGGCGGATGAGGTTGAAACCGGCCGTGTTCATCAGACGAAGATCTTCAAGCACTTGGGCGTCCGTAGGAACTTCGCCGACGCCCGGACCACCAGCGCGGAAGGCGCCGTAGGCGATAGCCTTGCCCGTGTTGTAGATGGCCGGCAGGGCGCGCGCCACGAAGGTGTTGCAGGTGACTGCGACATTCGTGACGTTGGCGGAAACCGTGCCCGAAGCATTCGCGATGGTGCAGGTCTGCCCGTCGGGGTGCGTCAATACCGTGACGTTGTAGGGGCGGCCCGCGCCGACGCGCTGCGTGAACTGGAAGGTGCCGTTGGTGGCAGTGGCCAGGCTGTTGGTGCCGTTGTTCTGCAGCACCAGCGTGCCCGTCAGACCGGACACCGTGCCGCCGATGGTGGCGTCGGAGACACAGTTGACGGCGACATTGGTGATGTCTGCTGCAGCGCTACCGCTGCCACTCGTGACGGTACAGAACTGACCGGCGGGCTGCGTGCTGACGGTGACCGCGTAGGCGCTACCGTTCGCGATAGATAAGCCGAACTTGAATGTGCCACTGGTGCTGACGGTGACGGAGTCGTTGCCGTTATTGCGCAGGACCACCGTGCCGGTCAACCCGGTAACGTTGCCGCCTACCGTGACGAAGGCCTTCTGGTTCGACCAGTTGCCACCGCCACCGCAGGCGGCGAGAGCGAACAAGGTAGCGAGGGTGGCAGCGCGGGCGGCAAAGCGGCCCGAAGTGCGCAGGAGGCGAGAGACGGTCGGCATGGGGTTCACCACTGGCTTCTTGGGTGGAGGTGGAATTTGAAACCGCTTTCAAATTAGCCAAGCCAACGGGGGTTTGTCAATGCTTCCGCATCCAACGCCAGATGCGGTAGCCTTCTGTCCGGTGCACTGACGGTTATTGGGCAGTGCAAAAAAATGGAGTGCAATCGAATGCGGCGTGCGGACGCTCAGCAACCGGCGCAAAGCGGTGTCGAAGAGACTGCGGTGACGCTGGAAATGGTGGCCCGCGAGGCCGGGGTCTCGCCTAGTACCGTCTCGCGCATCCTCAACGGAACCGCGCGTGTGCGCGACACCAAGGTGCGTGCGGTTCGTGCCGCTATCGCGAAACTCCAGTTCATGCCGAACAACGCCGCGCGAACACTCGCCGGCGGGCGCTCCATGAGCATTGGCGTAGTTACGCAGGCCATCGACAGCCCGTTCTACGGCGAGGCGCTAGCCGCCATCGAAAAAGGTTTGCTGCGTTCGAATTACTCGGCGCTATTCGTTAGTGGTCATTGGCGCGAATCCGACGAGCGCAAGTGCATCGATCACCTGGTCAGTCGCCGGGTGGACGGCATTATTCTGGTGACCAGTTGTCTGCCAGAAGCGGAAATACAGCGGCTTTCTCGCACCGTTCCGCTCATTCTCACGGGACGGCAAGTGGAAGGCGAACGCATCCAGTGTCTGGACGCGGACTCCACACCGGGCGCGCGTTTGGCCACCGATTATCTGATCGGCCAAGGACACAAGCGTATTGCCTACATTGGCGGCCCGGTGAACCATCCGGACGCCGAGCAACGCCTGGATGGCTACAAGGCGGCGCTTTCCGCGGCGCGCCTTTCCTATGCCAAGCAGTTGGTAGTGGCAGGTGACTACTCCGACGCTGGTGGCTATGCGGCCATGAACCGCTTGCTGGATACGGGTGTGCAGTTCACTGCTGTTTTCGCTGCCAATGACCAGATGGCGTACGGTGCCATGCTGGCGTTGCATCGTCGTGGCTTGGTAGTGCCGCGTGATGTTTCTGTGGTGGGCTTCGACGACCTCCCCACTTCGTCATTCACCATCCCGCCGTTGACCACTGTGCATCGCGGTATTGCCGAGGTGGGTGAGAGTGCTGCAGAGGCCATGATTGAACTGGTCGAGGGGCGCGCGCCGCGCGTCCGTCTGGGTGCCACCACGCTCGCCGTGCGCGAATCTACGCGCCCTCTGCGTTAGGCGCGCTGTTCCAAAGGGCAGCGTTTGACAGGCTGCAAGGCCTATGTGCAAGATGGTTTCTTGAAAGCGGTTTCAGGAGTCCGCGCTGGCGTTTGTTCCAGTTCGGTCCTGCCCGCGCTCACGACGCCCCCTATGCGCAACGGTTTTTTTCATGAATGCAGCGATTGAATCCTTTAAGCAGCCCTCCGCTCCCGAACCTAGCGCGGCCGTTCTGGCTGGCCGCTTTCCGGCCGGTTTCGTCTGGGGTACCGCCACCAGCGCCTTTCAAATAGAGGGTGCAGCGCGCGAAGGCGGGCGTGGCGATTCCATCTGGGACGTGTTCTGTCGCCAGCCCGGCACCATTCTCGATGGCAGCACGGGCGAAATAGCGTGCGACCACTACCACCGTCTCGACGACGACCTGGACCTCTTGGTCAGCTTGGGGCTGCGCGCCTACCGCTTCTCCGTCGCTTGGCCGCGGGTGCAGCCGGCGGGCTCCGGGGCGTGGAATGAGGAGGGTATGGCCTTCTACGACCGGCTCATCACTGGCCTGCTGGCGCGTGGCATTGCGCCGCACATCACGCTGTACCACTGGGACCTGCCGCAGGCGCTCCAAGAGGTCGGTGGTTGGGCGGCGCGCAGCACGGTAGACCACTTTGTGGTTTATGCCCGCGAGATAGGCCGGCGCTTTGGGGCCCGGGTTGCCTCCATCGCCACCCACAATGAACCATGGGTCGTGGCCATTCTCGGACACGAAGCTGGCATCTTTGCGCCCGGCCTGCGTAACCGCCGCACTGCCTTCCAGACCGCCCATCATCTGCTGTTGTCACATGGCCTCGCGCTGCGCGCTTTGCGTGGCGATGGAGTGGGCTGCCCGCTGGGCATCGTGCTCAATCAGTCGCCGAGCACTCCCGCGAGTGCCGCGCCGGCGGATGTGGCGCGCACTTGGCTCGAGGACGGTTTGCTAGTGCGTTGGTACATGGACCCGCTATTCAAGGGCGAGTATCCCGCAGATGTGGTGGCGCACTTGGGTGCAGACGCCCCGCACGTGGAGCCCGGCGATCTGGCTGCCATTAGCGTACCGCTCGACTTCCTCGGCCTGAACTACTACACCCGCAACGTCGTTGATGCCAACGGCGTGGTGGACCCTGCCAAGTGCGGCACCGACCACACTGCTATGGGTTGGGAAATTCACCCGGCCAGCTTGCGCGAACTCTTGCTGCGCTTGCACCGCGACTATTCGCTGCCGGCGCTGTACATCATGGAAAACGGCGCGGCCTTCGACGACCAAGTGGTTGCCGGTGAGGTGCGCGACACGCGACGCATTCAGTACCTCGAGACGCATCTCGCGGCAGTAGCCGATGCTGTACAGGCGGGTGTGCCGGTGCGCGGCTACTTCGTGTGGAGCTTGCTCGACAACTTCGAGTGGGCGCAGGGCTACACCAAGCGGTTCGGCATGGTGCATGTCGACTACGCCACGCAGCAGCGCCTGCCGAAGCAGAGCGCCCGCTGGTATGCGGGGTTGGTTGCCGCGCATCGCGACGCTGCCGCTGCGGCCCGGTTGCGCTGATACACGCTATGAATGCAGCGCTTCCCGGTTGGCGGTTGGTGTGGAGCGACGAGTTCGATGCCGCTGAACTGGATCTGTCCCGCTGGGCGCCGCAGCTCGGGAACGGTTTTTTCCATGGCCCTGAGCGCCAGTGGGTGCCCGGTTGGGGAAATGGCGAACTGCAGTGCTACACCGCCGAGCGGGCCAACGTCGAAGTGGTCGACAGCTGTCTGTGCATTCGCGCTTTGCGCGAGGAGCGTGAGGGTTGCGCCTACACCTCGGCGCGCCTGCGCACGCGTACGGAAGGCGGTACGGCTTTGTTCGCGCAGCGCTATGGCCGTTTCGAGGCACGTGTTAGTGCTCCGCTCGGGCGCGGCCTGTGGTCGGCGGTGTGGTTGTTGCCGCAGGATGAGGCTTACGGGCCATGGCCCGCCTCGGGCGAAATCGATTTGCTCGAAATTGTGGGTGACCGCCCTGCTGAGTATCTTGGTAGCCTGCATTTTGGCTCGAGCTTCCCGCAGCGCAGCCATGTGACGCATACCCATGGCTTCCCGATGGGCGAGGGCGTGGATGGCTTCCACGTATACGCACTGGAATGGGACCCGGGCGAGATTCGTTGGTATGTGGATGGCGAACTCTGGGCCAGTCAAAGCGCTTGGTGGAGTTGCAGTCGCCGCGATGGTAATCGCGGTGTTCACTCGCGTGGCCCGGCGGACCTGAACGCCTGGCCGGCACCGTTCGACCAACCGTTCCACTTGCTGGTGAACCTGGCGGTAGGCGGTGGCCTGCCGGGGTTGCCAGATAGCAGCACGCCGTTTCCGGCGGAAATGAAGATTGACTACATTCGCGTCTACGAGCGCGAGACATAGCAGCGCACGCCTTCGCGCGTGTACAGAGGGGGGATGATGAATTCAACCACGGATAGTGGGCGCCTCAGTGTCAGTGAGAAGTTCGGCTATGGTCTTGGTGACCTGGCATCGAACTTCTTCTGGCAGATGTTCGCCATCTTCATTGCCAAGTTCTACACCGATGTCTTCATGCTTGGTGCGGCAACCATGGGCACCATGCTGCTCATCACGCGGTTGGGCGATGCTTTCGTTGACCCCATCGTCGGCGCCATTGCCGACCGTACGCGTACGCGCTGGGGCCGCTTCCGTCCTTGGTTACTGTGGGGGGCGCTGCCCATGGCCATCACGGCCGTGCTCACCTTCACCACGCCGTCGTTCGGCGGACCGTGGAAGGTGGTCTATGCCTATGTCACCCTCAGCCTGATGATGGTGGCTTACTCCGCCATCAACATTCCCTATTCCGCACTACTCGGCGTGCTCACCCCCAGTTCGGCGGAACGTACTTCCGTCACCTCCTATCGCTTTTCCATGGCGCTCATCCCGGTGTTCATCATCGTGGGCGCCTATTCCTCGCCCATGGCTATCGCGCGCTATTACGACGGCAACGAAAACTCGCCGCAGGGCTGGATGCTGGCGATGGCTATCTACTCGGCCATTGCCGTGGTGTTGTTCTTGGCCACGTTCCTGCTGACGCGCGAACGCGTGCAACCCATCGCCGAAGCCCCTGCTGCGCTCCGTACCGACGTACGCGACTTGCTGCGCAACCGCCCGTGGGTGGTGTTGTCGGTCGTGGGTATTGCCGCGCTGACGCACTCGAATCTGCGTGGTACGGCCGGCGTGTTCTATTTCGAACAAGCGGTGACGGGTGGTAAGGAGTGGTTCGGCTCCATCATGACCAGCGGCGCCATCGCGTTCATCGTCGGCGTCATCGCTACCGGGCCGTTAGCCCGCCGCATTGGCAAGCGCCGTTTCTATATGGGCGCGATGTTCGCCACTGCCATCGCAACGGCCGCGGTTTACTGGGTTCCCACCACCAGCCTCACTGCCGTCTGGGTGGCGCACGTGCTGGTAAATCTGCTGGCTGCACCCACCGCGCCGCTCGTGTGGGCCATGTATGCCGACACCGCCGACTACGGCGAATGGAAGGGCGGACGCCGCGCCACGGGTCTGGTGTTCTCCGCAGCCTCCTTTTCGCAGAAGCTGGGCTGGGCCATCGGCGGCGCGGCCGTAGGCTGGTTGTTGGCTTTCTTCAGCTACACGCCAGGGGTGGCGCAGACCGCATCTACCATCCACGGCATCACGCTCATGATGAGCCTGATTCCCGCAGTTCCGGCCTTGCTGGCTTGCGCGGCGCTGTATTTCTACGAGCTGGATGAGCCCACGGTGGCGCAAATGGGACAGGACCTGGCTGCCGCCCGCGGTGCTGGGAAGTCTTGAAAGCGCAAGCAAAAACGCCGTCTGGCCCGCACGTAATCGATTGCGGCCCAGCGCGGTACCCCAGCGGACGTAAAGTTATTTCCTGACTAATTCGTTGACAGGCATCGGTGAGCGTTGCTAAGTTATTTTTGAAAGCGGTTTCACGCGGAGGCACCATGAAGAGTATTGCCAGACTGTTCACTCTGTTCCTTGCCACGGTTGCCCTCGGGCTGCCCTTGACCGGTTGCGAGCCGGGCAATCCTTCGGCGAAGGCCATTCCCACGCTTTCGCTCATCTCGGTGTCACCACCGTCGGTCACCCTCACCACGGGCGACACTCAGGCGCTATCTGTTACGGGTAGCTACAGCGACGGTTCGACGGAAACGCTCACCACGCGCGTTACCTACACCTCCACCAATACGGCGGTCGCCACCGTCAGCACGGCGGGGGTCATCACGGCGGTGGGGGCAGGCAGTGCCGCCATCAACCTCGAGGATGCGGCGAACTCGCGTACCGCTACGGTCACGGTGACGGTGAATGCACCGGTGCCAGTGTCTATCGCCGTGGCGCCGAAGACCGCCACGGTCACGGTGACCGGCACGCAAGCGCTCGCAGTTACGGCCACTTACGGGAACGCTTCGACGGGCGCGCTAACCACCGGCCTCACCTGGTCTACCGCCAATGCTGCCGTCGCTACGGTCAGCAACACGGGTGTGGTGACTGGCGTTGCGGTGGGTACGGTCAACATCACGGCCAGACACAGCTCAGGGCCGTCTTCTACCGCCACCATCACGGTCACCCGGCAGGTGCCGACCTACGCCGTGCTGGACTTCAACACTGCGGGTGTCACGTACACGCTATCGCCGTTCGGCGGAGCCTCCGCCACGCTCACCTCGGCGGGTGTGCCGGCGGGTGCTCCGAGCGGCCAGGTATTGAAGTTTGCGCGTCCGGCGA
>CAIOHZ010000190.1 GCA_903858165.1 uncultured Pseudomonadota bacterium
GCATCACGACAGCGAAGCGGCAAACAGAACTGCACCGCCACATCCGTGGGATTCAGCAACCACAGGAGGTCGCGGCCATCCATGGAAACTGAACGCAGGACCCCTAGCACGGCCGTACCCGCTTGCCAGTCGCCCGCAGCCATCTCATGCCCGGCCGGGTGGAGCCAAGTGATGTCGCAGTTCCGACCTCCACGACGCGTACCCTTCAGGTAACGGTCACTGCGTAACTCCGGCCGCTCGCGACGCAGTCGCGCCAACGCCGCGGTGAATGCCACGAGAGCGGTATCAGCACGTTCCCAGTCCAACCAGGACAATGCATTGTCCTGGCAGTAGGCGTTGTTGTTGCCCTGTTGGGTACGGCCCAGCTCGTCGCCGCCCTGCAACATGGGCGTACCCAGCGAGAGAAACAGCGACATGAGGAAGTTGCGCTGCTGCCGTGCACGACGCTGCAACACGTGCGGCTCGCGGCTTTCCCCCTCGGCACCGCAATTCCAAGCGAGGTTATGACCGTGACCATCGCGGTTTGCTTCCAGATTCGCCTCGTTGTGCCGCTGCTCGTAACTCACCAAGTCGCGCAAGGTGAACCCGTCATGCGAGGTGATGAAGTTCACCGAAGCCCAAGGGAGCCGGCCACGTCCGCGGAACAAGTCGGCGGAACCCGCGATGCGCTCGGCGAACTGTCCCAACAAAGCGGCATCGCGTTGACCATCGCCGCGCCAGAAACCACGCAAGGTGTCCCGATAGCGGTCGTTCCACTCGGCCCAGCCGTCAGGAAATGCCCCCAACTGATAGCCACCCGGACCCATGTCCCACGGCTCGGCAATCCACTTCACGAAGGTGAAGGCCGGGTCCGATTGCAGCAAAGCAAAGAACGGATGCCGCGGTTCGAAGCCGTGCCGGCCGCGCCCTAGCGTAGTGGCCAAGTCAAAGCGGAAGCCATCGACCCCCATCACCTCCACCCACCAGCGCAAACAGTCCACCACCATCGTCCGCGTGGCGGGCGTGGACAAGTCGACGGCGTTGCCGCAACCCGTGAGGTTGTCATAGCGACTGGAGTCAGCGGGCAGCCGATGGTAAGAACCAAGTTCATCAAGACCACGCCACGAAAGCACCGGCCCGTCCTGTCCGCCCTCACAAGTGTGGTTGAACACCACGTCCAGAATGACCTCGAGGCCTGCTGCATGCACTGCGCGTACCATCTCGCGGAATTCGGTAACGGGGTCCTCCACGGCATAGTCCGCGGCCGGCGCGAACCAGGCCAAGGGGTTGTAGCCCCAGTAATTCGGCAGCCCTTTCTCGCGCAGAAAGGCTTCGCGCCGGAAGCATTGCACCGGCAGCAATTCGATGGCTGTCGCGCCGACTGCTTTCAGGTGTTCGAGTACCGCGGGCACGGTCAGCCCCAGGTACTTGCCACGCCACTGCGTTGGCACCGCCGGGTGCAACTGCGTGTAGCCCTTGACGTGAATCTCGTGGATGACCGTTTCGCTCCACGGCACCGCGGGACGCTTGTCACGCAGACGCAATAGCGCCGTATCCACGACTCGTGCCCGCGGATTGCCGTCTGCGTCGATGACCCGCCGCGAGTAAGGTTCGATGAGAGCCGGGCCGTCGATGGTCGTGGAGACGGTGTAGTCGAGGCCCGGGGTGCCGAGCGGCGCCGGCAGGAAGGCGTGGAATACGTCTCCTTCACGCCCCGGAAACGGCCAGCGCGCCACCACCTCGCCATCAGCGGAATGCACAGCCAACCAGAGGGCTGCTGCGGCAGGAGCGTGTACAGCGAAGTTCACCCCGGCGCGCGCCACTCCAAAGGCCGTCTCCAACTGCCAACTGGCACCGAGCGGCGTGGGTGCGCCGGCAAGCAACGGAGAGGACGACTGCGGCATCCGCCGTTAACCAATACGTTCGAAAAACCGGGCTGCAAGCGCCGGCAGATGCACATGGAGGGAGTGCGAACGGCCATGGCACTCGTGGGACTGCGCCTCCACTTCACCCTGCAGTTGCCAATCGCCGCCACCCATCCAGCCAGCATCGGAGTCGAACACACAGCGCCAACGGCCACCGTCTACGCCCAGCCAGTAGTCGCCACGCGGGACCGGCGTGGCATTGAAAGCACACAGCAGCGTCGGCTCGCCAGGCGCATTGCGCTCAAAGGCGAACACCGACAACTCCGCGCTATCTACATCCACCCAACGAAAACCCTGTGGATCATGGTCTTCACGGTGCAACGCACCACGCGTCCGCAACAAGCCGTTCAGGGTGCGCACGCAAGCCAGCAACCCTTGATGGTTGGGGTCCGCCAATAACCCCCAATCAAGCGCTTCCCAGTCGCGCCATTCATGGTGCTGGCCGAACTCGCCCCCCATGAACAACAGCTTCTTGCCGGGTGTGGCCCAATGGTAGGCCAGCAGCAAACGCAGGCCCGCGCGCTTTTGCCATTCATCACCGGGCATCTTCTGCAACAGCGAACGCTTTCCGTGAACCACCTCGTCATGCGACAACGGCAGCAGGAAACGCTCAGACCACGCATACATGAAACTGAAAGTGATGAGCGAATGTGCATAGCGACGGAACAAGGGATCGGTCGCCACATAACGCAGCGTGTCGTTCATCCAGCCCATATTCCACTTGAACGTGAAACCGAGACCACCCTCGGCTACGGGACGCGTGATGCCAGCGAACGTAGTGGATTCCTCGGCGGCCGTCATGACGCCCGGAAATGACTGCTGCAACTGCCAATTGACGGCTTTCACAAACTCGACAGCCTCGAGATTCTCGCGGCCACCATGTTCGTTGGGCAGCCATTCGCCCGTGGGGCGGTCGTAGTCCAAATGCAGCATGGCGGCCACCGCATCGACCCGCAGACCATCGATGTGAAATTCCTCAACCCAATACAGGGCGTTCGCCACCAGGAAGTTGCGCACCTCATGCCGCGAGTAATTGAAGATGAGCGTGCCCCAGCCTTTGTGCTCACCGCGTCGGCTGTCTTCGTGTTCGTAGAGAGCCGTACCATCGAAACGGGCCAGCGAATGTTCGTCCTTGGGAAAATGCGCGGGCACCCAATCGAGAATGACGCCGATGCCGGCCAGATGACAGCTATCCACGAAGCGCTTGAAGGCTTCCGGACTGCCATGGCGCGCCGTGGGCGCGTAATAGCCAGTCACTTGGTAACCCCAACTGCCATCGAACGGGTGTTCGGCCACGCCCATCAGTTCCACATGGGTGAAGCCTTGCTCGGCAACATAGGGAACCAGTTGCGCGGCCAGTGCATCCCAGTCGAAGAAGCCGCCATCCGCATGGCGACGCCAAGTGCCCGGGTGGACCTCGTAGATGGATACCGCTTCACCACCGGGCCACTGCGCCGCGCGACGGGCAAGCCAACTCCCGTCGTGCCAATGAAACGGTTGTTCCTCGGTGACTACGCCGCAGTTCGCCGGACGGCGTTCCGTAGCACGGGCCATAGGGTCGGTTTTTAAAACCAGGCTACCGTCCGCGCCATGCACCGCATATTTGTAGAGTTCGCCCGCCCGCACGCCGGGAACGAACAGTTCCCAGACGCCACCCGGGCCGCGCTTCTCCATCACATGCTGCGAACCATCCCATTGGTTGAAAGGGCCGACTACCGCAACGCTCTGCGCATTCGGCGCCCACACCGCGAACCGCGTGCCAGCAATGCCTTCACGCACTCGTCCCTGGGCACCTAGCACCTGCCACAACCGCAGGTGGTTACCCTCACCGAAAAGATGCAGGTCGAAGTCGCTGATCTCGGCAGGAAACGCGCGCACCGCAGTGGGCGCTAGCGCGTGGGTATCGCCACACCGTTCCCCGCTGTCTGGGACAAGTTGTTTCATATTCCCCCCGAAGGTCGACGGCTGCAGATCCGTCGGTTCATGCCGAAGGATTCTTGCCATGGATTCATGCCGTCGAACTCAAACCACCGGACGCAAGTGCCACAGCCGTTCCGCGTAATCCCGGATGCTGCGGTCACTGGAGAAGAACCCCATGCCCACGGTATTGGCCACCGCCTTGCGCGACCAAGCATCCGCGTCGCGGTAAAGCGCATCGGCGCGCGCTTGTGCTTCGCGGTAAGCCGCGAAATCCGCAAGTACCAGATACGGTTCGTTGTCCGTAAGCAGACGGTCCACCACCGGACCGGCCTCACCGACGTTATGTGGTGAGAAATGCCCACCGCCAATAAGATGCAGCACCGCCGCCAGCTCCGGATCTGCGCGCAAGACATCGCCGGGCACATAGCCCGCGCGTCGCCGCGCCACCACCTCGTCCGCGGTCAATCCGAATATAAAGACGTTGTCCGCGCCCACATGTTCAGCAATTTCAATGTTGGCGCCATCCAGGGTGCCGATGGTCAGGGCGCCGTTCAGCGCCAGCTTCATGTTGCCTGTGCCGCTCGCCTCAAGGCCAGCGGTGGAAATCTGCTGCGAGAGATCGGCCGCCGGCATCACCTGCTGCGCGAGCGAAACGTCATAGTCCGGCAGGAACGCCACTTTCAGCCGTCCGGCCACCACCGGGTCGGC
>CAIOHZ010000191.1 GCA_903858165.1 uncultured Pseudomonadota bacterium
ACCGCCGCCACCGCCGCCGTAGCCGCCGCCACCGCCGCCGCCGCCGTAGCCGCCACCACCGCCGCCGCCGCCGCCGAAGCCGCCACGGCTACCGCCGCCGCCGCCGCCAAAGCCGCCGCCACCGCCACCGCCACCCGGACGCGGGCCACGGGGACGCTCTTGCGCCTCGTTCACGCGGAGCGGGCGACCGCCCATCGAGAAGCCATTGGTCTTCGCGATGGCATTCTGCGCATCGCTAGCCGGCATTTCAACGAAGGAAAAGCCACGGGGACGACCGGTTTCGCGGTCGTTGATGAGCTTGACCGACTCCACCTTGCCATACTGTTCGAACAGCTGGCGGATTTCGTCTTCGGTCGCGCTGAAGGGAAGGTTGCCCACATAAATCGTCGTCATCGAACCTATCTCACTCGTCGTGCAACTGCCGGCCGGGAGAGGCCGCGCTAGCCGCGGGTCGCTATTTTCGAAGGCGTGCGAAGGCGTGCCAGCTGCGGGAAGCAGCTGGACGCGCCACGACACGACTTCGTACCGTGGAACGTGCGCAGATCAACTCGAAGGTGGTGGGGGCGCAGGGGGCCAAACGACGCTCTGGAATGAACTGTCTTGTGCTCTTAAATTCCGGTATTACCGGAACCCTTTGCCCGACTTGACTGCCCTAGAAGCGGATAGGCGGGAACGATCCAAGATGGATGTTAGGTGGATTGCCCTTGGGACGCAAGCATTCTTTTTGGTTATTTTCGACGCGTGCTCTATTCCAGGTAGGCATAGCCGTCCAACTCAGCCTCGTAAAAGCGCTTAAGGGCCTGGCTCTCGTGGACAGTCAGACGCCCTTCACGGACCGCCCGTTCGCAGTCGCGGGCCAGACGCGGGTAAAGCACGTCATCGGTATATTGCATGTAGCCGAGGACCTTGTGGGCGGTATCGCCCTTCACGATCTCCTCGATCCACCAGCCGCCGCCTTCCTCTAGGCGAATGTGCACCACGTGGGTGTCACCGAACAGGTTGTGCAGGTCGCCGAGCGTCTCCTGATAGGCGCCCACCAAGAACGCCGCTAGATAGTATTCGCCGCCCTCCACCAAGGGGTGTAGTTCCAGCGTGCGCTTGACATCCTTGATGCTGACGAAGCGATCGATCTTGCCGTCGCTATCGCAAGTAATGTCCGCCAGCACCGCGTGCCGCGTCGGCTTTTCGCCAAGGCGGTGGATGGGCATGAGCGGGAACAGATGATCGATAGCCCAGCTGTCGGGCAGCGACTGGAACAGGGAGAAGTTACAGAAGTAGATGTCCGCCAACCGCTCCTCGATGTCCTCGAGTTCCTCGGGAACTCGGTCCAACTTGCGGCACAAGTCGCGGACGCGCGCGCAGGTGGTCCAGAACAGCCTTTCCACTAGCCCCCGCAGGCGTAGCGACAAGTAGCCGAGGTTGAACAGCTGGAGTGCCTGTTCCCTTGCCTCTAGAGCGTCGTGGTAACACTCCACTACCCGCCGCTCATTGACGGAGCGGTAAGCATCAAACAGGTCATGTACCGGCTGCGGCAGTTCTTCATCCGAGGGCCAGTCGATGTCTTCCTGACCGGCGACCTTGAATTGGTCCAGGCGGCTGCTGCCGAGAACGTTGAAGATCAGCACGCTGTGGTGCGCCGCGATGGCACGACCGGATTCGCTGATGATGGTCGGGTGCGCAATGCCACGTGCGTCGCAGACGCTCATGACGCGGTGAACCACGTCCGAGGCATACTCGTTCAGCGTGTAATTCATCGACGATTCATAGTTGCTGCGGCTGCCGTCGTAGTCCACGCCGAGGCCGCCGCCGATGTCGATGTACTCGAGGCCGGCGCCCAGTTCTTTCAGCTCCGCAAACACGTGCGCCAGTTCATTGACCGCGTCTTTCACGCGGCGGATATCCTGCAACTGACTCCCCGGGTGGCAATGCACCAGCTTCAGGCAGTCGAGCATGCCGCGTTCGCGCAGCACTTCCACGACCTCCAAGATCTCGCTGGTGAACAGGCCGAACTTGCTCTTGTCGCCGGCGCTGTCGCGCCAACGCCCCGCCCCTTCGGAAGCGAGCTTCACGCGAACGCCAATCTGCGGACGCACGCCATACTTTTCAGCATGCTTCAGGATGAGCGGCAGTTCTGCGAAATTCTCCACGACGGGCACGATATTGCGGCCGAGCTTGGCGGCAAGGGTGACCGTTTCCAGATAGCTGTCGTCCTTGAAGCCATTGCAGATGATGAGCCTGCCCGGCGAGGCTTCCGTGAGCGCCATGACCGCGAGCAACTCGGGCTTGGAGCCTGCCTCCAGACCGAAATTGTATTCAGCGCCGTAGCGGTAGACCTCTTCGACTACGAGGCGCTGCTGGTTCACCTTGATGGGGAACACGGCGGCGTAGTTGCCTTGGTAGCCATTTTCACTGATGGCCTGTGCGAAGGCATCGCGCAAGTGGCGCAGTCGATGGGCGAGGATGTCTGAAAAGCGCACGACGACGGGGGCCGTGAGGTCGCGGGCCTTCAGGCCTTCGACGACTTCGTGCAGGTCAATTTCGCGGGCCGTGTCCTGATCGGGGCGTACCACGACGTGGCCAGCGGGGTTCACTGCAAAATAGCCGCCACCCCAGGCATCTACCTGGTAGAGCTCGGCGCTGTCTTCGACCTTCCAGCCGGGCGCGCTGGCAGGCAGCTTCGGTGCATTGGCAGACATGTGGCAGACCCCCTAAAAGAGAGCAGGCCCAGAGTGGATGCCCTGAGCCTGCAATGGTTGCGCGCACGATAGCAAAACTGCGTGGCAAGTAAATGACTGTGACCGGCGCCGTGCTCCGGGGCGCGTCTGTAGGTCAGGGGGCGGGGCCCTTCGCTACGGGCCGCTCTGGCTGACGACACCATTCGCTCCAACTCCCCGGATACACGCGCGGGCCGTTGGCGCCTGCCAGATTGGCAGTGGTGAAGGCCAAGTGCAGGGCACAGGCGGTGACGCCGCTGCCACAGTAAAGCAGGGCATTCCCGGGAAGCGTTCCGGCCAAGACTGCGGCGATTTTATCGCGCAGCAGCGCCGCCGGTAGCAAGGTGCCGTCCGCTTGCAATAGCGAGCCGTAAGGCAGATTGCGTGCGCCGGGAATATGACCCGCCACCGGGTCGATGGGTTCGTTCAGACCCGCATAGCGGTCTGCCGCGCGGGCGTCCAGTGCGCAGGCACCACGCTGCAATTCGTCCCAAAGCAGGTCTGCGTCCACCGTACCGAAGCCTGACGGCGCCGCGGCGGCGACGAACCGGCCGGGAACCGCGCCTGCCGGCGTGCCGGTTGCGATGGGCAAGCCGGCGGCCTGCCAAGCGGCGTAGCCTCCCGCCAGCACGCGTACCGCTGGGTGCCCCAGTTCGCGCAGCATCCACCAAGCGCGCGCTGCAAACAGGGCGTTAGCGGCATCCATCACCACGACGGTTTGTCGGGTGTCCACGCCAGCGGCGGCGAACCGTGCTGCGGCTACTTCGCGGGCGGGCAGGGGGTGCCGGCCCTCGCCGGCGGTGCGTTCCCGGGCGAGGTCGTGGTCGAGATGTAGGTACTGTGCGCCGGGAACATGTCCGGCGACAAAGGACCGTTCTCCAGCCGACGGATCCAAAAGGTCGAAGCGCGTATCCAGCAGACACCACGGCGCTTCGCTACCGGGCAGGTGGTTCGCTAATTCGGCGGGACTGACCCAAGGCGCAGGGGTGGTCATGTGGTTACCTCGACGGTTCGCTGGGAGGGGTGGTGAGGTTGGAAGGTACGACCGGAGTTTTTCAGCGGCGCCGGCGGGCTGTGTACACTAGCCGACCGGCCCCGTGAAGGGGGCCGGTCCATTTTCCTAAGTTTTGCAAATCCAAAGGACGTCCTAACGATCATGAGCAACCCGCAGTACACCACCCATGTTCATTTTTCTGGCCGGCTGATAATGGTCGGTTTCGGCAGTATCGGTCAGGGTGTCTTGCCCCTCATCCTACGGCACATTGGTGGCTTGACCGCGGACCGCATCACGATCGTCACGGCGGAGGAAGCCGGCGGGTCCGAAGCGGCAGAGTACGGCGTGAAATTCGTGGTGCAACCACTGACGCGTGATAACTATCGCGAAGCGCTCCGCCCGTTGGTGCGGCAGGGCGACTTTTTGCTGAACCTGTCCGTGGATGTTTCGTCCGTCGACCTCATCCGGTTCGCCGGCGAGGCGGGTGCGCTTTACCTCGACACCTGCATCGAGCCCTGGGCTGGTGGTTATACCGACCCGAATCTGTCGCATGCCGAACGCACCAACTACATCATGCGCGAGGGCGCCCTGCAGTTGCGCAATGAGCGCCCGGGCGGTGCTACGGCCGTGCTCACGCACGGCGCCAACCCGGGTTTGGTCTCGCACTTTGTGAAGAAAGCACTGCTCGAGATCGCGGCAGATACGGGTGTTGCCATGGCTGAGCCCACCACCCGCGAGGGTTGGGCCAAGCTGTCGCAAACGCTTGGCGTCAAGGTTATCCATGTGGCCGAGCGTGATACCCAGCGCCCCACCATCCCGAAGCGGGTCGATGAGTTCGTGAATACCTGGTCGGTCGATGGTTTTATCAGCGAAGGTTCGCAGCCCGCTGAACTGGGATGGGGTACGCACGAGCATCGCTTGCCATCGGATGGTCGCGAGCACGCTGCCGGAACCCGCGCGGCTATCTATCTCATGGAGCCGGGTGCTGCCACGCGGGTGCGCACTTGGACGCCAAAAGCTGGGCACTTCCATGGCTTTCTCATCACCCATAGCGAGGCTATCTCGCTGGCGGATTACTACACTGTGCATGAGGACGGAAAAGCGGTTTATCGCCCGACGGCCCACTATGCCTATCACCCCAGCGACAGCGCGGTCATGTCCGTGCATGAGTTTGCCGGCCTGAATTGGCGGATGCAGTCGAGCAAGCGCATCCTCCGGGATGAGATTGCCGACGGTATCGACGAGCTGGGCGTATTGCTCGCTGGCCATGCGAAGAATGCGTATTGGTACGGGTCGCAGTTGTCCATCGATGAGGCGCGTGCGCTGGCCCCCTATAACAGCGCCACGACGCTGCAGGTCACGGTGTCGGTGCTGGCGGGCTTGGTTTGGGCCATGGAAAACCCCAGCGTCGGCGTCGTGGAGCCGGACGAGATGGATTACCGCCGTTGTCTCGAGGTGGCCATGCCTTACCTTGGCCCGGTGGTGGGTGCCTACACGGATTGGACGCCGCTGCAGGACCGTAACCGTTTATTCCCGGAAGACATCGACGCCACCTGCCCCTGGCAGTTCCAGAACGTCAGGGTCTGACGGGTTTGCAGTCCCGGGGCATCCCCCGGGACTTCCTGTTGCTGTGCGCCTTCAGTTCGGCGGTGTGGGGCCGTAGGCCACGCTGGCTACTATCCACGTCCGCCGTCCGGCGGGCGTCTCCACGGTGATCTCGTCGTCGAGGCGTTTGCCTAGCAAAGCACGGCCCAACGGCGCATCCATGCTCACGTACCGCGGGTCGGCGTCGAATTCATCGGGGCCTACTACCCGATGCCAGAGGGTGTCGCCTGCTTCGTCTTCCAAGTCCACCCAAGCGCTAAAGAAAACGCGTTGCGGATCGCTTGGGGGACGGTCGACCACCACCATGCCGTCCAGACGTTTGCGGAGGAACCGGACGCGGCTGTCGATTTCGCGCAGTCGGCGCTTGCCGTAAATGTACTCGGCATTCTCGGAGCGGTCGCCCATGGCAGCGGCTTCGCTGACTGCTTGGGTGACTTGGGGACGCTCCACCCGCCAGAGTTGCTCGAGTTCCCCGCGTAAGCGCACTTCTCCCTCGGGCGTGATGTATTTCGAACCCGGCTGTGTCGGTGGTTTCCAGCGTCCCATTTTCAGTCCATCTCCTCGCTGCGTCCGCCCAGCGGTTCAGGGAATTTCTCAGGCGGTGTTGGGGTGCGTCCACCTACGTCAACGGGGGGCGGCAGCGCATAGTCAACCCAAGTGCCCACCGGTGCTCTTCCTCCGTCCAGCACAATTGTGCGACAGGTCACGGAAGCCCGGCTGGTGTTCCGGTTAAATTGGCTCTCGATGAATCCCCTGGCGGACTTCCTTCCCTTCATATAAGTCCGCTCTTCAACGCCTCGTCAGTTAACCCTGACGAGGCTTTTTTATGCCCAGACGCTTTTTGTCCTTGATTCCCCGGTGGGTGGACGCAAACTAGCATCCATTCGGCGTACCGCTACCCTTGGGCGCGCCATCAGGAGGAATTTCATGCGCAAGCTTTTCGTCGCCGCCACGCTGCTCGGTACCCTGCTGCTTTCCGGTTGTGGCTACAACACCATGCAAAGCCAGGACGAGACCATCAAGGCTTCCTGGGCGGAGGTGCTGAACCAATACCAGCGTCGCGCGGACCTCGTCCCCAATCTTGTGCAGACGGTGAAGGGCTTCGCCGCGCAGGAACAAGCCGTGCTCATCGGCGTGACCGAAGCGCGCGCCAAAGCAACGGCTGTCCGTGTCGACGCGGCGAGCATCAATGACCCGTCCAAGCTGCGTGCCTTTCAGGCGGCGCAGGGCGAGTTATCCGGTGCTTTGGGGCGCCTACTCATGGTGACTGAAAACTATCCGCAGTTGAAGAGCGATCAGGGCTTCCGCGATCTGCAGGCGCAGTTAGAAGGCACGGAGAACCGCATCACGGTGGCCCGCAACGGTTACATCGAGGCCGTGCGCAGCTATAACACTACTGTGCGTTCCTTCCCGTCGAACCTCACCGCCATGATCTTTGGCCTCAAGGAAAAGCCGAGTTTCACCGTGGAAAATGAGGCGGCCATCAGCGTCGCTCCGAAAGTGGACTTCGGCGCTGCCCCTGCTGCCAAGCCGTGACCTTTCTAGAGGTGCGCCTGCCTGCCCTGATTTGTTTGGCTGCCCTGTCGTGGTGGTCGAGCGCTGTGCCGGCGGCAGAGTTGGCGCCCCTACCGGCGTTCTCCGGCTATGTCGTCGATCTCGCGGGTGCCTTGCCCGAGGCTAGCCGTACTCAGTTGACGGCACGCCTCAAAGATCTGGAGCAGCGCAAGGGCGCGCAGTTGGCGGTGTTGGTGGTTCAGTCCACGGCGCCGGAACAAATCGAGCAATACGGCATTCGTCTCGCGCGCCAATGGCTGCCGGGGCGCAAGGGCGTCAATGATGGCGCCATCCTCATCGTCGCCCTGCAAGACCGCGCGGTACGTCTGGAAGTGGGGCGCGGTCTCGAGGGTGCCATCCCCGATATCTACGCCAATCGCATCACCGATGACATCATCGTGCCGCGCTTTCGTGACGGCGATGTTCCGGGCGGCATCGCCGCGGGCGTGGAGGCCACGGTACGCCTTATCGATGGCGAGCCCTTGCCGGCGCCCAAGTCGCGTTCGCAGGGACGTCGTCAAGAAGGTGCGCCGTGGATGCTGTTGTTGATGGTCGCTCTGGTGGCCGGCAACGTATTGCGCTCGCTGTTTGGTCGGGCCATTGGTGCCACAGTCGCCGGTGCGGTAGTCGGTTTCGCGGGCTGGGCGCTGACGAGCCTGCTGTGGGCGGGTCTTGTCGCGGGCGTGGGCGGCTTCCTGGTCGCCCTTTTGGGCGGCATTGGTGGCGGTATGGGCGGGTCAGGTGGTGGCCGGCATTGGCGTAGCGGTGGCTTTGGCGGCGGCGGCTTCGGCAGTGGCGGTTTCGGTGGTGGCGGCTTTGGCGGTGGTGGCTTTGGTGGCGGCGGTGGCGGCAGCTTCGGCGGCGGCGGCGCCTCCGGGCGCTGGTAAGGAATGCGTGATCATGAGTAATCCCTCTCCGTTACCCGCCGCGGAATCGTCGACGGCTTTGCCAAGCCGTTGGGCACGTCTGTGGCGCCATCTTTGGGTTACTGACTGGCAACTGCGACGCGCGCTGCCGCCAGGAGCGCTGGACCACTTGCAGTCCACCATTAGCGCTGGCGAGGAATTGCACACTGCGCAGGTCCGTTTCATCGTTGAGGCGGATCTTGACCTGCTGGCAGTATGGCGCGGGCAAACGCCGCGTGAACGCGCGCTCGAATTGTTCGCCCAGTACCACCTGTGGGATACCGCCGCCAACAACGGTGTGCTGGTGTATGTGCAGTTTGCGGACCGTGCCGTCGAAATCATTGCCGATCGTGGTTGCAATGGTCGTGTCAGTGCCAGTGAATGGAGTGCCGTCGCTCGGGGCATTCGGGACGCGTTTGCCACGGGTCGTTACCTCGCCGGCGCAGTAGCGGGCATGGAGGTGGTGTCCGTTTTACTGGCCAGACAGTTCCCCCGTGAGGCAGGCGATGCGAAAGCGGCCAACGAATTGCCGGATCGTCCTGTTCTGCTCTAGGCGTTTTGTCTGCGGTGGGCGTGCCTTTGGCAGCTTTTTCCGGCCATAATCGGCCTATGTCGCTGCCTATTGTTGTTGCTTACCCCCTGCGGTTGCTGGTGCTCCCGGTCTTGCTACTGGCGGCGTGCGCTGCGCCACAGCGCGCCCCGGAACCGGCGCCGGTAGTGGTCCAGTTGCCGCCGCCCCCCCCGCCTGAGGACCCGCTCGGTGTGCCGACGCACCGGTTCGAGTTTGATCCAGCCATGACCGACGTGGTGGGCACTTTGCAGTCGACGGTAGTCGGCAAGGAAGATGCGTTGCCCGATATCGCGCGGCGCTTCAACCTGGGTTACGAGGAAATTGTCCGGGCGAATCCGGGTGTCGACCCCTGGTTGCCGGGAGAGGGCAGGCGGGTGTTGCTGCCCACCCGTTTCGTGTTGCCGGATGCGCCGCGCGAGGGCCTGGTCGTCAATTTGGCCGCCATGCGGTTGTTTTGGTTCCCGAAGCGCGAGCCCGGCAAGTTGCAGGTGGTGTACACCTATCCCATCGGCATCGGTCGGGTTGGCTGGATGACCCCGGAGGGGAGCACTCGCGTCTTGACGCGAGTCAAGGACCCGGCATGGCGCCCACCCTTGTCGGTACGCAAGGAACATGCCGAGAACGGCGAGATTTTGCCGGCGCTGGTGCCGGCGGGCCCAGATAATCCCTTGGGAACTCACATGTTCCGGTTGGGCTGGGCCGGGTATCTCATTCATGGCACCAACAAGCCCTACGGAGTAGGTATGCGCAGTAGCCATGGTTGCTTGCGGCTCTACCCGGAGGACATCGCCAAGCTCTACGAGCAGCTGCCAATCGGCGCCAAGGTCACCGTAGTGAACCAACCACTGGTGCTCGGCTGGGAGGGCGGGCAGTTGCACGCGCAGGCCTACGAGGTTCTCGAGGATGACAAGCGAGATTGGCGGCACGCCCCCAAAGCCTTGCGTAAACGTGCGAATGCCGCTTCGCCGTTGTGGAAACGTATCCGTGCCCGCGACGCTGAACTGGACTGGGAAGCGACGCATCAGGTTTCCCTGAAGCCACTCGGCGTACCGGTCTCCGTGATGAAGCAGCCCGCCACTGCCCCTGCCGCCGGTGCACCGTCGCCGGCTGTCGAGCCTGCCGTTAGTGTTCCCGGCTTGGGCGTTGGTTACCCGCTGAAGGGTGTGCCGCCGGTGCTCGTGGCCAGGATTGCGCCGCTCCTGCGGGCGGCACCCCCGGTGCGCAATGCGGTACCGCCTGGCGGCAACTGGAGCGGGCGTCTGGAGCTGCGGGTGGACGAGGCCCAATTCCGCCAGATGCAGGCGGAAATCGAGGCTCCTGCCGCGCCGGTTTCGGCACCGGCGCCGGGAGCAAAGCCGCGCTGAAGCGCGGCAGTGCATACTTTGTCCCGTGGCGGCCGCGGTCGCGTGTTCAATTGCCAGGTACTTCCATGTCTCAATCCCCTGTCCAGCCCCAGCCTACTGCCGCTCCCCCTGTTTCCCAAGGGGTGCCGGTGCAGCCGCTGACGGAGTGGTTGCAGGTAATGACGGAAGAGGTCCAGCGCAAGGAAGCAGCGGCGCGCGCCGCCGCCGCCGAAAGCGAGCGACAGCGCTAACGCCGGCGCCGAAGCGAGCTTTGGGGCCTTCAGGCGTTGCGCGCCCGGCCCGCGGCTGGCTTTTTCGATTGCGCGAAGAGAGCACAAGCTGCTGAGCCTGCTACCACGGCGATGGCGCCGGCGATACTCAGCCAATTCAGTCGCTCGACCGGCAGTATGCCCGGCGCGAACCGATTCAAGACGGACATGCAGGCGAGCGTGACGATGGGCGCCATCGAGGTCACGGCGCTGACGCGGGTTACATCCCAAACTCCGAGCGCTTCGGCGAAGCACCCGTAGCCAACCATGGTATTCGCCACCCCGAACAGCAGCAGGCCCACGCCCAGTGGATCCAGCCGAAAGGCTGCGGCCGGTTCGGCCAATGGCAGTAACACCACGGCCCCAGCAAAAAACAGCACCAGCAGAATCTGGGGCGGCGCCAGGCTGGCCATGAGTTTCTTCTGGGCAATGCCATAGCCGGTCCACAGCACGGAAGAGAGCATCACCGCCCCGACGCCGATGGCGAGATTGCCCTGCAGGCTAGCGATTTCCGGCAGACGGCGGTTGAAGAACAGCAGCAAGCCACCGAGGAGGAGTGCGAAGCCGGCCCACTGCCCACGAGAGAAACGCTCGCCGAACAGGACCAACCCGGACAACAAGAGCAGCATGGGCGCGAGTTGAATGACCGTTTGGCTGACCGATGGCGTGGTGAAGCGCAGTGACGTGGCATAGCAGACGTAGTTGCTTACCAAGCCGAGTGTGGCAAGGACGAGCCAGGCGCTTTGTTGACGCAGTACCGGCCCCATGGCTGGCAGTCGCCCATGCCACGCCAGCCAACCCGCCAGCAGCAGTGCGCTGCCAGCCAGTCGCCACCAAGTCACCGTCCAGGGCGTGAGTTGGTGCACCAGTAGGGCCATCGCCAGCGGCAAGGTTCCCCAACTGAAAGCGGTGAGCAAGGCGAGTGCAAAGCCGCGTCGAGGTGCGTGGGCGGTGTCGTTCATTTGGCCTAGAAGCTTACCGGAGTTGCCTATGCCTCGTGTTAGGCTTGACCCTTGAAGGCGGTCGTGGTGGCCGCCAGGAGCAGCCCGGGTTTGAACCATACTGGCGACGACCTTGGCGACGGCCTTGCTGATGGTATCCGTGTGACCGAGCAGCATGCCCTGGAGACGGCGCTGGAGCCAGTCGCCGCCGGCATCGTTGCCTTCGTGGGTCGCACGCTCCGGGGGCCCGTTAATCGCCCGGTTGCGGTGCGCTCGTTCGGCGAATTCGAGCGTCAATTCGGCGGACTGTGGCAACCGGCGCCGTTGCCGTATGCCCTCGCGCAGTTTTTTGGCAACGGCGGCCGCGAGGCCTTGGTAGTGCGCGTGGTCAACGCGGCCCGGCCTGCCACACTCACCCTGCCGGTGGATACTGCAAGCACGGAAGACGGCACGGTGCCTCACCCGGCGTTTTGGTCGCTAGCCGCTCTCCGGCCCGGCACGCGGGAGTTTCTTCGCGCCGCAGTAGATTACGATGGTCTCGGCCCCGACGAGACGGATGAATTCAACCTGCTGGTGCAGCGCGTGCGCGCGCCGCAAAGCGACGTCGTCGACGCGCAGGAATACTACCCTCGAGCCAGTGCTCTGCGCGGCACGCCGCGGTATCTCGAGGACTTGCTGGCGAGTTCTGCGCTGGTGTCTTGCCAGCAGCCTTGTCCCGGGTGGCGGCCGTTGGCCACGCCGATTCGTCAGTGGCGCTTCAGTCGCCCCGATGGTGACGATGGGCTAGCGCCTTCGGACCACGATTTGATTGGTAGTCCCGAGGCGCGTACCGGACTGTTTGCTTTGGTCGACCACCACTTCCAGTGGCTGGTGCTACCGCCGCGAGCGCGTGAACTGCCGGTCGGCGTGGCCACTTGGTGGATAGCTGCCCGGTTTTGCGCCGAGCGGCGTGCGATGTTGCTGGTGGACCCCCCTGAAGAATGGCGCAGCCTGCCCGACGCGTTGGCAGGTCTTGCCACCTGGTCGCTGCGGACTTCATCGGCAGCGCTATGGTTTCCCTGGATTGATGCCCCGGACCCGCTGCGTGGTAGTTCCGCACGTTTCCCGCCGAGCGGTGCGGTAGCCGGCCTGCTGTCGCGGCACGAAGGCCAGAACCCGCCTTGGCAAGAGGCGTCGATGGCTTTGGTATTGCCCCCCTTGCGGGCCGACTACCGCTTGTCATTCCCCGTATCCCCTGCGGCCCGCGCGCGCTTGGGCGCACTTGGGGTAAATGTCCCGTCGGTGGTCAGGGTGCCGCGAGGGCAATGCCCCCCGCAGGTGACACTCGCCGGGCCGTCGAGTCGCTCGCCGTACGTGGCGCGACTGTTGCACCAGCGGCGCCTTCAGGCTTTAGGCGAGGCATTATTGCAGGGCACGCGTTGGGTGCTGTTCCTCGCTGCTACCGACGGTAACGTCGTCTGGCGCGAGGTGGCGCGCCAAGTGGGCGAATGGCTGGCGCGCAGTACTGGGCGCGAAGCCGGGCCGGAAGCTGGTTGGTTCGTCGTTTGCGACCGCCGCCTGAATCCCACTGGGGCGTCGACGCGGGTGGTGCAGTTCCTGTTTGGTCTGGCGGACCCGGCCACGGGAGCTTGGCACGCCTTTCTGGTTCGCCATGCCCCGGAGGCCAGCGAATTACGTCCCGCTTCGGCCAATACCTGGGCGCTGGCGCCCCGCCAATCCGGCGCGCGGCGCGCGGGCAGCGGCACCTTGTCGGGTGGGCGCACGGCCTCTGGCGCCCTGCCGTTGGAGACGGAAAGCCGTAACTCGCCGCTGCCTGATAACCCTGGGTTGCTCACTGACAACGATATTCTGCTGATTAAAGCCGCGAAATGAACCTAATTTCGCCGAACCCGCCTGCAAACAGCCATTCGCCCAACGATTTGGCGCGCGGCGGGCTGGGCGGGGTAGTTCCGGGTTGGCCTTGAGCTGCTCGCGGCCCCTTCGCGCCGGTGTCGCCGGGGAGTTGACATCAACTGTATCAGGGAAGAGAATACGCGGCTCTTTACCGGAGGGGTACCCAAGCGGCCAACGGGAGCAGACTGTAAATCTGCCGGCTTATGCCTTCGAAGGTTCGAATCCTTCCCCCTCCACCACTTGAATTATCATTGATTTTATTGGGTTTTTTGGTTTCAACGGTCAAAGCGGAGTCCAATCCCCGAGCAAGCGGGTCGTCCAGGCGGAAAACGGTCAGCGGAAGGCCGGCGTAAGCCGGTGCCAGGCGGGTGTAGTTCAATGGTAGAACCTCAGCCTTCCAAGCTGATGGCGTGGGTTCGATTCCCATCACCCGCTCCAGTTCTGGCTAGCCACTGGTTCAGTCGGGCGTGCCGTCGGGGTTGAGGTTTGCCGCAGGTTTGAAGGCCCACGTAGCTCAGTCGGTAGAGCACGTCCTTGGTAAGGACGAGGTCACCGGTTCAATCCCGGTCGTGGGCTCCAGTCTTTCGGTTCGTTGTCATTTCGGTTTGAAGCAAATTTCAGAATTTCGGGAGTACGCAGCGTGTCCAAGGAAAAATTCAACCGCAGCAAGCCGCACGTAAACGTCGGCACGATTGGTCACGTTGACCACGGCAAGACGACGCTGACGGCGGCGCTGACGAAGGTGATGGCCGAGCTGAACGGCGGCGAGTTCCGCGCGTACG
>CAIOHZ010000192.1 GCA_903858165.1 uncultured Pseudomonadota bacterium
CAGTCACGGCATGTTGTGTAGCGCTTCGGAGCTCGGTCTTTCGACGGAGCGCACGGGGCTGATGGAGCTGCCAGCCACGTTGGTTGCCGGCCAGTGCTTCCGCGCAGCGTTGGACCTGGACGATGTGATCCTGGAACTGAATCTCACGCCGAACCGTGGCGATGCGCTTTCGGTGCGTGGTGTATCGCGTGAAGTTGCCGTGCTGCTCGACAAGCCCTTGTGCTCGCATCAGCCAGCGGCGGTGGCCGCGGTCCATGCCGATGTTTTCCCGGTATCGCTCAGGGCACCAGAGGCCTGTCCGCGGTTCCTTGGCCGCGTGCTGAAAGGCCTGAACCCGGCGGCTGTCACGCCGGGCTGGATGATAGAACGGCTGCGTCGTGCTGGCGTGCGCGCCATCAGCCCGACGGTAGACGTGACGAACTACGTGATGCTCGAGCTCGGCCAGCCTATGCATGCCTACGACCTCAGTCGCTTGTCTGGCGGCATTCAGGTGCGCTGGGCGACGGCAGCCGAAAAGCTGGTGCTGCTCGACGGCAGTGAGATTTCGCTCGCCGTCGACGAACTGGTCATCGCCGACGCCAACGGTCCGGTCGGTTTGGCCGGTGTCATGGGCGGCGACCGCTCGGGCATCTTGGCCGGTGCAACGACGGACGTCTTCCTGGAAGTGGCTTGGTTTGCACCCCATGCCATTGCTGGCCGCGCCCGTCGTCATGGGTTGCATACGGACGCCTCGCAGCGCTTCGAGCGCGGCGTGGACCCGGCCTTGCAGGGGGCTGCCATGGAGCGCGCTTCGGCGCTGCTGCTCGAGATTTGCGGCGGCGCCGTGGGCCCCGTAGTGGCGGCGGAAGAGGCGGCGAAGCTGCCCGTGCGCTCGCCTGTGCTCCTTCGCCGGACGCGCCTCGACCGCGTCCTCGGTATCGCGGTGCCTGCCGAACGCGTCGAATCCATCCTCTTGGCCTTGGGCATGCAAGTGGCCGGCAGCAGCGATGGTTGGCAGGTAGTGCCGCCGAGCTGGCGTTTCGACGTGGCCATCGAGGAAGACCTGATAGAGGAAGTCGCGCGCGTGTTTGGTTATGACGCCATCCCCGAGCAAGACGCCCCGGTGCCGCAAGTGCTCCCGGCGCTCTCGGAACGGCGGCTGCCCCGCGAACGCCTGATGAACCGCTTGGTGGACCTTGGCTACCAAGAAGCCATCACCTACAGTTTCGTGGAGCCGGGCCTGCAGGCGACGTTGTTTCCTGGAACGGCAGCGCTCACCTTGGCCAACCCCATTTCCGCTGACCTCGCCCAGATGCGGGTGAGTTTGTGGCCGGGTCTCATCAGGGCCCTGAAAGAGAACCAGAGTCGCCAGCAATTGAATGCGCGCTTGTTCGAGATGGGTTCACGGTTCGATATGACCACTGGAGCCTTGGTAGAAATTCCCTCGCTCGCCGGTTTGCTCGCGGGTGAAGTTGCCCCAGAGCAGTGGGCTGATAAGTCCCGCGTGGCTGACTTCTTCGACCTGAAGGGGGATGTTGAGGCCGTGCTGGCGACGGGCTCTTTGTTACAGCCGGCTGACATCAGTGCCCTGCAATTTGTCCCAGCGGCTTTGCCTTGTCTGCACCCGGGGCGTAGTGCGCGTATTGAAAAGGCAGGCAAACCAATCGGTTGGCTCGGAGAGTTACACCCACGTCTGCAGAAAGAACTTTCACTGACGGCAGCGCCGTTGTTGTTCGAACTGGACTTGGGCGCACTCCTTGACGCAGAACTGCCACATTACCGGGAAATTTCACGCTTTCCGGCGGTTCGCCGTGACTTGGCACTGGTCGTGGAGGAGGGCGTGGCTATGGAAACGCTCCTGTCCCATGTTAAGGTTGCCGCCCGGGGTTTCCTGCAGAGCGTCACGGTATTCGATATCTACCGTGGTCAAGGCGTGAAAAAAGGCTTTAAAAGCGTTGCCTTGGCGCTCGTTTTGCAAGACACTTCGAGGACGTTGACGGACGACGACGTGGAATCGACGGTCTCC
>CAIOHZ010000193.1 GCA_903858165.1 uncultured Pseudomonadota bacterium
CAGCGTCCACTTGTTCAGGCTCACCTGCATGACCGACTCCTCGGTTCCGGTGTTATGGACGGTCAATACCGCCACCTTGGCGGCATTGGACAGGTTGATCCGCACCGGCGTCAGTTGCACCGATCCGGCCTGGCAACTTGCTGATGCGATAAACAACAGGAGAGGCAGTGCATGTTTGAGTTTCAGTGGGCGCGAGGTCATGGTTTTCCTGTGCAAAATGTTGTGGTCATGGCGCGAAATCCGCGAATCAGTACGTGACGGTGACACTGACGGTGTCGTTGTAAGTGAGCGCAGGGACGGTCTGGCCGGAGAAGACGCGGCCGAAAGCGTCGATGGTCTGCAGCGCGCCGCTCCCGGTTCCTGCCACCGTCACGCTCGTGGCGGTGCCATCGCCCCACACAATGGTCCTGCCCGTCGTGGTGTAGATGGTGTAATTGAGCAGGGTCACGGGCGCGCCGGAAGTCATCTTGCGGCTGGCAAACGTCGCGCCGGTCCCGGCGCCCACGCCGAGCGCCACTGTATAGGCCGATCCCGACGTGCAGTTGACCGTCACCGTGCCGGCAACGTCGATGTTGCCGGCCTGGATAGCCGCACTGGTCGGGTTGCCGAAATTAAGACTCGAAGCGCCGACGATGCAACTGGTGGCCACGGTTGCCGTGACCGTCATCGTGCCCGTAGCCACGGCCGCGTTGGCAGACTGCGCTGCAACGATCGCACCTGCCGCCAGGCACAGGGCCAAGGCACTACGTACCCTGCACACAGGTATTTCCGATAAACGCTTTTTCTTGTACATGTTTCGCTTCTCCCGGGCCTGAACAGGCCAACGAATTGAAAAGATCCCAAGAAGGGTTCGTGCAAACGACATTTCACGGGGATGCCGCGAAACTTCAGGCAATGAATCATCCCGCAGTTCCGTCCGGTGATCTGTACGCTAGCGAACCAAGAAGCCTTTCTATTCGCCATTGCGGCCGCGCAGCGTACCGGCGCACGGATCGATCAATAGGTGACCGTGACAACGATGGTGTCGGTGAACGATCCTGCCGGAACGATCTGCCCGGCGTAGATGCGCCCGTAGGCAACGACACTCTGAATGGAGCCGCTGCCTGTGCCGGCCACCGTCGAGCTGCCGAGCGTGCCATCGCCCCAGACCGTGGTCCGTGCCATCGACGTAAAGACCGAGTAGTTCAGTCGCAACGCGCCTGCGCTCATCTTCCGGGTGGCCAGCGTGGCCCCGGCCGCAGTACCCTTGTCGAGTGCGACGGTGTAGGCAGTGCCATTGGTGCAAGTGAGCGTCACCACGCCGGTGCCATCGACATTGCCGCTCTGGATTGCCGTGCTGGTCGCGCTGCCGAAGGCGAGGCTCGACGCCCCGACTGTGCAGCTCGCCGCTACTGTCGCAAGAATCGCCACTGGCCCGGAGGCGGAGTGGGTAGCAACCGCCGCCGTGCTGGCAAAGAATGCGCACGGCAGGATTGCCAGGCTGAGGAATTGCCTGAACCGAATGCACACCATTCAGGAGTCGCGCAATCGTGCAGTATCACTGGACCTCTTTCCCCCGATTCTTTCGGTGCCGGCCATCCCGGACCAGGTGATGTCTCCCGCGGTAAGGACCGCGGGATCGAGTTCGGCGGCAATGACACGCGTGACAATGTCATTCGCGGTCACAATGCCGATGGCGAGAAATGTGCCGTTGGAATCGCCGGTCACCAGCAACTGCGTGGCGCCGGATTTGCGCATCAGCTTGCTGGCCTCCACCACACTGACTTCCCGGTCCACATGCGTCAGGCGATTCTTGAGGATCTCGCTGGCCAGGTCGGCGTCCTGCAGGTTCAGATACATGCGGTCTCCCGGTGAGTTGCGTCGTGGCTGCGCGCTTCGTGCTTCCAACACCGGAGCAGCCACATTGAAGGCGCCAGGCGCCCGGTCTAATTGCGACGACACGATGCACGCAGCGGCCCCGCCGGTCTGTGCGGTGGATAACGCAAACGCCAAAACGCATCAACGCACCCGCTACGTTCGCAAGCGCACGGAAGAAACGCCTGGGCGGGGCTATCTTCGGTTCTGACATGATTTCGGCCGACGACGCTGGCGCAACACGCGGCGTGCGTGGCGATGAACAAAGGAGCCCAGGAAATGAGAGTTTCAAAGACGCTGATCGCCGCTGGTCTCGCCCTTGCCGGCGGCC
>CAIOHZ010000194.1 GCA_903858165.1 uncultured Pseudomonadota bacterium
CACCAGGCATCATCTTCCCTTGAACGAGTTCCATTGGCGTCCCGCAGGAAACAGCAACACTTTTGCCAGTTCTTGCATCTTTAGGCAACTACCTCACCGCCACAATTGCCCCATGGTGCCGTTTCGCCAGTTTCTGATAAATGGACTAGTAGCGGCATAGCAAAGATGCCGTGGTAGGGCAGACCTAAGGCTAGAGAACGTGGCGAGAGTGGCGACCCGCGAAGCGGAAGTACGGCCGAAGTTTTTCATGCTAGAAAGATATCAAGGGCAACAAGTAAATAGGGGACCATGAACTGTTCGTGAAGTTCGCCACGGCGTTCGAGTTCGCGGTGGGTACCGCGCTGGTGCTGGGCCTTTACACCATGCCAGTGGCCTGGCTGGCCACGGCGTTCATGGCAGTGGCCACCATTTCAGACCTGCAGGTGAACAAGGCGTGGCTGTGGACCAAGGGCGGCTGCGAATACCCGCTGTTCTGGTGCCTTTGCTGCGGGATAGTGGCGGTGAATAGCTAGGGACTATTGCGCCCAAGAGATTTCAATTACAGAAATCTGTATAGTTCTAACATGAAGACGACATTGGACCTGAACGACCGTCTGATAGCCGAGGCCAAGGCCTTTGCCGCCGAGCAGCGCACCAGCCTCACTCGCCTCATCGAGGAAGGCCTGCAGCTGCGCCTGCGCGCCAAGCCCGGCAGCAAAAAGCGGGGGCCCGTCCGTTTGCCCGTGTTCGATGGGCGCGGTGGTCTGGCGCCCGGCATCAACCCTTTGAGCAACAAGGCCATGCTCGAGGCCGCGGACGATGACACCTGACGTCAACATCTTGGTGGCAGCCTCGCGCACGGACCACCCGCAACATGCCGTAGCGCTGGCGTGGCTGGAACGCGCCGCAAGCGCCGCCGAAACCGGCGCCGCCTTCACGCTCATGCCGTTGGTTGTCACCAGCTTCCTTCGACTGGTGACGAACTCGCGCGTCTTCCCTAATCCCACGCCCATAGAGCGTGCAGTGGAATTCGTCGACGCGCTGCTGGCCTTGCCTGGTGTGAGGCTGGCCACTCTTGGCACAGAGTGGCTGAAACTGCGCACACTTTGCCTAGAAAAGCGGCTTGGTGGCAACGACCTGCCCGATGCGTGGCTTGCTGCGGCCGTGCTACATCACGACGAACACTTGGTCAGCTTTGATGCCGACTTCAAGCAGTTGCTAGGCCGCGGGCAACTCACGTTGCTGGCGGCGGCGTAGTAGCAGCGAATAGCCAGGGCTACTGCGCCAAGAGACGGCGAGAAAGCAAGACCTAACTACCCAGCCGCCCTGCCTTGAGCGCGGCGCGCAGCTCTTCGGCGACATAATCGAAACTCTCGACCTTGCCTTCGGCCACTTGTTGGCCGCTCATCGCCAACAACTGCAGCAGCGCCTGCGTTTCCTTGACGGCATTGGTCTTGCCAGGGCTGGCTGGCTTGGTTTGTTTCGAGTAGCTCATAGGACCTCCTGTCAGAGCCATTTTAAGACTTCGCCAAGTCGCCCGATCCCCTGTTCGTCCAGCATCCAGTCGGCGGCAGTGCATGCGGAACGAACGCCCGGACGGGTTCGCCAGCGGTGGTGGTGATGGAGCAGGTACCGGTGGAGCAGACCACGGGAAGCCTGCCTTTACTATCGCGTCGGCAAATTAAAGCATTCTTTAATTTAAAGAAGCAATATTAAAGAGAGCTTTAATACCTCGAAAGAAGTGAACGCCGCTCAAAATCATAATGACGCAGCTTGGAGCAACCATTAGGAAACTCCGAATAGTTCGGCGAGAGAAGCCGCGCGGTACCCTCCCCTCTACGCCGGCTTAGCGACCTCGGCGACCAGGCGAATACCCAAGGCCCCGCACACCTTCATGATGGTATCGAACTGCGGGTGCGACGAAGCGCGCAGGGCCTTGTACAGCGCCTCGCGCGTAAGGCCCGAAGACCGCGCCACTTCCGACATACCCCGCGCCCGGGCGATGGCGCCCAAGGCCTGCTGAAGCTCGGCGGGGTCGTTGTCCGCCAGCACGGCTGTCAGGTAGTGGGCGATATCCTCGGGCGTTTCCAGATAGTCCGCCATGTCGAACTGCGGCAGGTCGGCGATGCGAAGCTTTTCCATAGCGTTACACCTCTAGAGCCTTGGCCAGAGCCAAGGCACGGCTAATGTCATTGCGCTGCGTGGACTTGTCGCCACCCGTCAGCAGGACGATGAGATACCCGCCGCGCACCGTGTAATACATCCGCCACCCCGGTCCGAAAAACTCGCGCAGTTCGAACACGCCCTCGCCTACATGGGCGATGTCGCCGAACAGCCCGAGCTGCAGCCGGGCGATTCGTCGTGCCAGCCGGACGCGTGTAGGCGAGTCCGGTTGACTACGCATCCAAGCATCAAAGGCAGGGGTACGAATGACTTTGTACATAAGAATTGTAATCGATTATTCACAGCTTGCAACTCGCACTCGAGCGGGACCCGTTCACGAAGTACGTGGGGGACGTGGGACAACGTTAGCGGAACAGCTCGCCCATTTCGCCCGCCATTCGGTACGCGTTTAGACGAAAACACGACGCCTCGGCGGCGGGAGGCTGCGTTTGTGGGTGTTGGCGGCACATTTGCAGC
>CAIOHZ010000195.1 GCA_903858165.1 uncultured Pseudomonadota bacterium
TCGAGGAACCGGACCTTCACCCCCATGTCGGGCAGGATGCGCGGGTCCAGCTGGTTGAAGCCGATACGCACTCGCACCGTCGCCTTCTGGCGGTCCGCCGTAGGCACGATGGCGATGACGCGGGCCGAAAACGTCACGTCGTCGTAAGCGTCCAGAACCGCTTCCACCGTCATGTCGGCGGCGACGCGGTTGATATAGCTTTCGTTGACGTCGACTTCAATTTCCAGCGACTCCATATCGACCACGGTCGCGATACCGGTGCGGGTGAACCCGCCGCCGGCGGAAACCGGCGACACCATTTCACCGGGCTGCGCGGCCTTGGACACAATGACCCCAGCAAACGGCGCGCGGATGACGAGGTCATCCAACTGCTGCTGCTGCTGTGCCACGCGAGCACCGGCCACTTGGACGTTGCTGCGGGCCACAGCGAGGCGTGCCTGCAGCGCTGCCACATCGGCGCTGGCCGCGTCGGCAGCGCTTTGCGAAACCAATTTGCGCTCCAGCAGCACCATGGTGCGGTCCCGGGTGCGAGCAGACTCGTCGAAGCGCACTTGCAGCTCGGCCAGCTCGCGGCCCGCGGCGTCGCGCTGCGCTACCGCCAGTTTCCACGCAGCACGTCCGGCGGAATCGTCCAAACGAGCCAGTACCTCACCGGCCTTCACCGTCGCGCCTTCTTCGAAGGTCACCTCGACCAACTGCCCCGTGGTACGGCTCGCCACGGTAGCGATACGGCGGGCGGTCACGTAACCAGAGGCGTTCAGGACAGCGCCGGCCGCGCTGGGCGGTTCCGCGACAGCGGTTTCCACTTCCAGCGGCTTACTGCGGCCGAACATCAGGAACGCCAATACCAGCACGCCGCCGCCGATGATGAGCGGCTTGCGCCAGCGCTTTCCCACGCCCACCGCATAGCGGCCCGCCTCCGCGCCGCGGTCAATCTTCAGGCTTTCCAGCGTGTCTTTATCCAGAGCCATGGTGCGTCACTCGAAGGAGTCAAAAACGAGGATGACAATGCTACACGGTCGTGGCTAACGCTTCAGGGCTGCTCAGCTAAGGCGCTGGAATGGGTAAACTGCGCGCCCATGAACGCGCCTAACGCTTCCGCTGCCAACTCCTCAACCACGCCCCCGACGGTATACCCGGGCGCCGCGCTCGGCCTCGTCGACATTGGCCTCAACCTCGGCCATGACAGCTTCGACGAGGACCGCGCTGCCGTGGTGGACCGCGCCCAAGCCGCCGGCGTGCAACGCATGGTAATCACCGGCGCTTCTTTGGAAGGCACCCAACGCGCGCTGGACGTAGTCCGTCAGTGGCCTGAAACCATGCGTTGTACGGCCGGCATCCATCCTCATCACGCCACGGAACTGTTCGAACCCGGCGCCGAGGAGAAATTAAGGGCCCTTATTCAGCAGCCTGAAATAGTCGCTGGTGGCGAGTGTGGATTAGATTTTTTTCGCAACTTTTCGCCGCAAGACATTCAAATCCTTGGATTTGAGAAACAACTTGAAGTTTGCGCGGAATATCAGCTGCCTGTGTTTTTACACCAAAGAGATGCGCACCCTGATTTCCTGAAGGTTCTGGACCGTTGGCTACCGCGCCTGCCACGAGCGGTAGTGCACTGCTTCACGGGCACCGGCGAGGAACTTCAGGACTACTTGGACCGCGATCTGTACGTCGGCATTACGGGCTGGATTTGCGACGAGCGCCGTGGTCACCACCTGCGTGAACTGGTGGGCCGCATTCCGCTCCACCGCCTCATGCTGGAAACCGACGCCCCCTACCTGCTCCCCCGCGACCTCCCGAAAGCCCGCTTGCGGCATTCCGGCGACCGCCGGAACGAACCGGCTTACCTCCCGCACATTCTTGCGACCGTGGCCCATTACCGGGGCGAGACACCCGAAACGACGGCAGCGGGCACCGCGGCAACGGCCCAGTACTTCTTCGGCTGGCCCTAACCCTAACCTGCAGCGCCCACAGAACGGCGGCGACACGACGCCTCGGCTACAATCCGCTAACGGTTCAGAGGAGCTTTCAGATGGATATCACCCAAGCGCGCCCACTCATCCAGCGCGACTTTGCGAACCACATCCTGCCGACGCTCGCGGAATATGTTCGTATCCCGAACAAGAGCCCACTGTATGCGCCCGAGTGGGCAACCGAAGGGCACATGATGCGCGCCGCAGAGCTGCTGGCGAGCTGGTGCCGTCGCCAACCGGTCAAAGGCCTGCAAGTGGAAGTGCTCCAGCGCGAAGGCCGCACGCCGGTCATCGTCTGTGAGATTCCGGCCACCGCCAGCGATGCCACCGGCTCGGTGCTCATGTACGGCCACTTTGACAAGCAGCCGGAGTTCACCGGCTGGGACAGCGACCTCGACCCTTGGACGCCGGTATTCCGTGAAGGCCGCCTCTACGGCCGTGGTGGCGCCGATGATGGCTACGCGGTATTCAGCAGCCTCGAGGCCGTCGCGGTATTGCAGGCGCAAGGCATTCCCCATTCGCGCTGCCTCATCCTCATCGAGGCCTGCGAGGAAAGCGGGTCCTTCGACTTACCCTTCTATGTGGAACTACTCGCGGACCGAATCGGCACCCCGAACCTGGTGGTCTGCCTCGACGCCGAGTGCGGCGACTACGACACCTTTTGGCTCACCACCAGCCTGCGCGGCAACCTAGTGGGTACGCTCACCTGCGAAGTGCTGACCGAAGGCGTGCACAGCGGCATGGCCGGCGGCATTGCGCCGACGCCAGTGCGCATTCTGCGCGCCCTGCTGGACCGCTTGGAAAACGTCCACACCGGCGATGTGCTGGTGGAAAGCCTGCACGCGAACATCCCGCGCCACCGCTTGGACCAAGCCCGCGCGGCCGCGCAAGTGCTGGGTGAATCCGTTTGGCGCAAGCTCCCGTTCAGTGCCGGCGTCGAGCCCATCAGCAAAGACCCGGTGGAACTGCTGATCAACGGCACCTGGAAGCCCACCGTCACCATCACGGGCGCCGAAGGGCTTCCCGCTATGCGCAATGCCGGCAACGTGTTGCTGCCGCGCGTGGCACTGAAGCTATCGCTGCGTTTGCCACCCACCGTCGATGCCACCAAGGCGGCCGCCACAGTGAAAGACATTCTGGAACGGGACCCGCCCAACGGCGCTCGCATCACGTTCAATGTCGACAGCTCCCTCGACGGTTGGCACGCGCCGGACCTGCAGCCCTGGCTCACCGAAGCCGTGGAGCGTGGCGCCAACGAGCACTTCACGCGCGACCCGCTCGCCATGGGTACCGGTGGCTCCATTCCGTTCATCGGCATGCTGCAGCAACGTTTCCCGGAGACGCAGTTTGTCGTCACGGGTGTGCTTGGCCCCAAGAGCAACGCCCACGGCCCCAACGAATTTCTGGATGTGCCGACGGCAGAGAAGTTGACGGGGTTCGTGGCCGGCTTGCTGGAGCGCCACGCGCGGGCTTGAGAAGTCGGCAAGGGGTCGCGCCATACGAAGGCGCAATGATCCAGGCGCTTGCCCCATTCAAGGCAACCGCCTGCGCTTAGGTCAGCGCAACCCAGCCGAGACCTTGACTAGTCTCGAGCCCGCTACCGCCTTGGCAGCCACGAGGTCGAATGCCGTTACCCAACGCGTGTCGGGTTCGAGCAGGGCGCGGTCCACGACCGGAAAATCGGTAGCGAAAGAACTGTCGCGCAGCACCATGGGCGGGTGGCCCTTGGGGAACTGCGCGCCATCCGGGAACACCACGCGGCCTTCTACCGGGACGCCGGTACCCGCCAATGCGCCGACTGCCGCCAAGCGGTCGAACAAGGGACGTAGCGGGTTGGCGAACGTGATGCGCGCACCGCGGCCCGTGGGCATGAGCGCCCAATCGTCCATGAGCTGGCTGCCAAAGATGACGCCTTCCAGGTCGCGCTCAGCGATGACCAGCAGCCCGCGCGGCATGAGCAGCAAGTGGTCCAGATGCAGTTGCCCGCCACTGCCATCGGGTACGAGTACCGACGACAACCTGCGGAAACACACGCTATCGATACGCGCCAGACGCTCACGTTCTGCGCGACGCTTACGCCAGGCGCGAATCACCAAATACCCAATCCAGACGAGCAGGACCAGTCCAAGCGCCCCTGCGCCTGCCACCCACTGCGAGTCTTGAAGATCGATATGCTGCATTCTCAAGCCTCAGCCGACCGCATTCAGTTGCGTAGTGAGCGCCGCCAAGGTCGCGTCCACTTCCGTGGAATGCGTCGGCAGGTCCAACAAGCGAGCGAGCGCGGGCGGTACCGGCACCGGCCCTGCGAGCGGCTCTACCGTTTCCGGGAATTTTGCGGCATGCGCCGTGGCCACCCACACCCAATCCTGCGCGCGGTGCTCAGGCGAGAGTTGCTGCCAAGCATCTGCCGCTACCGCCGTGTGCGGACAGAACACTTCGCCGTGCAGGGCCTTCTCCGCCACGATGTAGTGTTGGATGGCCGCATCGGTGGTGGTGGTGGCATGAACTGCGCCACGCACGGCTTCGAGGGCCGGATGCATCTGGCGCAGGCGTTCCATGTTCGACGGGTTCCCCACGTCCATGGCACTGGCCAGCGTAGCCGTGCTGTTGCGCGGTTGCCAGTCACCGGAAGCGAGGAAGTCGAGCACGGTGCGGTTCGCGTTGTGCGCCAACACCACTTCGCCAATGGGCAAACCCGCCGCGCGCGCCCACAGACAAGCCATGCTGTTGCCCAGATTGCCCGAAGGAATGATGAAGTTCGGCTTGGTGCCGTACTTACGGAAATGCCGCAACGACGCCCACGCGTAGTAAGTGGCCTGTGGCAACAAACGCCCGAGGTTGATGCTGTTGGCGCTCGTCAAAGCATGCTGTTCGCGCAGCGTGGCATCAGCGAAGGCTTCCTTCACCATGCGCTGGCAGTCGTCGAACGTGCCACGCACCGACAGCGACTGAATGTTGTCGCCCCAGCAAGTCAGTTGCTTCTCCTGACGCGGGGAAACGAGGCCCTTCGGGAACAACACCACCACGCGCACCCAGGGGCGACCATGGAAGGCGGCAGCAACAGCACCACCGGTGTCGCCGGAAGTCGCCACGAGAATGGTCGTCCGCCTGTCCGCGGTGTGCGGCAGACGCTCCATGCAGGCGGCGAGGAAACGCGCACCGAAATCCTTGAAGGCCGCCGTAGGGCCATGGAACAGTTCGAGCAGGAACTGCCGGCCACCGTCGCGCGGCGGCAGATCGAGAACTTCGACCGGGAAGTTGAACGCGTCTGCGCAAATCTCCGGCACACGGGCTGCCAGTTCGCAGCCGGCAAAGAACGGCTGCAGAAAACGCTCGGCTACTTCCGGTACCGTGTTCGCGCCGTCGAAGGCCGACAGTTCGAAGCTGGGCATCGCCACCGGCACATAGAGGCCGCCATCTGGCGCGAGGCCTTGGGCAATAGCCTGCCCGGCAGTCAACTGAACACCATGGCCACGGGTGCTTTGGTAAAGCATGGGCACGGGCATGGGCACGGACGTGCTCATGCTGGCTCCACGCGGGCGCCGGCAGCACCGAGGCTGGAAACCCAAGCGTCAGACTCGAGGCCGTGGTTGCGGAACGCCTGCACCATGGCGGCGCGAATGGCTTCCGCCTGCGGCGCTTCACACCACGCGAGCACCGTGGGGCCGGCACCGGAAATGGAGCAACCCAGTGCGCCGAGATCCATCGCCGCCGCCTTCACTTCGGCGAAGCCCGGAATGAGTTTGGCGCGCTGCGGTTCAATGACAACGTCCTCGAAGGCGTCGCGCATCATCGCGAGGTCGTCGGTGTAGCACGCCGAGATGAAGCCAGCGAGGTTCGCGCACTGCCAGACAAGGTCCGACAGGGTGACGTTCTTCGATAGTACGCCGCGGGCCTCACGCGTCGACAGGAACATGTGCGGGTGCACCAGCACGGCGCGAATAGTCGCAGGTACGGGAATCTGCTTAGTGCGCGGATGGTCCACACCCACCGTGAGCACCAAACCACCAAACAGGCTGGGCGCAATGTTATCGACATGTGCCGAGCCGCTGGCCACGGCTTCACCCGCCATGGCGTACTTCAGCAGTTCCAGCTTCGGCAAGGGTGCGTCGAGCAGCGCGTTAGCGGCCACCACGGCGGCCACGGCGCTGGCAGCCGAACCCCCTAAACCCGAACCCAGCGGAATGCCCTTCTGGATGCTGATCTCGAAACCGAACGGCAACTGCTGCGCTTCCCGCATGGCCATAAGCGCACGACCAGCGGTGTTCTTCTCGGCTTCCAGAGGCAGTTCGGCATCGGTGCCGGTGATGCCGGTAATGCGCACGAGCGGTTCGTCAATGCGGCGCGCAGTGACCCGGTCGCCAACGGCGTCGACCGAATGCCCGAGGATGTCGAAGCCGACGATGACATTACCGACCGAGGCCGGAGCAAAAGCAGTTACAGAAAGGGCAGCAGTCACAGCTTGGCTCCAAGGAAGGCCGCACAACGCAGCAGGTCGCCGAAGACGCCACCGGCAGTCACTTCCGGGCCCGCACCCGGGCCCTGCACGATAAGCGGGTTGTCGCAATAACGCGCAGTCTCGTAGCGCACGATGTTGTCGGTAAGCGCCATGTGGGCGAAGGCATGGGTGTCATCGAGGCTGGCCAACTTTACCGTGGCCTTGCGGTTGGCCATGTCGAGCCGCGCTACATAGCGCAGCACCTGGCCCGCCGCGCGTGCCTCTGCCAGCCGCTGCGCCATGACGGCGTCGAACGCCGGCAGCCCAGCCATGAACGCCTCGGGTGTACCACCCTGCAGCGACGCCGGCACCAGGCTCTCCACCTCGACCTCGGACATCTCGATGTCGAGGCCAGCCTCGCGCGCCAGGATGGTGAGCTTGCGCGCCACGTCCATGCCGGAGAGGTCGTCGCGCGGGTCGGGTTCCGTGTAGCCACGCGTCTTAGCATCACCCATGATGGTGCTGAAGGGCTGCGTGCCATCGAATCGGTTGAACAGATAAGCGAGCGTGCCGCTGAAGATGCCTTCGATGGAACGCAAGGTATCGCCCGTTTGGCGAAGGTCGCGGAGCGTCTGGATCACCGGCAAACCGGCACCCACGGTGGCTTCGTAAAGGTAGTGGCTGCCCGCCTCGCGCCGCGCGCGATGCATGCCGTGGAACTGCGCGAGCGGAGCGCTGTTCGCCTTCTTGTTCGGCGTTACCACATGAATACCCGCGCCCAGCCAGCGCGTGTAGCGCGCGGCCACGTCGGAACTAGCGGTGCTGTCGACGATGATGGCGTGCGGCAGGTGGTCCGCATGAATATGCTTCTCGAACACATCCAAGTCGAGCGGCACAGCATTCGCGGTGAAGTCTTCGCGCCAACGCGAGAGGTCCACTTCGCCATCCACCAAGTACATCTGCTTCGAACTGGCAATACCACGAACGCGCAGGTCGAGACGCGCCTCGCTGCGGAGATGGTCCAACTGCGTGGCCAACTGCTCCAACAACACACGGCCAACCACGCCCGGCCCGATGAGGCCGATGGAGATGGTATTCGGCGAGAGATAGAAACCGGAATGCACGGCACGCAAGGCACGCGCCGAATTGCGTCCATCGATGACCACCGAGATGTTGCGCTCGCTCGCACCCTGGGCAATGGCGCGGATATTCACCGAGGCGTCGCCCAAAGCGCTGAACACCTTCGCAGCCACACCATGCGTGCCGGCCATGCCATCGCCCACCACCGCAAGGATGGCGCAGCCGAGCGTGACCTCGACGCGCTGGATTTGTCCTTCACGTAGTTCCGCATCGAAGGCGCGGCGTACGGCTTGCTCGGCGGCTTCCGCCTGTACGGCCGGAATGGCGAAGCAGATGCTGTGTTCCGAACTGCCCTGCGAGATGACGATAACGGAAATCTGCGCGTCGCGCAGGGCACCGAACAGGCGCTGCGCCGTGCCCGGCACACCGATCATGCCGGCGCCTTCCAGATTCACCAGCGCTACGTCTTCAATGCTGGTGATGCCCTTCACCGCCAGCGTGGAAGTGGGGTTCGCGCAAATCTTCGTGCCGGCTTTCTCCGGGGCGAAGGTATTGCGAATCCAGATGGGAATTTCACGCGCGACGGCGGGTTCCATCGTCTGCGGATGGATCACCTTCGCACCGAAGTAAGCGAGTTCCATCGCTTCGTTGTAGGACAGCGAATCGATGACTTGTGCGTCCGGCACCTTGCGCGGGTCCGCCGAGAGCACACCGTCTACGTCCGTCCAAATGATGATTTCGCTGGCAGCCAGCAACGCGCCGAAGATGGAGCCGGAGAAGTCGCTGCCATTGCGGCCGAGCGTGGTTTGAATACCGCGCGCGTCGCTGGCGATATAGCCGGTGATGACCAGCGTGCCCTGGAAACTGGCGTTCGCCGGCACCAGCGAATTGAGGCGCTGCTGCGAGGCCTCCCACTGCACCGCGGGACCTAGCGCGCTCCACTCCACCACCACCACTTCGCGGGCATCTACCCAGCGCACCTCACCGGGGCGGCGGTTGCGCTCGCGGAGGTAGCGGCTGAACAGCCGCGTGGACCAAATTTCACCGTAGCCGGACACCAAGTCGCGGATGTCCTGGCCGGCGCGGCGCAGCAGGGCCACTGCCTGCAACAGGCCAGCGAGGTCGCGGCAGTCTTCCGCCAACTGCGCCACGAAAGCATCGCGCTCGGCAACACCCAGCAGTTCCGTGGCGATGCCCACATGCTTGTGCTGGACAGCCGCGAGTTTCCCGGCAACCGCGGGGTCGCGGGCTTCAGCGAAAGCGACCAAACCCAGGAGGGAGTCCGTAACACCCTTGCAGGCGGAAAGCACCACGCCGAGACGGGGCTCCGGGTCCGCTTCCAGAATATCGGCGACGCGCCGGAAGCAGGTGGCATCGGCAACACTGCTGCCGCCAAACTTGTGGACACGCCATTGGCCTGCTGGCCGCGACAATGGAACCACGGCCTGCGCCGCTGGAGTAGACATGGAATTCGCCTGCTGAAGACCCCGATCGAGCCCGGAATTCTACCGATTGCAGCGCAAAAAATCCACGAAGGACAGAGGGTTAGGCTCGCTGGCGCGTCCGCCGCCGGTGCCAAGTGACCAGCAACTTCACCACGCCCGGCACACCCAGCAAGCGCACCAGCACCCGCCCTAGAACACGTTGCGTTGGGGAACCCTGAAACGGCTGCCCCAGAGGTGCCAGCAGGCCCGGCAAGGGGCGGTGCCAACGCAGCGCAGCCAAGGGCACGGTCCAGGCAGGCCCCATGGCGCCTGAGTTTCCCGCATTACTGGGAGTGCCATTCGTCGGCCTGGCACTTAGGGTCCATTCGCCAGCCAGCGCCTGCGACACGGAGACGCCACCGAGGGCCGCCTCCATCCAATCCGCCGGGGAAGGTGCCGCGGCCGTCACGATGTGAATCTCGCCTTCCCTGCCGCGCAGCGTCAGACCGTCAGGGCGCTGCACCACGTTGACGGGCGCGCTAAGTTGGAACCCCAACGGCGAAGCCGCTTCAGCCACGCCGTCCGCCCTTAGCAGGCCCGGGACGCGGGCCATTGGGCGGCGGACGCCGCCCGCTTTCCACACCCGTGTGTTGGGTACGGAAAGTCTGCACAGCGCCCGGCGCAGCACCAGTCGCCCGCGGACGCGCGCCCTCGCCACGTACCATGCCTTCCGGCTTGGGCGGTGCGCCACCCGTACCGGCAGGCTGCCAAGCGGGCACCAACTGGTGCTTGCCGGCGCCAATAAGGTCCGAACGCCCCATGCGACGCAGCGCGTCGCGGAGTTCCGGCCAGTTGTTGGCGTCGTGGTAGCGCAGGAAAGATTTGTGCAGACGGCGCTGCTTCAGGCCCTTCGGGATGTACACCGTCGGGCTGCGGCGCGTGACCTTGTGCAGCGGGTCCTTCCCGCTGTGCCACATGGCCGTGGCCGTGGCCATGGGCGAAGGCAGGAAGGCCTGCACCTGGTCGGCGCGGAAGCCGTTCGTCTTTAGCCAAACAGCCAGTTCGAGCATGTCTTCGTCCGTCGTGCCCGGGTGGGCCGCGATGAAGTACGGGATGAGGTATTGCTCCTTACCCGCCTCCTTCGAGAACTTGTCGAACAGCTCCTTGAACTTGTAGTACGTGCCCATGCCGGGCTTCATCATCTTCGACAGCGGGCCTTCGCTGAACGCTTCGGGCGCAATCTTCAAATAGCCGCCCACATGGTGCTGGGCCAGCTCCTTCACGTACTCGGGGCTTTCGATGGCGAGGTCATAGCGCACACCCGAAGCCACCAGCACCTTCTTGATGCCGGGCAATTCGCGCGCCTTGCGGTAAAGCTGGATGAGCGGGCCGTGGTCCGTGTTCAGGTTCGGGCAGACGCCCGGGAACACGCACGAAGGCTTGCGGCAAGCCGCCTCAATCTCGCGCGTCTTGCAGGCAATGCGGTACATGTTGGCAGTAGGGCCACCGAGGTCCGAGATAACCCCCGTAAAGCCCGGCACCGAATCGCGAATCTGCCCAATCTCCTTCAGCACCGACTGCTCGGAACGGTTCTGGATGATGCGTCCTTCGTGTTCCGTGATGGAACAGAAGGTGCAGCCACCAAAGCAGCCACGTTGGATGGTCACGGAGAATCGGATCATCTTGTAGGCAGGAATTTTCTTCTCGCCATACAGCGGGTGCGGCACGCGCTGGTAAGGCAGCTCGTAGACGCCATCCATTTCCTTCGTCGTGAGCGGAATGGGCGGCGGGTTCAGCCACACGTCGGCATCGCCATGGCGCTGCACCAGCGCGCGCGCATTGCCAGGGTTCGCCTCGGCATGCAGCACACGGCTCGCATGGGCGTAAAGCACCGCATCGTCTTTCACGGCTTCGAAAGCGGGCAAACGAATGACGCTGTGGTCGCGGTCGGGACGCTTGGCACGCGTGCGCTTCAACGCAGCTATGGATACGGTAGCGATAACGCCATCCGCATCGGGAGTGGGCATGCTGTTGGCACGGGCGCTGGTGCCATCATCGACCGCCTCGCTACGCGAAGCCGGAAACACATTGGCCGTGGCGAGCGTGCGCTGGCGTTCGTCTTCCATCGCATACGGGTCGATGGCAGGCGCCAAAGGGCCCGGCTCGTCGAGCGTCGTGGAATCCAGTTCCGTCCAGCCTTCCGGCACGGTGCCCATGGCCGCGCCACGCTTCAGGAAGGCAGTTCCGCGAATATCGGTGAGTTCAGTAACAGGCTCGCCCTTGGCAAGACGGTGGGCAATCTCCACCACTTGGCGTTCACCGTTACCGAAGACGAGCAGGTCCGCCTTGCTGTCGAGCAGCACCGACCGGCGAACTTTTTCGGACCAGTAGTCGAAGTGCGCAATGCGACGCAACGAGGCTTCGATGCCACCGATGATGAGCGTGGCATCGGGAAACGCTTCGCGAGCACGCTGTGCGTAGACGATGACGGAACGGTCCGGCCGCTTGCCACCTTCGCCGTCCGGCGTGTAGGCGTCGTCGCTGCGCATGCGGCGGTCCGACGTATAGCGATTCACCATCGAGTCCATGTTGCCGGCGGTGATGCCGAAGAACAGGTTCGGACGACCTAACTCGGCGAACGCGTCAGCACTGCGCCAGTCCGGCTGCGCAAGAATGCCGACCCGGAAACCCTGGGCTTCCAGCAAGCGCCCGACGAGCGCCATGCCGAAGCTGGGGTGGTCGATGTAGGCATCGCCCGTAACCAGGATGATGTCGCAGGAATCCCAGCCGAGCAGGTCCATCTCCGCGCGGGAAATGGGCAGGAAGGGGGCAGCGCCAAAGCGCGCAGCCCAGAACTTGCGGTAGGAGAACAGCCCGGGGGCTGTTGGCATGGCGGCGGGAGACGAGGTTTTCACCCGCCAAGTATACGGGAATACAAAATTTCCGAATTTTTCCTAGTAAACGGTGAGGTCCGTTCGCCAAGCTTTCGCGAGGCGGGGGCCGGAGCCCCCGCCAGCTCCCTCCCGCTTAAGGTACATCCGCGCAAATTGCCGTGACCTCTAAATCAAACTCCAAGGTTGAAACACTGCTTCCGATCGCCTTCCACGCGTTGGGCAGTACCGGCGTATTACCTTGCGAGTCGACCACCGAGATTGGTTGGCAGTACCGGACGGTGGCTTCGTCAATTTCGACGCTGCAACCGCCGCCGAGTACCACCTTGCCGAGGGGGCACTGGGCAACAACGGATCTGGGCATGGTTCCACGAACACTGTTGGTGACAACCTGCAGCCCCGCCACTCCGTTGGCACCGGGGGCTCCCTGGAGACCATCCATACCTGGAGGACCCGTGGGACCTTCAGGGCCAGTCGAACCATCAATGCCCGGAGGACCCGGCGGGCCCTCAGGACCCGGCTGGCCATCAACGCCCGGAGGACCCTGCAGACCATCAACGCCCGGAGGACCCTGCAGACCATCAATGCCCGGAGGACCCGGCAGACCATCAATGCCCGGAGGACCCTGCAGACCATCAATGCCCGGAGCGCCATCAGTACCCGGAGGACCCATATCGCCCGGAGGACCCGGCTGGCCATCAACGCCAGGAGGACCCTGCA
>CAIOHZ010000196.1 GCA_903858165.1 uncultured Pseudomonadota bacterium
CATCGCCCGTGTCGGCGGTGGGCGAGATCGCGTATCTGTCCGAAGAGGCAGGGAAGCTCACGTTGCAGACCAGAGCCACGCTCTCCGGTACTCGACGGCTCAACATCGCCATGAGCACCACGGCACCAAACTACACGGTCAGCACGCAGGCCAGTGCAGGCGGCAGCATCAGCCCGAGCAGCGCGCAGGTTCAATTTGGCCAGAGCACTACGTTCACGCTGACCCCCGACACGAATTTCGGCGTTACATCCGTGAGTGGCTGCAACGGCAACCTCGCCGGAAATACCTACACCACCGGCGTCATCACCGAGTCGTGCACCGTAGCGGCCAACTTCACGCCTTTGCCTGCAGCTTCGTTCTCTGCCATCGGATTCAAGGTGGGAAGCCCCGCACCGGCCGGCACGCAGATGGTCGTGGGCGTCCGCCTCACGAACCCCGACGGCAGCGACCCGAGCAATGTGGCGGTCAACTACACCCTGCCTTCCGGCGTGACGGCATCGGGTTCGCCCAGTTGCAGCTACAGCTCAACCCAGAAACGCCGCACTTGCTCGCTCACGGTGACGCCCACTGCAGCGGGGACCTATAACGTGCCGTTTACCGCTACCCGCTCGGGCGAGGTGCCGGTGCAGGTTGCGGTGAGCATTACGGCGACGTGAGCGCGACAGCGCTCGACTGACGGTCGCGTTGGCGGCAGACAAACGGTAGAGCAGTGTCCGACCTGCGGCCGGCGGGGCCACGCCCGTGAAACCCGGTACCACGCCAAAGCCACTCGGCGGCCTAACCCTCGTTTCTTCGCCATGTGCCCGTTTCGAGGTACTCTTCCTGCAGTTGCGGCAGCTGCACCCGTTGCCAGGATTGACCAGAAGGCCTGTACATGTCATTGGATCTGACATCGCTCGAAAACGCCGTTGCGCGCCTGCGTGAGGGGCTGACCCGAAGCGCGGCAGAGCCCGGGGATACCCAGCTGCGCGATGGGCTCATCCAGCGCTTCGAGTTCACCTATGAGTTGTCGCACAAGATGCTCAAGCGTCAGCTGGAGCAGTCGGCACCCAACCCGCAGGCATACGACACGGCTGACTTCCAGTACCTGATCCGCTCGGCCAACGAGCAGGGCCTGTTGCGCAGCGATTGGCCGGCGTGGCGGCGCTTCCGGGAACTGCGTGGAAAGACCAGTCATACCTACGACGAGGCGGTGGCGAAGGACGTGGTAGCGGAGATCCCTTCGTTCATGGAGGAGGCCGCTCACCTGCTGAACGCCCTGCAGGCGAGGAACCGCCCGTGACTCCAGCTACCAGCCACAGCCCGGGCGTGGAGGCCGCCGAGGAAGATCTCGATACGGTCAAGGCCATCTTGCATGCCCACCTGCCCGGGCGCGAGGTCTGGGCTTTCGGTTCCCGCGCCCGCCGTTGCGCCAAGCCCTATTCCGATCTGGATCTGGTCATCATGGGCGACGAGCCCCTGTCCCTGGATGTACTCGCGGCGCTGAACGAGGCTTTCGCGGAGTCTGATTTGCCATGGAAGGTGGATGTGGTGGACTGG
>CAIOHZ010000197.1 GCA_903858165.1 uncultured Pseudomonadota bacterium
GAAACTTGGCTGGTTCCGGACGTCAGCTAGGCGTTGTCCCCAACGACAGTTTCCGATGTTAGACCAGTAGCCCCATTTTTCCGCCCGGTGCTTGTCGGTCTCGCATCTCCCTAGGACGCGCCATGAACTTCCAAAAACCCGCCGCCACAGTGCTGGCGATGCTTTACACCCTGCCACTGATAGCCGGCATGGCCCATGCGGCTGCTCCGGTTAGCGTGTTTGTTGACGAGCTCGACGAGGCAAGGCAGGTGCGTGTGCGCCCCTTGATGGATCCGTTCGCCACGCTGGGCAGCTTGAAGCCTCACAACATGCCGTTGCCGAATCTCTCCGGCATTGTCGCCAATCGTCAGAAAGTCCTCTTGCTCGGCAAGGCGCTGTTCTGGGACCAGCAGACCGGTAGCGACGGTGTGGCTTGCGCCACCTGCCATTTTGCCGGCGGTGCGGACAACCGCATCACGCATCAGGTGAACCCCGGCACCGGCGATATCCGTTTCACGGGTGGCGACAGTGCCTTCGGTGGCCTGACCGCCGCCACCAACGCCAGTGTCGTCTCGCCGGGCCATTCCAGCGGCAAGAGCTCCGGTGGTCGCGATCTTGGTAATAACCAGACGCTCGACTACACCGATTTCCCGCTGCATCGCTTGGAAAACCCGTTAGACCGGCACTCCGAGGTGCTTTACACCACGAATGACGTGGTGGGTTCGGGCGGCTCCTTCGGCGGCATGTTGGTAGAGGCCACGCGCGGCTCGACAACGGATAAGTGTCAGCCTGGCAAGGGCGATGTGTTCCACAGCGGTGGTCAGGCCTTGCGGCAGGTTACCGGGCGCAATGCGCCCTCCGTCATCAACGCTGGTTTCTACCGCCGGCTATTTTGGGATGGCCGTGCGAATTCGACTTTCAACGGCGAAGATCCGTTCGGCGGTCGCAATGCCAGCGCGTTCGTGGTCGAGGCGGTAGGCCTGACCACGGTGGCGCCCCGTAAACTGGCGCTGACGAATGGTCAATTGGCCAGCCAAGCGGTAGGTCCGGCACTCAGTGAAGTGGAGGCCTCCTGCGGCGGTCGAAACTTCGCGGAACTCGGCCGTCGCCTTGCCAGTGTTCGCCCCCTGCAGACGCAGGCCGTGCATGCGCAGGACAGTGTACTCGGCGTTTATCGCCATGTTTCCGGCAAGGGCTTGAATACCACTTACTCCACGCTTATCCAGAGTTCCTTTGACTCGAAATGGTGGCGTGGTCAGGGCAAGTACCGCCGTGTGAACGGCACGCTGGTGGCCGACCCCAACGGGTACACGCAGCAGGAACTGAACTTCTCGCTGTTCTGGGGCATTTCCATCGCTCTCTACGAGGCGACCTTGAAGAGCGACGATAGCCCGCTTGACCAAGCGCTTGAAGGCCGCATCATGCTCAGTGAGCAGGAAATGCGCGGCGCCTTCGTGTTCGCCAACAAGGGCAAATGCACGGACTGTCACGTGGGCCCCATGTTGAGCGTGGCCACGCCGTTGCTGGTTGCGGAACCGGCAGAGCCCGGCATCTTTGCGCAGCCTGACGCCTTGAACGTTGCCCGTATCGATGCGCCTTTTGCTACCGCCATGCCTGTCATGTACGACGAGGGTTGGTACAACTTGGGTCTGACACCCACGGCGCAAGACCTTGGCATTGGCGGTAACGATCCTTGGGGTAAGCCGCTGTCGTTTAGCCGCCAGGTGGCTGAGCCCGCCCTGAAGGTCGACACCTTCCCGTTCAATGCCTGCTGGTTTGAAAAGCCCATTACCGAAATTCCGCCAGAGGCCTGCACGCACGCCGTCGAGATGGCGGCATTCAAGGCCAATGAACAGCGTTTGGGTGTCGATGGTGCCTTCAAGACGCCATCACTGCGCAACGTAGGCCTTACGGCGCCCTATTTCCACAACGGCGGCTACGCCACCTTGCGGAGCGTAGTGGAGTTCTACGCTCGCGGCGGCAACCGTCGTGGCGATGGCAGCGAGGACCCCGAGTGGGAGTTCAATGACAACAGTGGTACTGGCGGCTTGGGTCGCGGCCACCCGGTGATTGACGCGGGTGTTGGTTCGAACGTGCTGGGCATTGAACCGTTGTTCGAGACGGACCCGGACGAGCCGGAGTTCTTCCCGGAAGAGACCAAGCAACTCACGGACGCGGAAATCGATGACCTGGTGGCCTTCATGCTCACCATGACGGATCGTCGAGTGCAGTGTCGTGCGGCGCCATTCGACCACCCGGCGCTCAGCATTCCCGACGGCCATCTGGTTGCCCCTGGCATCACTGGCAACGCGAAGGACTTCTACACCGTGTTGCCGGCCACTGGCGCCAGTGGCGTAGCCGACGCGCAGTGCTTTGTTAACAGCGGCGACCTCTTCATCCGCTGATCATCCCGTTTTACTCCGACGGGCTGGCGGTGGTCTGGTTTTCCAGGCTGCCCCAGCCCGTTTTTTATGGCGGATGCCGCGCCATTTCGCACCGCGCGCTACTGCTGCGACGCGCCGTCGCTTTCCATAATCGCGGACTGCGAGGCAGGTCGCAGTAGGTCTGCCGCGGCCTCGTTACGATGCGCTACCTCTAATTCGGATTCATCCCATGGCTCTTCCCGTCGATGACACCCACATTCCTTCCTGGCAGCGCTGGCGCTGGGTGGTTTTTGGCGCTGCGGCCGTCGCGGGCATCCTCGCTCTCGCGCTTGCCTGGAAGTTTTTGATGCCGCACGCGGGTCCCGAGCAGGACGTGGCGATTGTGGAAGCAGCAGCACAGGCGCGCGCGTCGCGCGAGGCAGGCATCGCGGTCGAAGAAAAATTGCGCAAGACACCAAATGCGGGTGATCTGCGCTTGGCATTGGCAGGCCTATTGCTGGACCGCGGCGATCCGCGCGGCGCCGCTGTCGAGGCGCAGAAAGCCTTGAAGGCAGGCATAGCGGCGGCTTTGCCGGTGCGCGTCCACGCCCTCATCCGTAGTGGCGATGCCAAGGCTGCTGCGGCGGAGCTGAAGTTACTCCCGGACAGCGCCAATGCCCGCCGTTTGCAGGGTGACTTGCTGCTGCTGCAGGGAAAATGGAGCGCAGCACAAGCCGCCTACCGCAGTGCCTTGGTGCTGGACGCGGGCAACGTGCCGGCGCTGTTGGGCTTGGCCGAAGCACTGGATCGTTTGGGTGATTTCGCGGGCGCCAAGGCGCAAATTGATACGGCAGTGAAGGCGGCGCCACAATCCGTCGAGGCGCGGGTGGCTGTTGGCGTATGGCAATTGGCGCATGCCAGCCCAGCGGTGGCGCGTGCTACGTTGCGCGAGGCGGCCCGCTTGGCCGGTGAGGCCGGCAAGACGCAGCAAGCGGCTGCAGCGTGGATGAGTATCGCCGATATCGACTTCGCCGCCGGCAATGTGAAAGCGGCTGATGTGGCCGCAAGCGTATTGATGCGCCTGCTGCCCGGGACGGCGGCGACCGAACTGCGCCGTGCCCGCGCCGATTTACTGCTCGGCAAGCCGGCGGCCGCGGAAGAGCGTCTGCGGCGTCTGTTGCGCCTGTCACCGGACAACGACCAGGCGCAGTTGTATCTTGGCGTGGCCAGCAAGGCACTGGGCAAGCCCGAGGCCGCCCGCATGTATCTTGCGGCGGCTGCCAACTCGACACGTACTGAAGTGCCGGCAAGGCGCATGCTCGGGCGCATGTTGCTGGCGGCTGGGCAGGCGGACGACGCGGTGCGCTTGGTGCGGGAAAACGAAGGCGCTACAGACAGCGACCTGCTGGCCTTGGGTGGGCGTGCCAGCCTACTCACTGGCGACACTGACGCGGCCTTGGATTACTTCCGCCGCAGCGTCGCTGCTGCACCGCAGGATGTGCGTCGACAACTTGACCTCGCCCGCGCCTTTCTTAGCGCCGACAAGGCGCAGGAAGCGCTCGTTGTGCTCGATTCCGTGAAGGTATTGGCGGCGCAGGAGCCGGAGCGCCTGGTACTGCGCACGGCGGCCTTGTTGCAGTCTGGTCAGCGTGAAGCCGCCGTGGCTGGCATGCGTGCGCTGGCGGCGAGCCGCCCACAGGATGTGGACGCCCAGTGGTTGGCAGCGCGTGGCTTTGTGCTCGCTGGCGATTCGGTCGCGGCCCATGCGGCGGTGCAGCGCGTCACGCAACTGTCGCCGCAGGATGCGGGCGCTTTCACTGCCTTGGGCTTGCTGTCGCTGGCCACGCGCGACCTCGCTGCCGCGCAGCAGGCACTGGATCGCGCCCTGCAATTAGCCCCGAAAAAGCCCGAGGCGCTCTACGCGCGTGCCAATCTGGCGGTATTGCGTAACGACACCGCAGGTGCGGAGCAGTGGCTGGCGAAGGCTGCGGCTGCCGCACCGAAAGCGCTGCCGCCGCGTATTGGGTTGGTGCGTCTGGCGCTAGCCCGTGGCGATGTCGCTGCTGCCGAAAAGCGCTTGAAGGAATTGCACGGTGTGGCGCCGGCGAATGCGCTGGTGGTCGACATGCTCCAGGCCGAATGGCTGGAAATGAAGGGCGACCGCAGCGCAGCACTTTCGGCTTGGCAGCATTTGGCAGAGGCCAACCCGAAATCCGCGGAGATTCAGGCGCGCTTGGGCGCGGCGCTGGTTCGCGCTGGCAAGTTGGTCGAGGCGAAGAAGCGGGTGAAGCAGGCAGTTGCTGCCGATGGTGCGAACGTCGCGGCGCTGACGGCTTCCGGCGACTTGGCCATGCGCACTGGCGATGCCCGTACCGCCAGTGAGGTTTACGGCCGCGCTGTGGTGCTGGCTCCAAGCCGTTCCTTGGCCATTCGTCAGTTTGCGGCCCTGCGTGCCTTGCGTTCGCCGCAGGCGGACCAGCCCTTGCGTGATTGGCTGCAACGTCGGCCCACGGACTTGACGGTACGGCTGGCCCTCGCGAATAGCTTGGAGGAGTCCGGCAAGCTCGCCGAAGCCACGGCCGAGCTGGAACGCGTATTGCAGGACAAGCCAGGGCATCCTGGGGCCGCGAACAATCTGGCGTGGCTCAAGTTGCAAGCGGGCGATGTCCAAGGCGCCTTGGCGCTGGCGAAGACGGCCGTGGAGGCAGCGCCCCAGCAGTTCGAATTTGTGGACACCTACGCCACGGCACTCGCCAAGGCGGGCCGTTCTGCTGAAGCGAAGGCCTTGCTCCAGCAGGGGCAAGCGGCGCAGCCCACGGACAAGCGTTATGCAGAGAGATTAGCGGTACTCGGCTTGCGCTAAGCGCGCGCTGCAGCTTCCTCGGCGAGGCTGGCCCGCAGACCCGCGGCGCAATTTGGGTAATGGGGTTGGAACCCCAATTGCTCGCTTAGTCGCCACGTTTCCACGCGGCGTGCTTCCATCAGGAAAGACCACCCCTCGGCACTCAAGCGTGGGCGCGCCAATTCATCGGGTAGCACGGCTGGGGCGGGTAGTCCCGTCAGTTGTGCCAGTTGTTGCAGATAGGCGGCGGTGCCGGTGTCATCCCCATCCCCCACATTGAACAGCGTATTGGCAGCTGCAGGGTGCAGTAGGGCCAGCCGTAGTGCTTGCACCAAATCGTCCACATGGATGCGGTTGCCGGGGCGCGCCAGCGCCGCTTGCGGCAGGGGTTCGCCACGACGCAAACGCTCGAGCGGCAATCTTCCGGGCCCGTAGATGCCCGGCACGCGCAGCACGGTCCACTCCACACCCATGGCGGCGCAGGCGCTGCGCAGCAGAGTTTCAGCGGCGAGCCTGCGTCGGGCACGTGGGGTGGCAGGGTTGGGGGCTGTTTCCTCGTTCACCGTGGCGCCACCTGCATCGCCGTAAACACCGGTGGTGGACAGATAAACGACACGGCGCAGATTTGCCGAGCCCGGCAAGAGCGCGCTTAAAGCGTGTTCTAGCCTGGGGTCCGTCTCGCCAGTGCCAGGGGGTGGCACTAGATACGCGAGATGCGTCCAGTCGCTGTGCACAGGGAGCGGCGCGCGTGCGTCCAAATTCCAATCGGTGGAGCGCCAAGCGGTGATGGTGCTGAAAGCGGTATTGTCAGGGCATCCCGCGTTGCCAAGCGCATCCTCGCGGCCCTCCTCGCTGGCCATTTTCAGGAAGCGCTGGCCGGTGTAACCGGCGCCCAACAGCAGCAGTTTCGGCAGCGAATCGACCATTGGGAACCTTGTCCAGTGCAAGCCACTTCACGCGACCAGTGCGGTTTACATTAGCATTGGCGTCCCCATGAATACGCCGCCCCCCGCTACTGTCGTTTTCCATCCCCGTACCGAGCCCGTGGTGCTGGGTGCCGGCGAGACTTTGCTGGAGGCGGCGCAGCGCACGGGTCTGCGGGTGCCGCACAGCTGCCGCGGCGGTAATTGCGGCAGTTGCCGCATGACACTGCTGGCGGGGGCCGTGGACTATCCGCGCTTTGCGCCGCTCACGCCGCCGGGGCTGATTGGCGACACGCCGGGGCTGGCCCCCGGTGCCGTGGAAGTTCTCGCTTGTCAGGCCGTGCCGCGCGGTGAAGTGCAGGTGGAGCCGCGCGAGCTGCGCCGTGCGGGTGAAGTGGAAGTGAAGAAACTCCCCTGTCGCGTGGCGCGCTGCGAGACCTTGTCGCCGGGCGTGCTGGGCCTGTGGTTGCGACTACCTGCCGCGGAGCCGCTGGAATTCCACGCTGGCCAATATGTGAACTTGTGGCTGGGGGATGGGCGTCAGC
>CAIOHZ010000198.1 GCA_903858165.1 uncultured Pseudomonadota bacterium
CGGCGGGCATCGGCATGGGGGGAGACATGCGGCGCGGGTTCGTGACACTCGCGACAAACTCGTGCACGCACGGCCAAGGCACCGCGAACCGGCTCGTGGTTTCCACCAGCGCCGTGATGGCCGCGGAGGCCTGCGCGTGTTGCGGCAGATTCCTGGTGGCGGCGTAGACCAGAATGTTGGTGTCAATCGCGATCATGGACCATTCCCGTTGGTCGGTCTTCGTAGTCGAACTCGCGGTAGCTGTCGAGGATGGCCTGGTGCAAACCCAGCTTGTCGTAGGGTGGCGCCAGCCCCACGCCCGCGCCGGTCTCGGGTGCCCAACTGGGCAAAACGAACCGCCCACGGGTGGCGGGCTGGGTGGAGGAGAGCACCTGCCGCAGCCCCTCCTCCACTAGCGCACGGAAGGTGGTACCGGTTTCGTCCGCAAGCTGCCGGGCACTGCGGAACAGTTCGTCGTTGATGTCGATGGTGGTCTTCATATGGGTAGCCATATTATTGAATATGGGTATATGGGTCAATAGATAGCGGGCGCTGCCACGGGCGCGAAACGGTAAGCTCTGCCGTGCCGCCTGCCCCACGGCCTGACACGGCCTGACCCACCGCCGCCCCGTCCGGAGCCCCCGTATGTCCAGTCTTGCCACCTTCATCGCCGGCCTGCCGAAGGCCGAACTGCACCTGCACATCGAAGGCAGCCTCGAACCGGAACTGATGTTCGCGCTGGCCAAACGCAACCGGCTCAGCCTGCCCTTCGCTTCCGTGGAAGAAGTTCGTGCCGCCTACTCCTTCAGCAACCTGCAGGACTTCCTGGACATCTATTACCAGGGCGCTGCCGTGCTGCTCACCGCCGAAGATTTCCACGACCTAGCCATGGCCTACTTTCGCCGCGCCGCAGCGGATAACGTGCGCCACGCCGAAATCTTCTTCGACCCGCAAACCCACACCGACCGCGGCGTGCCGCTGGCCACCGTCATGGAAGGCCTGAATGCTGCGGTAGCTCGTGCCCGTACGGAGCTGGGGCTCAGCGTTCACCTCATCCTCTGCTTCCTGCGACACCTCGACGAAGCGGCCGCCTTCGCGACGCTCGCTGCCGCCGAGCCCTTCCTCGGCAGCTTGTTGGGCGTGGGGCTGGACTCCTCCGAGCTGGGCCATCCGCCGGCAAAGTTCGCCCGGGTGTTCGCTGCCGCGCGCAGCCAAGGCTTGAAGCTGTTCGCGCATGCCGGTGAAGAAGGCCCGCCCGCGTATGTTTGGGAAGCCTTGGACCTGCTGCACATTGACCGCTTGGACCATGGCAACCGCGCACTGGAAGACGAGGCGCTGGTCGCGCGATTGATAAAGGAACAGATGACGCTAACGGTTTGCCCGCTCTCCAACCAGAAGCTGTGCGTAGTGAAGGACTTAGCCCAACACCCCCTGCCACGCATGCTGCAACTGGGCCTGCGCGCTACCGTAAACAGCGACGACCCCGCCTACTTCGGCGGCTACGTGAACGACAACTACCAGGCGCTGGCAGCGCGTGGGCTGCTGGACGCCGCGCAATGCGCGACGCTGGCGCGCAACAGCTTTCTGGGTGCATTCTTGCCAGGCGAGGTGCTCCAGCAGCATTTAAGCTCTATCGACCACTACGCCAGCCTTTAAGGAACCCACATGCCAAGCCCGCTGAACCCCTTGCTCGACCGCCTGAGCCTGCCCATGGATGTCGTCGGCCGCGTGCTGCTAGGTTTGTACTTCGTACTGCCGGGCGTCATGAAGGTGGTCGGGTTTGCCGGCACGCTAGCTTACATGCAGCAGCATGGCGTGCCGTTCGCGCTGCCCCTGCTGTACCTCACCATTCCGCTGCAAATCGGCGGTGGGCTGGCTCTCATCGCGGGCTGGCAAACCCGCACCGCGGCGTTCCTGCTGGCCGGGCTCACGCTGCTCATCTGCATTTTCATGCACGACTTTTGGAACCACTACGAAGGCGGCAGCCAACAGCACGAGTTGCAGAACTTCATCAAGAATCTCGGCATCTTCGCCGGTCTACTGCTGCTGGCCGCGCGGCGGCCAGGGCAGCAGGCGTGACACGCGCTGCTGATAAGCGGCGTACGCCGGGTACTTGCCGGCCGTAATCTCTTCCGTAAAGTTGGTGGACCCGTGGAACAGCAGCGTCAGCAGCACCGGGCCCACCAGCGTCACGTTCCACCAGCCAGCGCCAGCACTCACGGCGAAGGCATACACCACCCACCAGATAGCCTGCTCGCAGAAGAAGTTCGGGTGGCGGCTATAGGCCCAAAGGCCCGTTTCCACGAAGCCATTGCCCACCGGTTCACCGGCAGCAGTACGTGCCTTCTTCCACTGGTGATAGTTCCACTGTTGCTGGTCCGCCAGCGTTTCGCCGGCCAACAGCAGCAGGAACACCGCAGCCAGCACCATATCTAGGGTGCCAAGCGGCGCCGGGTTCGCCCACACTTGCCAGATCGGCAGCGTCATCAAGAACACCAACAAGTGCTGGTAGCCCGCGATGAAGAACACATTGAACACCTGGAACGCCCAAGGCGGCATGCGTGAACGCAACACGGCCCAGCGGTAGTCCTCGCCGCCCGGTGCGAAGCCGCCTTTGCGAGCGTAGTTCAAGGTGA
>CAIOHZ010000199.1 GCA_903858165.1 uncultured Pseudomonadota bacterium
GCCAGCGCGAAGGGCTTGACCAGGTAGTCGTCGGCACCGGCGTCCAGTCCGGCCACGCGGTCCGCGACAGTGTCGCGCGCGGTGAGCATGAGGATGGGCAGTTGTTCCAGCCCTTCCTGACGCAAGGCACGGCATACGCTGAGCCCGTCGAGTCGTGGCAACATGACATCTAGGATGAGCATGTCGAAGTGCCCGTTGCGCGCGGCGCTGAAGGCGGTTTCGCCGTCCGCGCACAGTTGCACGTCGTGCCCAAGCCCCGCAAGGTGGTCGGCCACGTTGGCGGCAAGGTCGGCTTGGTCTTCAACGAGCAATAGTCGCATACGATGATTTTAGCCCGATTAGGGGATGTCCGTGCAACCGGACTACCCCAAAGTACAATAGGCCATTGGTTGAGGAGCCCCGCATGACCGTTACCCGCCACGTTTCGCCCGCCCGCCAGGGGTTTCGCATGCCTGCGGAGTACTCCCGCCATGCCGGTTGCTGGATGCTGTGGCCGGAGCGTCCGGACAATTGGCGGCTAGGTGCCAAGCCTGCGCAGGCGGCCTTTACGGCGGTTGCCACGGCGATTAGCGCCAGTGAAACCGTCCGGGTGGGGGTTTCCGCGCGGCAATATGCCAACGCCCGGGCGCAGTTGCCGGCGGCGGTGCGGTTGGTGGAAATCTCCAGCAATGACGCATGGATGCGCGATGTTGGGCCGACCATCGTGGTGGATGACAAGGGCCGTCGGCGAGGCATCGACTGGCACTTCAACGCCTGGGGCGGGCTGCAGGGTGGCCTGTACTTCCCTTGGGATCTCGATGCTGCTGTGGCGCAGAAGGTCTGCGAGGTAGAGGGTCTCGACCGCTATCGGCCGGATTTCATTCTGGAAGGCGGAGCCATCCACGTGGATGGGCAGGGTACCTTGCTGGTTACCGAACAATGCCTGCTGAACCCTAATCGTAACCCGGGTATGTCCCGCGAGGGCTACGAGGCCCAACTGCGTGCCTGGCTCGGTGTGGAGACCGTGGTGTGGTTGGGCGAAGGGGTGTTCATGGACGAGACCGACGGCCATGTCGATAACCTCGCCTGTTTCACCGCGCCGGGCGAAGTGGCGCTGACCTGGACCGAGGACCGCCGTGACCCCATGTACCCGATCGTTCGCGACGCTGAAGCGCGCCTGCGCGCGGCGTGCGACGCGCGTGGCCGGAAATTCAAGTTGCACAAAATGGTGCAGCCCGGTCCGCTGCACATGACGGCCGAGGAAGCCCGCGGGGTGGATGCCTGCGCAGACACCAAGCCGCGTCAGGCGGGGGAGCGTCTAGCAGCTAGCTACGTGAACTTCTACATTGCGAACCGGCACGTGGTGATGCCCTTGTTGGATGCGAAGCGCGATGCTGGTGCAGCGGCAGTGCTGAAGCGCTGCTTCCCCACCCGCACGGTGGTAGGCGTGCCGGCGCGTGAGATATTGCTGGGCGGTGGCAACATTCACTGCATTACGCAGCAAGTGCCGGCCGGCAAGTAAGGTCCGCCGCAGTTTTCGCGGCGGAGTCATGCAGACGGCGCGTCTTACGGCTGCCAGTCCACTTCGACGAAGGCCGTACGCGGCCGGCCCGGGAAATAGCGCCAAGCACCAAAGCTGAGGTCGGCGCGGTCCGCGTAAGCGCGGTCCGTCAGGTTTGTTACGCGTAGCGAAACTGTCCAGCGCGGCGATGGCGTCCAGGCGGCCCGCAGGTTCAGCAGGTCATGCCCGGGATAACGCGCTGTATTGGCGGCATCGGCGAAGTAGGGGCCCACTGCTACCCATTCGAGTTCCACCCGGGTGTTGGCGCGCGGCGCCACGCTGGTGCGCAGTGAATGCAGGCGGCGCGGCGCGGTGTCTACTGCGTTGCCGGAAACGATGCGTTCGCCCTGTTCGGCAGCGCGGTTGAAGCGGTAAGTGTGGTTCGCGAAGTTCGCTTCGCCCGACAGCGTTAACCAAGACGTGGCGGCCCAAGTGCCTTCGAACTCGACGCCGCGGTGCCGCGTGCGTCCATCGCTCACGTTGAAGGCCGAAGCGTCGCGCAGGATGACCTGCTGCTTCTCCATGGCGTAGGTCGACAAGGACCATGAGTAGCCAGTCCCGCGACCGCGCAGACCCAGTTCCGCGGAACGTGCGGTTTCAGCTTGGAGGTCCGCCACGCTTTGCTGGCGTTGCAGACGATAGAGTTCGGTTGCCTCAGGTGGCCGGAAACCACGGCCCACGCTGGCCCATGCGCTCAGCCCTTCGTTTACGCGCCAAGCGAGGCCGAGGCGGGGCATCACGAGGTTGAAGCGATCGCTGCGGTCCGCCGGGCGTGAATACAAACAACCACCGGTGCAGATGGCGCCGGTATCGCTGGTATTGCCGCTACGCATCCGGTTGTCATACTGGTAACGCGTGCGGTCTGCCCGCAGGCTGCCGGAAAGTGTCCAGCCCGGCGCCAGCGTTTTTTCAAACGTTAGCCACGGCGCCAAGCCCAGCGTTTGCACGCGATAGTCGTAGTGGAAGCCGGCTGGGCGTATCGCGCGGGCCGCAGGGGTGCCTTCCAGGGTCGGGCCAGCTTGGTATTCCACCAGGTAGCTGTTGGCGGTTTCGGCATCGAACCCCAAACGCCATTGGGCTCCGGCGAAGTCCAACCCATGGCTGATGACCAGGCCGGCGCTTTGTTGACCGTTACGCTCCAGCGGTTTGCCGAGCAGAAAGTGCTGCAAGAAGCGCATGCGTGAGGCCCGCGCATAAGCGCTCAGTTCCCACCCATCCGCAGCATCTTCCTGCCAACGGCCCAGTAAACGCAAAGCACTCGCTTGGCGGAAGGCTTCGGGGTTGGCGTTGCTGCGGGCTAGGGTGGGGTTGCGGTAGGAATTCAGCCCCCCGATGAACCCGCCCGTCTCTTGGTCTAGGTTCGTTCCGGCGAGGCTCAGGGTGAGCTGGCCGCCGCCTAGCGGTGCGCCCCACTTGAGGTTGCCTTTCTGCTCTTGGAAGCCCGTGGCATCGCGCCAGCCACCGTCGCGCGTGGTGTGGAAGGCAAAAGCGAGGCGGCCGGCTGCGGCGAGACTGCCTTGCAGCTTCAGGCGGGAATAGCTGTTCTGGCCGAGTTCGAGGCCGGCGCGGAAGGGGGCATCGAGCGCCACGCTGCGCACATTGATCAGCCCGTGGAGCGCGTTTGCGCCTTGCGGCCCGAGGCCGGGGCCGCGCACCACTTCGAGGCCTGCCGCTTGTTCCAGATTCACCTCGAACAGTTCGTTCACGTTGCAACTGCCCACGGGGCGCAGTGACAGACCGTCTTCCATGACGAGGAAGGCACCGCAGGCACCGGGCCCCGCCAGCACCGGTGAGCGCAACGCTACCAGCACTTCCTGCCCGCTACCGCGTTGCAGGAAAGCGCCGGGGACGCGATTGATGGCTTCGCTTGCATGCGTGGCGGCCAGCAGCGTCAGGTCGTCGTTGGTGACCGTGCTGGCGCTCCCGGGGTAGTCGAAGGCCGCCACGCGGGTACGCGTGGCTTCGATGACCACCTCGGGCGGTGCGCAGTCGGCTGCTGCCGGGCTGCCTTGGGTCGCTGGCGCGGCACAAGGCGCTGCCAGCATGGCTGGAGTCGAAGGGGTGGCAGTCAGGACGAGCGCGGGCAGTAAGGAAGCGACAGGCATGGGCGGGACCGTGGCGAATTCAGGGGCTAGCGCATTATGACTGACGCCGGAGACTGCTAGGCTTCTGACATGAGATCGCGCTTTTTTTGTCTGCGCACCTTGGTAGGTGCATGCCTGCTTTTGCTAGCGGCACCGACCATGGCCGGTACGGAGTTACGCACTGGTTTGGTCCTCTCCGGCGGTGGTGCTCGTGGCGCGGCCCACGTGGGCGTGCTGCGCGAACTGGAAGCGGCCCATGTGCGGATCGACGCCATTGCCGGTACGAGCATGGGGGCGGTGGTGGGCGGGCTCTACGCTTCCGGTGTGCCCTTGGACGACATCGAGAAGCTGTTTCGTTCCACGGACTGGGAAGAGGCCTTCCGCGACCGTGCGCCGCGCAGCGACCTCGGTTTCCGCCGCAAGCAGGACGACCGCGAGTTTCTGGTACGTGTGCCATTGGGCGTGCGCGGTACGCGTTTGGTGCTGCCACAGGGCTTGGTGCAGGGGCAAAAACTGTTGGCCACGTTGCGCCATATGACGCTGCCCGTGGCCGCAGTGAGCGACTTCAACCAGTTGCCCATCCCGTTCCGCGCCATGGCGACGGATATCGTCACTGGCGAGGGGGTGCCGTTGGAGCGCGGCGACCTTGCGCAGTCGCTGCGCGCCAGCTTGTCGGCGCCGGCGGTGTTCTCGCCGGTAGAGTTGGACGGCCGGCTGTTGGTGGATGGGGGGCTCTCGGCGAATTTGCCGGTGGACTTGGCGCGACAGATGGGCGTGGACCGCTTGATTGTCGTTGATGTGTCTTATCCCTTGGTCCCCAGGGCGTCCCTCAGTTCGGCGCTGGAGGTTTCCAATCAAGCCATTACGGTACTCATGGCGCGAGAGACGCAGCGTGCGCGCGACACCTTGGGTCCCGTAGACCTCTTGATTACGCCGGACCTCGGGGAACTGGGCTCCACGGACTTCCATCGGTTAGGGCTGACCATTGATCGTGGTGCGGCCGCTGCCTCGGCGTATCGCGCGGATTTCGCGCGCTTCGCCGTCGTGAAGGAGGAGTGGCAGGCGTTAGCCACGGCGCGCTTGGAACGTCGAACCGTACCGCCGGTAGAACCGGTCACGGTGGCGTTCGTGGAGGTGACAGCCTCGACGGCTCTGCAACGGCGTTGGCTCGAGACCGCGTTGTCCGCTGAACAGGGGCAGCCGTTTGTAGCGGCGCGCGTGGAACGGCGCGTGGCCGAGGCTTATGGCCGGGATGTCTTTGAAACCATCGATTGGCGCTTGGTGCAGGCGGCGGATGGCGCGACGGGGTTGCATGTGGCGGGCCATGGCAAATCGTGGGGGCCGAATTTCCTTACTTTCGGTCTCGACCTGCAGGACGATTTAGACGGCAATAACAGTTTCAACGCCGGGGTGCGCGTGTTGCTGACGGAACTGAATGTTTCGGGTGCCGAGTGGCGGACGGATTTCCAGTTCGGCGAAACGCCGCGGTTGGCTTCCGAGTTCCATCAACCGCTCGGGCTGGCCTCGCCGTGGTTTGTGGCGCCGCGGATCTTGCTGGAAAGCCGCAATGTGCCCGTCATGGACGGCGATGAACGGGTGGCGGAATTCCGGGTGCGCGAAGCACGCGGTGGCCTCGATTTTGGTCGTGAGTTCGGCCTGTGCTGTGAACTGCGCTTCGGGTTCCAGCGTGCCTTAGGCAGTCTACGTTTGCGTGTGGGCGATGCGACGAGGCTGCCTAACGGTGCGCCAGGGTTGGACCCCTCGGGGCGCGCCGAGTATTCGCGCCGCCAGTGGTTTGGTCGTTTCACCTTTGATGGCCTGGACAACGTGCACTTCCCGCGTGAGGGCAGTTACTTCAGTACGCAGTGGACGGACTCGCGCGAGCAGGCCGGAGCGGAGCGCGGTAGTGACCGGGTCGAATTCTCGGCGCTGCGTGCGTGGACGGCAGGACGGCACACGTTGGTGCTGGGGCTGGACGCGGGTAGTACGGTGTCCACACCTTCCGGTGACGTTGACAGTCTGTTCCAGTTAGGCGGCTTTTTGCGGTTATCGGGTTTGCCAACCGGGTCCATCAGTGGGGCGCACTATGCCTTGGCACGGGCGGTGGTACTGCGGAAGATTGGCCGTGGTGGCAATGGCTTTTTCAATGTACCCGCCTGGGCAGGCTTTGCCGTGGAAGCGGGCAATGCCTGGGCTACGCGGCAGGAGGCAACCTTCGGCGGGCTACGCAAGGACGCGGCGCTTTTTTTGGGACTGGATACGGGCGTCGGGCCGGTATATCTAGGCGGTGGCCTGGACGGGGACGGGAACAGCGCTTGGTATCTGTTCCTCGGGCGGGGTTTCTAGCCGCCGCCGGCACGCGGAGGCCTTAGAGCTTTTGGATGCGCTCGAAACGCAGCGCCGGCTTGTCGCCCGGGCGGGAAAACTCGTGCTTGCGCCCCATTTCCACGATGGCGGCATCGCGTTCGGCGGCGCTGGCGTACCAGTGTTCGCGCTGCCATTCGTCGCCGAGCAGGGCACGGAAAGTATCCCCGGTTGGCAGGCGGACCCGGATGCCATACGGGCGGTTCGCCGGCGGGGCCGGGCGGTGCAGGTTGTGTTCGTTCGCGATAGCCATGGGGGCATTGTACGATGGGCAGCATGAACGTCGCTACTCTCGCTGCCACGGACTTCCTGCGTTACATCGGCTTGACGCTGGTGACTATCCTGCCCATCGTGAACCCGGTGGCGACGGCTGCTTTGCTGCTGGGGATTGGTGCCCACCTTGGCCCGGACGAATTACAGCGACAAGTGCGCAAGGCCTGCTGGTATATGGCGGGCATTTTGGTGGTGTTCCTGCTGCTCGGCACGTTCATCATGCAGTTCTTCGGGCTGTCCCTGCCGGGCCTGCGGATCGCCGGTGGCCTCATCATTTCGTTCAGCGGTTTCAAGATGCTGTTCCCGGATGAAGGAACCGGCAACGCAGCGGCGCGTGCTGAGGCCGAGACCAAGGCGGATATCTCCTTTACGCCACTGGCCATGCCCAGCCTCTCGGGCCCGGGCTCCATCGCTACGGTCATCACCATGAGTTCCACCATCCGCGAGGCTGGGCTGGGAGGCTATCGGGCTTCGCTCAATTTGTTTGCCGTGGTGGTCGGCATTTTCCTGAGCGCATGGGTGTGCTACCTGGTGCTGCGTGGCTCGTCCCACTTGTCGAAGGTGCTGGGCGTGAACGGTGTGGATGCGGTGTCACGCATCATGGGTTTCTTGCTCATCTGTATTGGCGTGCAGTTCGGCATCAACGGCATTACCGAACTGGTGGCACAAGCGCCTTGGGCGCCTGTTGCCGTTACCGGTTGAGGCTTGGTCGCTCCACCTCCTGTTCATTCACAGCGGTTTCGCGCCGTGTTCCAATACACGCTCGCTGGAGGAGAACCCCATGTTCGGAACCAAAGTGCTCACCCTGCCGACGGCCGCCGAAGCGCTGCCCGGTCGCGTCACTGCCATGCCTGTGCCGGCAGCCCATTTCATTCACGACCGTCCGCTGCAAGCCCCATTCCCGGAAGGTATGGAAGTGGCCCTGTTCGGTCTTGGCTGCTTCTGGGGTGCGGAGCGCCGCTTCTGGCAGAAGCATGGCGTTTACACGACGGCGGTGGGGTATGCCGGTGGGCATACGCCGAACCCCACCTACCAGGAAGTTTGCACCGGCCGCACTGGCCACAACGAAGTGGTGTTGGTGGTATTCGAGCCAGCGGTCATTTCGTACATGGACTTACTGAAGGCGTTCTTTGAACTGCATAACCCTACGCAGGGCATGCGGCAGGGGAACGACGTGGGAACGCAGTACCGTTCTGGCATCTATACCTACAGCGAAGCGCAGCAAGCGGCGGCAGTGGCTGCGCGTGCGGCTTACCAGCAAGCGCTACAGGCGGCTGGCATCAGCGCGCCCATCACCACCGAAGTGCTGCCGGCACCCACGTTCTATTACGGCGAGGACTACCACCAGCAATACCTTGCCAAGAACCCGAACGGGTACTGCGGCATTGGCGGCTGCGGCGTGGACTTCGCGTTGCCGGTTAGCGCCTAATTCGACCTAATTCGACCTGACCACCTAAGACGGCGCGGCGTTGAACGTTGCGCTCCGGCGCATGGCTTCTGCTGGGCTCAGCGCTGCGGGGGCAGTGGTGCCGGCTGGGCCGTTTCCAAGGAACGGGTGCTGGCCGCGGGTGCGGCTTCGCTGACAGGTGCCGTGAGCGCAGTCGGTGGGGCTTCTACAGGGGCCGCCACAGGGGCTGTCGCAGGAGCTGTCACAGGAGCGGCGGAAGTGGCCTGCGGCATCGGCGGCGCCAGCGAGGGGCGCGGCGGTGGCGGGTTGCGTGCGTGTTCAGTCAGGTTGCTCACCGCGATGGTGACGCGCTGGCCACTGAACGGTGGTTGCGGTGCGCTAGGCGCAAGAATCTCCGACGCTAGGACGCCGGGCTTTTGATAGAAGCGGGCATTGGCCTTGCGGTCCATGGCCACCACGCCGCCGTCTAGGGCTATGCCCGCGAACAGGCCCTTGGCCCGGGAGTAGGCATACACCTCCGAGGCGAAAGTGGTGTCTGTGGCGCCAGAAGCCTGACGACCCAAGGGGCCAACGGCGATGGAGGCATCCGCGCCGAGCGTGAGTTTGCCGCCCGTGACACCCTCGATACTTTCCCGGGTGGTGAAGACCAGCACCACGTCTACGGTTTGCACCCCAAACTGCCAGCCGAAGCTGAGTCCACCGACGGTGATGAAGGCCGGGTTGCTCCACTGGCCGTCTGTGTTGCGCACCAACAGCACGCCCTTGCCGCCGCGGCCACCGATGAGCAGTGCGCCGCGCGCCATGTCCGGAACGATGGCGATGCCTTGAGCGCGACGCAGCAGCGTGTCCGGAATGCGCAGTTCCGGCAGGGACTGCATTTCATTCAGGACATCTACTGCGAGCAGCGCGCGGGCTTCTTCGGCCGGAGCGGTGATAGGAGCAGCTTGGGCGGCGCTGCTGGCAGGCGCCAACGCTGTGACCGCAAGCACGGCGGCGGCCAGCAGGCCGGCGACCGGGAAACGGTGCCGCGTGGGCAGCTTCAGTGCAGCAAGGAGGAGGGGCATGAAGGCTCCGGTCAGTAAATGAAGTTAATGAATTCGACAGCACGGGCCAGCCAAGGTTCGCCGCGCAGTGTAACGCTGTTCAAAACTGCAACGAGGCACCGAGCTGGAGCTGGGTCATGCGGCCGCGATAGGGCGGTTCGCTACCCGGGACCAGTCCGCTACGAGCGTCCAAATAATCGTCGTAGCGCTGGCGGCGGTGCTCGAGACGACCGAACAGCGTGCCGCCGTCGACACCTTTCCAGCGGCGCTGCAGGAATTTCCACTGGAAGCCAAGGCTGGCGCCCGTAGCCTGGAGGGTGGAGAGAGCCGGGTTGCGGGTATAGAAGCCCGTGGCCGCGCCGCGACTAGCCAGCAAGTCCTGATGGAAATAGGCACCGTCTTGGCGATGATGGCGCAGTTGCGCTTCCAGCAATAGCGACTCGCCCAGCGGATAGAAATACTCCGCCGCGAACGTGTGCGCCGCGATGCCCCAGTTGTCTTGATAGTAGCGGTAATCCACGCCCAGGCTGCTATCTCCCGCAAGTGCATAGCGCCCGCGTAGGGTCAGGGAATCGCTGCTGCGTTGGTCCGGTACGCGCTCGGCTTGACGGGCATAGCCGCCAGCGGCGGCGGGTGCCAGATAACGCACGGTGCGGTAGGGGTCGGCCAGGTAGCCCGCGGCAGTGCGCCCTTCCACAGTGGCGCTCAGTTCAAGGCGTTTGGTGAGCAGGTGACTCACGCCGAAGACATAGCCACGGCGTTCGTTGGTCCCACGGAAACTGGCATCCCCGCGACGCTCGAGGTCTTGCGCGGTGCGGTCCCACGCTAGCGTGAGGCGTGTCTGGTCATGAAACAGTTTCTGAGTCAGGCCGACGCGCAAAGTTTTGCTGGCGTCATCGTCGCTGCTGTCGCGCAGGTAAGCCAGCGAGTAGCGCCCGCGCCCTTCACGGGCGGCTAGTTCCAGGCCATAGCGGGTACGGTTCTCGTTGTAGATGCCGCCGGCGAGGTCTTGTACATCGGGTGAGGACTCGCGTACCTGTTCCCGCCCAGCAGTGAAGGCGGCGCTGTAGTTGCTGGCAAAATTGGCACGAGCCAGCAGGCTGGTGCCGTCCACCACGCGCGTCAAGCCGTCATCGCGTTGCTGCACCAGGTCGACGCGCTGGTCCTGCACTTCCGCCGGTGGTTCCAACATGGCGCCGCTCGCGCCTTCTTCTGCCTCGCGCGAGCGCAGGGTGTTGGCTGCGAACAATGGCGACTGCGCGTTGGCTAGCGCCGGGCGCAGCGCAGTGGTGCGCTCGTAAGGGCGGAGGTGCGGCAAGGACAGCGAGCTGCAGCCGCTCAGCAGTGTGAGGGGCGTTAGGACGGCGAAGACAGTTAGGCGGCGCATGGGGTTCCTTGGCGGCTCATGCCGGTTCGGCCAGTAACAGATGAACCTGCCGCCGATACTGCTTTTCATCGCCTGGTTCGTAGCCCGAGTGCTGCCAGCGCAGTTGTCCCTTACGGTCCACCAGCAGGACAGCGGGCATGCCCGGGATGCGGTAGGCACGAGCCAGCGCCATGTCCGCGTCGCGTAGGATCTGGAAACTGGGGTTCGTCTTGGCGATGAACGCGGTGACCTCGGCGTTGGCATCGGCGTCTTCGACGTTGATGGCAAGGACGGTGAGGCCGGCGGGAGCGAATTCCTTGGCCAGAGCATCCAGCGCCGGGAATTCACGGCGACAGGGCACGCACCAAGTAGCCCAAAAATTAAGCAACACCACTCGTCCAGCCAGCGCTTCCAACGTCTGGAAGGTGTCGGCATGCCCCTCTACTGGCAAGCGCAGAGGAGGGGCGGGTTGTGGTGCCAAGCGAGACCCCGCATACGCCACAGGCAGCCACGCGGTGCTCGCTACTGTGGCGACGGCGCCGAGACCTGCAAGACTGTAGGCGGTTTGCTGTAGCCATCGACGGCGTGACAGGTTCGCGCCGCCGTGTGCTGCTGCTGCGGGAGGCTTGGGCGGAATCAAGTGGCTGCCTGGTAGAGAAGGAGCGGGTTTCAGAAGAACACGGTAAAGCCGAGATAGCTTTCCAAATTGTGCGAAGCACGGCCAAGCCCTGGGAGTGGCGAACGCATGAGACGGTCGCGCAGGTCGATACGCATCGACAACCAGTCATTCACCATGACGCGGTAACCACCGCCCACGGCCACGGTGAAGCTATTATCACCGGCGAAACGCAAGGCACCTACACTGCCGCCCACATAGAGCGAAGTGTTCAAAGCGCGGCCTTTACCGAGGAAAATCTCGCCGGGTAGCAGGTTGTAGTAGCCCCCGAGATCGTAATAGGTGATTTGGCGGCCGCTATCCGGGAAGAGGTTGATGCCGGTTAGACGTTCATAGCTCGCGAGACCGCCCTTGGAGCGACCGACGTTCACTTCGGCGAACAGGTCCTCGGAGAGGTGGTACGACAAGCGCACGCCGTACGACGGGTGGAGGCCGAATTCCTCGAGTGCCAATACCCCCATGTAAGGTCCGATCTCGAAGTCCTCGGCGTCAATTTTCACCTGACGAACCTGACGACGAGTAACCACGGGTGCCACTATCGACGGCGATTCACCGAGTGGGCCGCTGGCGGCCACTGGCGCTGCGCTCTCCGTTTCCTCCACTGGCACGGTTTCCGTATCCGCTACCTTGTCACGCAGGAAAGGTAGTTGGAAGGACGGCAAGTTGAGGCTGGCGCATCCGGTAGAGAGGGCGCAGACGCCGCTCAGAATAAGAACACGAAGCCAACGTTCCATTCGTTCGTTTCCTTGGGGTTGTCACGGCCGGAAAAGGCCGTAAAGCTGCGGTAATCCGCACGGAACATGAGGCGCTGCTGTAACAGCACCCGAAAGCCTGCCGCCGCATAGCCCACTTCGCGTGTGTCGGTAGGCAACGTGCCGCTCTGATGCAGACGGGAGACGCCGAGACCCATCGTCACGAAGGGGGCAATGCGGTGTTCTGGGTGGAAGGTGTGGGTGAGACCGAAGAGCACGAGGTCCTCGTTGCGCGGGCCATCGAGCACCTGCGACAAAGTGACATCCACGCTGAGGTTCTCTTCAAGCAGATAGGACAGTGTAGCGCGCAGGACTTTGGAGTCGCCGCGCCGGCCGCCGCCAGCGCCCGCTTCCCATCGGTGGCTTTCCGCATCCCGATAGCTGCCGTCGCTGAAGAGATTACGTGCGACCTTGCCGGGCCCTGCTACTGGCCCTGCCATGGGCGCTGAGCTGACGTTTGGTGCACGGGTGTCTGCATCGGCCGGTGTCTCCGCCGCGGTGATATCAGCAACGGTAGTCGCCGCCACGGGAGTCTCTGCGGCGCGTTGCTCCGCCGTACGGAAGCCGTCGTCCGGTTTTTCACCCGACAATGCCAGCAGGGTCAGGGCCATGGCCTGGCGCTTGGCCCAGCCTTCATGACCCCGGTCATCGCGGAGCAAGTACCAGTCGGTGCGGCGCTTCAAGACCTCGATACGGTCGCCACGGGGGATGACGCGGGTGACGGGGTAGCCGCGGCCCGGGCCGGTATGCAGTTCCAGATAGGCATCCGCTACCTCCACCGCAACCGGGTTAGCGTCTCGGGCGATGACGACGCTAGGGAGGCAGAGGGCCGCGCACAGCATGCCGATGGCGAGTGGCGCTGGCCGGGCAAAACGGTGAAGGCGTTCGATTGGCATCGTTCCTCGCTGCTCAGCGACGGCCAGTCGTTCGGGGAAAGCCCTACGTACGCGGCGGTTGCTGATGGCTAAGGATACGCTGCCAACCCGGTACGGCGGAATGTCGCCATTCGACGACGTCTGACGCACGCACAATTCACTGCTCGCCTACTAGTATATCGCCATCGGTCAACCCCGCCAAAGGTTGACCCTACTGCTGCCACTGCGTGACAATTTGACACAATGCTACCGCCAAACCGTCCACCCGGTTGCCGCTTTGGGGCGCCCCCGTTGCAGGACTGCCGCCTCCATGGCTAGCCGCAGTCGTCGTCGCGGGTTCGCGTTCGGCTGGCTATTGGTCGCCTGCGGTGCGGTGTCATGTGGTTTCCCAATGGTCGCTTCCGCTGCGGAAGCGGTGGAGGCCAATGCCGCAGTGCCAGCGCCGCCGCGCCCCGGCACACCGGAAGACTGGATCGGTTATCCCCTACCGGTGCTGTCTGGCAAGGCTTTGCATGGCGCGAACCTGCGCACCAGCGAATACGCGGGTGAAGTGGTCCTGCTGGCCTTCTGGGCCAGTTGGTGCGGCCGCTGCGAATTACAGCTCCTTCAGGTTCAGGAACTGCATACCACTTATCGGGGCGCTGGCCTCGCCGTGGTTGGCGTGAACCTCGATGATTCCCCCGCCGAGGCGAGCGAATTCGCCACTGGTGCCGGGGTCGGTTTTCCAGTCATGCACGACATCACCAAGCGCATCAGTCGCCGGTTTGCCCTGCTTGACCTGCCAACCTTGGTCTTGGTGGACCGCGGTGGCACAGTACGTCAGGTATATGGCCGTCTGGACCGCAAGGGCCGGAAGGCGCTCGTTGAAGACATCCGCCAGTTGCTGGATGAATAGCTTATGAACCCAGTCTATCCCCGTTCTTTCCGTCTGGCTGCGCGTGGCGCGTTGCTGGTCTTTACCCTGGCGCTGGCCGGCACTGCGAGTGCGCAGGCGTCGCTGCCGGCACCACCGCTAGCCATCGCGCCGTCCGCTACGGCAGCACTGCCGGAAACACCAGCGCCTACACCAGCGCCTACACCGGTACCGGAAACGTTTCAGGCCCTGGACACGCAGGTGCAGGATTTGAAACAGGACGTGCTGGATCTGAACCGCGACCTGTTCATGCTGGAAGAGGAACTGCTGTTCCCAGCCAACACCCAAGTGGCAGTGTTCCTGTCGATGGATGTCAGCAACTACTTCGAGATTGATAGCGTGCAATTGCGTCTGGACAACAAGCAGGTAGCGAACTATCTCTACACCGAACGCGAGGTCGACGGCCTCAATCGCGGTGGTGTGCAGCGTCTCTACCTCGGCAACGTGAAGTTCGGTCAGCACGAACTCGTGGCTTTCTTCACGGGCAAGGGCCCACAAGGCCGCGATTATCGTCGTGGCACTACTATCACCTTCCGGAAGGGCGAGGGCGCCAAGTTCCTTGAGTTGCGCGTCAGCGATCGGCAGCGCGCTCAGCAACCCGAGTTTGTCATCAAGGAATGGGAGTGAATTGGTGAGGCAGAGCCGGCAACGGACTACTGCTTTGCGCCAAGGCATGGGCAGTGGTCTCGGCCTGCGTGTCAGGCGCTGGCTGGGCGTGGCGTCGTGCGCCTTGCTGACCAGTTTGCCGGTGGCGGCGGCCGGGTTGTTCGACCGTGCGCCGGCGGTGCCGGTCGCGGCGCCCAACACCCTCGCGCCCATTGAAGTGCGTGACCTTCACTATGGCGATGTGCTCTTCGAGTTCTACAACGGCGACCTGCCCAACGCACTACTGAAGTTGCGTGTGTACGAGTCGCAAGGGTTGCTGCGGCACCATGCGGACGACGCCAAGTTGTTGCTGGGTGGTCTGTATCTTTCGCAGGGCCAGCACCTTGAAGCGGGCCGTCTGTTCGCCGAAGTGCTGGACCGGCCTGGCGTCCCGCCTACCGTACGCGACCGCGCACGTTTTTTGCTCGGCAAAGTGTGGTACCAGCGCGGTTACTACGCGAAGGCTGAGCAAGCGTTGCGCCAAACCGGTAACACGCTGGAGCCCGAGTGGGCTGCGGAGCGTCAGCAATGGCTTGCGCAAGCCCTGTTGCAGCAGGGCAAGTTCGATGAGGCCAGTGCGTTGCTGTCGGCGTGGAACGCGCCTTCGGAATGGCGTGGTTATGCGGGCTTCAATCTCGGCGTGGCTCTGGTTCGCGCCGGTCGCATGGAAGAGGGCCTGCGCCAACTAGAAGTGGTCGGCAATCTTGCCAGCGAACGTAAAGAGACTGCCGCACTGCGCGACAAGGCCTGGCTCGCCGCTGGCTCAGCACTGCTGAAGGCAGGAGAAGCCGAGCGAGCGCGCCTCGCGTTAGAGCGTGTCCGGCTCGATGGCCCGTTCAGCACCCGTGCTTTGCTGGCCAGTGGTTGGGCTTACGCGGCGCTGGGGCAATACGACCGTGCACTGGTTCCCTGGTTGGAACTGCAAGGCCACAGCGTACTCGATGCCGCCGTGCAGGAAAGTTATCTCGCGGTTCCCGAGGCCTATAGCCGGCTTGGCGCGGACGCTCAAGCGGCCGAGCAGTATGAAGCCGCGCTGCAGGCGTTTGCTGCGGAGAAGGTGCGGTTAGCGGAATCGATTACTGCGCTGCGCCAAGGGCGTCTGCTGCAGATGGTTTCCGGCAACGAGGGGCGGGCGCTAGAAGGCTGGCTGTGGCATGTGCGGCAATTGCCTGACCTCCCGGAGAGCCGCTATTTGCCGCATCTTTTGGCCAGCCACGATTTCCAAGAGGCCTTGAAGAACTATCGGTCGATGCTCTCTACGGAGCAGCGCCTCGACGCTGCGGACCGCGGGCTCGAGGCGTTCCGTGAAATGGTGGCGCTGCGTCGTGACCGATTTGCGAATTGGTTGCCACCGGTGCTGGCGAAGACGGATTTGGTCGATCTGCAAAAGTTACACGAGCGCGCCACCGGGCTCACTGCCACCTTGGGTGCTGCCCAAGCGGAACGCGACGGTACGGCGCTGGCAACCTCGCGCGAACAGGCGAACTGGGCAAAGCTGATGAAGATGGAGGCGACCTTCGCGGCGCGCCCAGGCGACCCGGATTTGGCTGACGCGCGCGAGGACCATCGCTTGCTCAAGGGGGTGATGCAGTGGAACCTTTCCGCGGCCATGAAATCGCGGGCGTTCCGCGCGCAGCGCGGGTTGACGGAAGCGCAGGCCGCGTTGGCCCTGTCGGCGCGCGCGCGGTTGCACGTCAACGAGTCTCGCGAACTCTCGCCGGCCCGTTACGCAGATTACGAGTCGCGTATCAATACGCTCCAGCCACGTCTGTTGGCCATGCAGGGGCGTTTACGCGAAGCGCGGCTTACCGAAGAGCGGTTCTTGTCTTTGCTCGCGGTGAGGGAACTGGAAGCTCAGCAAGCCCGTTTGGTTGAATATGAAGTGCGCGCGCGCTACGCACTGGCCGCAATCTATGACCGTGCCGGTGCAGGTAAGCGGCCATGAAGCGCTGTTCTTCCCAGTCCTTGGCTTGGTTCATTGCTGCTGTCTTGGGGGGTGGTTTTGCGGGCGCCGCTGCCGCCAAGCCGCCA
>CAIOHZ010000200.1 GCA_903858165.1 uncultured Pseudomonadota bacterium
CACCCACCCCTGCTACCGCCCCCACGTCCGCCCCCACGTCCGCCCCCATGTCCGCCCCCATGTCCGCCCCCATGTCCGCCTCGAGCGCTCCGGTCACCGGTCTCGCCACCACGGCGCAGGACACCTCGGCGGAGGCCCTTTGGGATTCGGCGCAAGCGCTGACACTGGCGGGCCACGGCGAAGCCGCCGTGGACCCATTGCGTCGCCTGGTGGCACTAGTCCCCACCCATGCCGCGGCCTGGCAGGAACTGACCTGGCACCTCACGGCCATGGGCGACCTGGATGGCGCGCGCCGCACGCAAGCCCAGGCTTTGCGTTTGCAAGCGACGGACCTGCCCCTGCAACGGGCCGCCGCCACGCTCTGCGCAGAGCGCGTTCCCGAAGCCGAGTTCCTGCTGCGCGAATACCGCCGCACCCACCCGGATGACGCTTTGGTGCACCGCTTGCTTGGCGAAGCGGCGTTCTGGCGCCGCAAGGACACGGAAGCCATCCCGTTGTTGGCGCGTGCGCTGGAACTGGCGCCCGATGACCAAAGCGCCCGCTTCACACGCGCCGTCGCCGCCTATCGCGCCGGCAACGCCGAGTCTTCGCAAAAGGACGTGGAAGCGGGGCTGGCTCGCGAACCCCACAACCCCGCGTTCCGGGCGCTGTTCGCCGCCGTGCTCAGCAAGACCGGCGAAGACCTGCGCACGCTGGACCTTTACGCGAGCCTCACCGCCGAATATCCCTCGCAGCCGAAGCTGTGGATGAGCTACGGCCACATGCTGAAGGCCGCCGGCGAGCAGACCAGCAGCGTGGACGCTTACCGACGCGCCGTCGCGCTAGACCCGCGCTTGGGCGAGGCTTGGTGGAGCCTCGCGAACCTCAAGACCGTGCGTTTCAACGCGACAGACATTGAAGCCATGCTGGCCGCGCGCCAACGCGACGACCTGATCGACGACGAGCGGCTGCACTTCGAGTTCGCGCTCGGCAAGGCCTACGAAGATGCCAAGCAATACGCGCCTTCGTTCCAGCATTACGTGGAAGGCAATCGCCTGCGCTCGCTGGATTCAAGCTATGCCCCCATGGACGTTTCGTTCCATGTGCGCCGCTGCAAGCAGTTCCTCACTCGCGAACTGTTCGCCGCGCGCCAAGGTGTGGGCTGCCAAGCACCGGACCCCATCTTCATCATCGGTCTGCCGCGCGCCGGCTCCACGCTCATCGAACAAATTCTCTCCAGCCATTCGCTAGTGGAGGGAACGATGGAACTGCCGGATGTGACCGGGCTGGCGCGCAAGCTGGCCGAACGGCAGACAGACGAGGACGTCCGCGACTACATCCACTTGCTACCCGAAGTAGCGCCCGAAGAATTTCGCGCCATGGGCGAGAGCTTTTTGGCCACCACGCGCGTCCATCGCAAGCTTGGGCGGCCGTTCTTCATCGACAAGATGCCGAACAACTTCGGTCACGTAGCGCTCATCCACTTGATGCTGCCCAACGCCCGCATCATCGACGCGCGCCGCCATCCGCTGGCCTCGTGTTTCTCGAACTTCAAACAGCACTTCGCGCTGGGCCAACTGTTTTCCTACGGGCTCGAAGAGATTGGCCGCTACTACCACGACTACGTGGAACTGTTGGCGCACATGGACGCCGTACTACCAGGCCGCATTCACCGCGTGCACTACGAAAGCATGGTGGCCGACACCGAAAACGAAGTGCGTCGCTTGCTGGACTACTGCGGGCTACCGTTCGAAGAAAGCTGCCTGCGTTTTTACGAAAACGACCGCGTAGTGCGCACTGCTAGTTCGGAACAAGTACGCAAGCCTATTTACAAGGAAGGCGTGGACCACTGGCGGCACTACGAGCCCTGGCTGGACCCACTGAAGGCAGCGCTCGGTGAAGTACTGGAGCTTTACCCGGCAGCGCCGGCGTTCAAAGACTGAATCTTTACTCGCCGAAGCGGTAGCCGAAACGCTCGACATCTTCGCGGTACAGTTCGCCTACTTGGTCACGTAACGCGGCATCGTAGTAAGTGCTGTAGTGACGATGTTCAGAAGCATTGCGCACCTCGAGCACGCGTGGCTCCAGCCCCGTGGCCGCGCACAGCGTATCGAACCCCGCCTGCAGGCTTTCGGCGCGCAGCAAGTGCGTCACTATTACCTCGCCAGCGCCGTTACACACGAACGCCGACTGCGGCCAGTAGTGCACGCGTGCCAATTGCTGCGGCATCTCCAAGACGCGGCGCATAGTGCCGGCCGGGTCCTGCTCGAACAGGCCGTTGTTGCGCATCATGAAGGCCACGCAGGAAAGAAAGCGCTCCCACGGGTTGCGCAGCACGGCGAACGAACAGTACTGCGCCCAACGCTCGGACCCCAGCACCTCGCGCACCTGCAATGCCGTCTGATGGCCATGGCCTGCCGCCGCAAACAACGGATGTTCGATGCGCTTCTGGACAAACAGCGCCACCTGCTCCTCGTCTTCAGGGCCGAGCTGGTCGCGCAGCGCAAAGCGAATGCTATGACTGGCGCTCTTCGGGATGGCGATGAAGGCGAACCGATGCCGGTGCGAGAGGATGGTCAAGCCAAAGCCTAAGCCGCCACCGGCTCTTGGAAGTAGTCCACGATGATGTGAATACGGCGCACGGGGGAGTCGTTGTGGACGCTGTGCATGCGCATATTGTCCAGCTCGTAGGCCTCACCCACTTCCAGCTTGTGGTTCTGTCCGTCTACCAAGAAGCGCACATCGGGGTGGGTCTCCAGCGGCACATGCACCCGGTGCGTTACCTCCAGCACACGGCCCATGTCGCGGTGCTCGGTGATGTCATCGCCCGGACCGAGCAAGGCAATCTGCGCATTCACCACGCGGCCGGGGCCATAGAAACTGCCAATACGCGTGGCGATGGGCTCGAAGGCGTCCGCCAAGGCA
>CAIOHZ010000201.1 GCA_903858165.1 uncultured Pseudomonadota bacterium
ACCAAGCACTGTCAGGCTGAACGGCTGGAACAGCGCGGTGATGACATCGCCCGGCTGCAGCAAAATATTTTCGCTGGGCTCGGCTATCACCTGCTCCAGCGGTTGCGTCAGCACGGTGCTGCCACGAGTAATCTGCAAGGAAATTTTTCCTACCGGCTGCCGCACACCGCCCGATGCCGCCAGTGCATCCAGCAGCCGTTCGCCCTTCGCCGTAATGGGCATGCGCTGTGCCTGCGCCACATCGCCTACCACCGTGACGTTGCTGGACACATTGCGCAGCACACGGGCCAGCACCTGCGGTTGATTGGCCTTGCCCTGCAAGCGCTGGGCGATATCCGCTTGCAGCTGCTCCAGCGTGCGGCCAGCGGCCGTAACGGCACCCACGAACGGAATGGTGATTTCCCCAGAAGCGTTCACCACCTGCTCGGGCAGCACCGCATTGCGGGCCGTGGACATGCCACCACTCTGGCGAGAATCTCCAAGCGTTACCCCGAACAGCATGGCGGGTGGAGCTTCCCACACAGACACTTCCACCACATCACCGAAGCCCAAGACATTGCCGGGCTTCAAGGCAGCACCCCAGGCTTCGGAAAACTTCGTCTTGTTCTGGTTCCCCAGCAAACGTCGGGTGACCTCCGGCGTCACCGTAATGACTTCAAGCCCTGGCAGCGAAGCCGCTTGAGCATTACTGATGGATTTTTCGGACGGACCACTGGAAGGCATGCTGCCAGCCACACAGCCAGCGAGGCTCGCTAGGCAGCTAGCGACTAGCAACGCAATTAAAGGCCGCGAAGAAGCAGGCGCGCCAGCTGAACGAAGCAAAAAATTCAAGGCCGCCACTCCACGAGATTGCACGCGCCACGCTGGCTGAACCACGCGACATACTCCGCCACCATGTCAAAGCGAAGCTTGCCACCTTCGAGCAGCGCGGGCGGAAGATGAACTATTGCCACTACTTCAGCCCGCGAACCCGGCAACACGTCGGGGCCCGGCACTGCGAACCGCTGGTAGTCCACGGTATGCACGCTACCATCGGCCGCCAACACTTGCGCACCTATGTTCACATGTCCGCGCACTCCAGGGCGCGTTATCCATGTGCCCCGCCCCACATTGCGCACCTGAAGCTTCAGTTCGTAGCAGTTCGGCTGGCCATCCAAGGGCCGCGCCGATACCAGCTTCATTTCAGCACCCAAGGCCTCCGGGCGACGGCTGTCGATGCTGCCGGCACCATTCGCAAGGTAAAAGCACTGCGTGTCTGTCAGGTGTCGGTGCAAGCCAGCAACCAGCATGTCGGCATCCCGCTTCGGCAATGCTCGGCCACTAGACCATTCTTGGTAGGTGTCGAACCCCAGCGACAGTGCCTTGTGGAACTGCACCAGCACTTGGGGCGGCGAAAGGCCCAAACCCTTGGCAATACGCGCTATGTCCGGCAGCGAAATGTCGTTTTCAATGACCTTGAACTGCGCCATCTCGGCCTGCGACTGCGGCGTTTTGGAGTGGTTGGGCCCGGGCTCCAGCATGGCGATACGCCCGCCCGGCCGCAGCACCCGCGCCATCTCCGCCAGCGTGGCGGCTTGGTCGCGCACGTGGTGGAAGGAGTCGAAGCACACCACACGGTCGAAGCTGGCATCCGCGTAGGGCAAGCGATGACCGTCGTAGGCGTGGAACTGCGCCTGCGAGCCAGGCCGCAGTCCGCGCTGTACCTTCAAGCCTTCCGCCAGCGCAATAGCCGCCGGGGAGACGTCCACGCCAGTGGCGTTCAGGCCCATCTCGGCCAAGCCCAGCGTTAGCCAGCCCGTGGCGCAGCC
>CAIOHZ010000202.1 GCA_903858165.1 uncultured Pseudomonadota bacterium
CATACGGCGCAGTTCTGATTTTGGCCGGTCGGCCATATCGGGCGCGCAATAGATGTGCTTTTTGGTGTCGTAGTCCCTCGACTTCAACCGGCCACAATCAACCCATCCGGCTTCCTTGAACGCGTGCAGCAGGGCCTGCTGCGGCACCTTGACGCCACCGGGGGCGGCGCCGGTGAGGCGGTCGCATAGGCTATGGAAAGGCGAGCCGATCACGCCGGCGGCGAAATCACCCTGTCTCGCGTGCAGCATCTCGACCAGATACGATTCGGCCATGCTCATGCCGTGCTCGATCAGGTTCAGCTTGAACTCGGTCATGGCGGGGGCGGCGGCGGGGTTGAAGCGGGACACGTCCCGACGGGCCAGCCAGCCGGTGACGGCGGCGAAGCCACCGGAGCGGTACCAGGCCCACAACTTAGCCGCGGCGGCGGGCTGCATCCGGGGGGCGGCAGACCAGATACAGAACCAGCGGCGGTCCTGAGTAGCGAGCGAGATCGGCACCGGGTCATTCGAGAACGCTAGCACGAAACAGCGGTTTACCATCTGGTAGGGGTGCAGCCCCTTGCGGTTGATCGGGATCATCTCCGGGGGCGCTGCGATGATGGGCTTGAGCTTGTTGGCAAGCGCCCGGCGCTCGCGGGCGTCGGGTTCCTTCAACTCGTTGAGGATGATAATCTCGGCCTCAAGCTGGTATCCCCACTGGCTGCCCAAGGTGTCGTTGTCCAGAATGCCACGGTTCCGCAGGGACGGGCCGCAGACGGCCCAAAGAAGCGGCGCCCACATGGTGTCTTTGCCGCAGCCCTCATCCCCGCCATGCAACACGGCGTGGTTGATCTTGGCCGCGGGGTGCTGGTATTTGCAGGCCATCACGTCGAATATGTGCTCGCGCTCGCTCGCAATCGGGACTAGGGCGGCGCAGTGGTCGAGCCAGGGCTGGACATCACCGGCCCCGGCGGGCTGGCGGGCGTTGCGCCAGCGGTTGCCGTACACGTCCCCGTCGCGGTGACAAAGCACCGTCTCGCCGGCGGCGTAGGTGATGCCGACCAGCGCCGGGGCGCCCTTGTCTTGCCGGTTCTCATCGAAGCAGACGCTGGCCTCGACCTTGCGGTCGTTGTGGACGGACTTGCAGCTTATGTGCCTGTACAGGGCGTTGAAGGTGCTGCGGCCCACCTCCCGGCGGTCGATCATGTCGAAGTAGGATTCGTCGTCTTGAATGTAGGCGAAACGCTCGTACCAGCCGGCCTTCTCGACCCTGCCCAGTTCGCGGCGCTCGACGGCGGCTATGGCGGCCACGGCGTCGGAGTCCTTGCCAAACATATCGCTAGGGGTGATCTTAGCCAAGGTCGTCGCCATCACGGCGGCGAGAAGCTCGTCGCGCAGGCCGGAGCCATGCGCCGGGCCGCCCTGCTCGGCCACCCAAGCGAGGAAGCGGGCGCTGTCCCACTCGGCGCAGTGGCCGTGCAGGCACTTGTAGGCGCGGTTCACGGGCATGTAACGGCCCTCGATCTCGCCGGTGGTGTGGGCGTCACTGTTGGGGCAGACCACGCCCCACCAGCCGGCGGCGTTGCCGCGAGCGGTCAGGTGGCCGGCCTCCGACAACCACGCCAGCACATCGTCGGTGCCGTCGTCGTCGAGGGCGACATGGCGGCGGGTGGTGGTGTCGGCGGGGGCGGGCGTCACGCCCAGCGCGGCGCATATCTCGGCGAGGGTGAACTCGCGGTCGGGGTGGAACTCGGTCAAGACGGCGGCGAAGCGGTCGCGGCCTTCTTTCAGGTTGATCGAGCCGGGGATGCGGAAATTACGCACCGGGTTGATGGCGCCCTCGTCAGTGTACCCGGCCTCGGCCACGGCCCGGATAGCGGCGGCGAAGTCGTTGCAGAGGGGCTGCACACTCAGGACATAACCCCACTGGTAGTTGCCGGGGCTGGTTTCGATGATCCACGTCGGGGGCAGGGGCGGCACCTTGGACTTGGTGCCAATATCATCCAGCACCATGACCAGAACATGCGTGCAGCAACTGATGCTGGCCGACAGGCCGTCGGTCATCCGGTCGAGGATGAAGCTGCCGGTGTTCGCGTACCAGGCCAGACCGTCCCGGCGGCGGGCGGTGGGGAGCTGCGGCACCCACGCCTTTTTTTTCTGTTGTACAAATAATACAGTCTCGCCCTCGGGTGCCAAGCTGGTAACGAATTCGATAAAGTCCATGCTATTATTCCTCTTGGTTGGTTGGTCTGACGGCCCACGGTTCCTCCCCGTGGGCCGTTGTTATTTTCCGTACACCTTCATAATCTTGACCTCGGCCCCCAACGGCAGGCCAGCAGCCCACTCAGGCGGCTCACACATCACCCGCTCCACCTCTGCGGCCACCCGCTCACCATCGGCCTCGGGGCACTCCACCACCACTTCATCGTGGCAGTGCAATACGGTGTCGGGTATGCGGCGCAGTGCGACGCGCAGCAGATCGTTGGCTGTTGCTTGGGTAATATTCTCCACCGCCAGACCACGCCACAAGCGGGCGCGGGGCCACTCGGTCGCATCGGCTGCGGGCTTCCATGCGGCTTTGAGATAGGATACGCCATCGGCCTCCAGTTTGGCGAAGGGATAGCATAGCACCCGACCGGAGGGCAGCGCGTACCACAGGTGTTGGCCGTCGTAGAGGTACACCACCCGGCCAGCGGGGAACTCGCGCCCGACGTTACGCATGGCGCGGGTGTAGGCCGATTCTAGGTCTTGGCCGTGCTGCATGGCCCACGGGTTCGTGGTGCGCCACAGGCGTATCACCCGCGGGACGTTCTCAACGCGCACGCCGTAGACCCGGCCAAAGGTGTCGAACGAGCCTTCACCGCCTAAGAATCCTAGCGCCAGCTCCTGCACCTTGCCGACCTGTCGTTGGTCCCCCGTCACGGCCTCGTAGGCCACGCCGAAGGTCGCCATGGCGTTGACCTTGTACGGGTCACGGCCAGACCGGAACACGTCGAGCTTGGCCTCGCCTGCGGGGCAGTTGGAGAGCCACGGATTAACGCGGCCCTCGATGGCTGACCAGTCAGCCACCACCAGCACGTTACCCGGCGCCGGGACGAGCGCGGGGCGTAGCATCCCCTTTAGCACATCGGTCACACGGGGGCCGAAGGCCGGCACGATCTTGTGGCCGCGCACCATCGCTTGGCGCACGGCGGCGGGGTCGCGCGCGGTCTTGCGGGTGAAGTTATGCACCTGGGCGCCATAGCTGGCAAACCGGCCCGTGGCCGAGCCACCAGCGAAGACGAACGCACCGCGCACCCGGTGGTCCTCGGGGTCGGCCAAATCGGCCAACCGCTTGAACTTAGCCACAGAGGAGGCCCACAGGTCGTCGGCGCACTGGATGACCTCGGCCACGTCGGGCGGCACTTGGTCGGGGCTGAGCGTAAGCAGGTTCGCCCGCACTGACTTGTCGATGCTGAACTTCTCCCCTGTCCACATCAGCTTGACGGCCTCGGGGCCGACACGATCTTGCACCCACTGGCGCATCTTGGGTGACCGGACGCTGGTGATTGAGCCCTCGGACACCTCGGTGACGATGGCCTGTATCTCCAGCAGTTCAGCCTCGGCGTACTGCACCGCAGCATGGCAGAGGTCGAGATCCACCAGCACGCCACGGTCGTTGATGCGCTCGTTGGCGTGGTAGTCGGCCAGTTCATCATCGGACAGTGGGCGCAGGGACTTGCTGATCTCGCGCATGGCCCTGACATCCTGCTCGCAGTAGGCCACCATCTCGGCCATCAGCGTCGGGTCGTTGTTGAAGGTGCCATCTTTGCGCGGGATGCAGAGCAACCGGATCAAGGCGGCGCCACGGTGGTCCTTCTTCATCTTGCTGGACACGGCGCGGCCCACGTCCTCCAGACTGCCGGGGAGGCAGTTGGCACGCGCTTGGGCGGCAGTACAATAGAACTGCGCCAGCGTCGGTTCGGGGGTTCCTACGTCCGGGCAGAGGACGTACCAAAAGATAAGCCGCTCGAAAGCGGCGTTGTGGGCCATGATCTGATGGCCGGCAATGTCGGGGAAGGGCTGACCCGGCAACCAGGTCGCCACCTCGCCATCGTCGAACGCGTAGGACATGCACAGCACCTCGGTGCTGGCGTCCTGCGCGTAGTTGTAGACGCCACGACTGGGTAAGTCGCAGCGGCTACGGGTTTCGAAATCGCAGTAAAACAAGCTCATACGCGACCCCAACGCGTTGCGCGACCTTTTGCCAGCGCAGCGCGGTTCTTCTCTCTGTCTCTGGCGCCGTGCAGGTACGCGTCCACCATGTTTTCACTTCGCGTACCCCAGTGCAAATTGGCTAGACGGTTATCGTTGGGAATGCCGTTTCTGTGCAAACACTCGTGTTTTTCCGGGGCCGCGCCGATAAAAGTTATCAGCACTAATTTGTGTACGCATTGGGTGTTCCCCTTACCTAATGCTACAGACATGTGCCCAAGAGGCATACGCCCTGGGCGAAGCATGCGGCCTTTTTTAAACGTGTAATAAGCGCCCTTAACCGGGCCGCTACACAACACCACCGCGGCTAGTGATTGCACGCGACCCTGATCGCTAACTTGATACCGACCGGCATAGCCGGGAATGTCTTTCCAGTTTTCCATGTCAGTGTGCGGGGGCCGTACAGCGCCCCCGCTCCCCTTACACCGTTACCCGACGACGACGGCCTGCGGGGGCCGGAGCCTCCACTGCTGCTGCCGGCGCCTCTGCTGCTGGTGCAGCAGCGTCAGGCGTCAGGCTGACCCACTGCAACACGCCGAACGCCGGCGTGAAGATGCGGCCATAGCTTTTATGCTGGTAATGCTCCTTGCCCAGCGTAACGACAGGCACCGGGGTGGTTTGGTCTTTATCCACCTGCGTTGCAATCTCCACGGCCAGCTCCTGCACCGCCCGCTTGCCGCCCACCGACGTGGTGGTGAACCGCGCTTCCATGCCGGCGTCCTCGCCGGTGATGCACTTGAGGCTCATACCGACCTGAGTCTCCCAGCCCTTCTTCGCGCCGGGGGGCGCTGCGTCCAACTCCGGCAGCGGGTCGCTGACAGAGGCCATCTTCTCACCCAGCACCTCGCCGTCGCCCCATGCAATAAAGCCATGCACGAAGCTAAACGGGTTGACGGCCCACTGGCTGCCATCTTCCACCTCGGTCTGGTCTGCACCAAACACCCAGTGGCCGGTGCGATCCATCTTCAGGATCACAACGCCCGACGGGCCTGCGGCAGATTCCATCTTGCGAAGGGCCGTGCTGAGTGACTGCACGGTGGGGAGGTTTGCACCTGCGAACGTGACGATATTTGACATGACTTTAGTCCTTAGATGAGTTTAGAGAGGGCGGCGGTCAACTGCTGCCCGATTTGCAAAACCGCTGGCCTCGGATCTGACTCCGGTGCCAACGTATCGCCTGATGACACTGACACGGTCAGTCCTTCAGGCAGATTCTTAATTTTCTTTTCCGCTTGCGCGGGGGAGATGATTTCTAGGGGCTTTTGCGGGTTGATGCCAAGCCCCAACAGCGTCTTGGCGGCCACCACCTCATCCACCCACTGGCGACGGCCTTTCTTTGCGACCATCTTCCAGCCGGGTATCTTATAGCCCTTTTCGATCTTGGTCTGCACCAGCGCATTCAGGTCATCAATCCAGCCCTGTAGCAGGACAGCGTTGGCTGCGTACTTGCCCAGCATCTCATCGTCGATGGCGTCGAGCTTGACCTTCAGCGCACGATCCACAGCACCCGTCATGGCGGGGCAGGTCGGCTTGGCGGGGCAGAACCGGCAATGGTCGCCGGGGTTCAGCTTTGCATCCGGCAGGCTTGCCACCTTGACGGCCTTTTTCAATGCTCTAGCAAACTGCCCGATGCGCTTGGGTGTGGTTGTCCAGCGCCGGATCACTGGCGGCTGGATGATGATGCACTCAATACTGGTGGCCCCGTCAAACACCCACGCCACCTCGGGGGTACGCATGGCAGCAGCGGCGTAGTACATCAACTGCTCGTTCTCCTCTGCGGCTACGGCTATGCCCTCGCCAAACTTCCAGTCAATGACATAGGCTGTATCGCCCAAGCGGCCCAGCACATCGCAGGAACCAAAGGCACCGGGCAAGAACTTGCCAAAGCCAACGCGTGTTTCAACGGTGAGCTTCATCTCTTGGTGCGGGTCGAGCTGGTCTAGTAGGTCAAGCGCGGGGTTGATCTTGTCGTCGATCATGTCCTGATCGAGCGTCTGGCCTTCGTATTGCAAGCCGAGCATATCCTCCGGCGCCCTGTCCTCGGCCAGCACGTCACTGATGACGGCGTGTAGTAGGGTGCCTTTGTCGGCGTAGATGCTGGAAGGTGACGGTGGGGCCAGTTGCACCAAGGCGACTGAGCCTGGGCAGTTCATCACGCGCTTGGCGGTGCTACCGCCGACTACTGTTGAGTGCTTCATTCGGCATCCTCCGCTGCACGCTCGGCGACGAGTTCTGATCCGGTCAGATGCTTGAACAGCACCGCCTCTACGAGCTTGCGTTCGCGCTCGACGCGAATATCAAACGACAAAGTGTCGCTGCTCATGGCAGCAACGTACATTTCCAAAGCGTAAGAGGGATCGCGGTTATCAAACAAGAAGTCATACAAATCAAACTCGACTCGCCCATTTGCGGGGTACTGGCCGTGGTCCATGATGCACTCAATCACTGATTCAAGTGCCAATTCCAATTCACGTTCTGTAGTCATTTGACTGTCCTTTAGTTGAGTGGAGAAAAAATAATACCACACTTTTATTTTCTGTGCTAAAGTTTCTTTCATCAATAACGGAGAACCACATGCAAATCCATACAACAACCATATCCACCAAAGAACTACAAGACGCGCTGCGGGACTACTGCGCGGCCAACGGTGGTATTCCGATGACCGTTATCATTGAAAGCCACCACCGCGAGATCTCGGTAGACCTTAACCCCGGCGGCATGATTACCAGCGAGGAGTTTCACCATGCCGCTACTGGAGCGTGACATTGAACGCTACCTTGTGCGCCGCACCATCGAGCATGGCGGCAAGGCGTACAAGTGGGTGTCACCAGGCCATGTCGGCGTGGCTGACCGCATCGTACTGCTGCCTGGTGGTGTGGTGTGGTTTGTAGAACTCAAGACCGCCAAGGGCCGCTTGTCGCCGTGGCAGAAGCTGTTCGCCGTTGACATGCGCCGCATGGGGATGAATTACATCGTAATTAGATCGAAAGAGGAAGTTGATAAATGGTTCTCAGACCTTACCAAAACCTAGCCGCCGACTTCTTGTACGAGCGTGACCGGGCGATGATCTTGGCGCCAGTTGGCGCGGGCAAGACCGCCATCACGCTGACCGCCATGCGCGACATGCTGGCCGCAGGCGAGGTGCAGCGGTTCCTCGTTGTCGCGCCTAAGCGGGTTGCCGTCAGCGTCTGGCCGGCAGAGGCTAAGTTGTGGGCGCCTGAGTTGTCGTTGTCCGTGGTCATCGGCACACCGACGCAGCGGGTCAAGGCGCTACAGGCCAACGTCCAGGTGGTGGTCGCCACCTACGACAACCTGCAATGGCTGGCCGAGCAGCCGCTGCACTTCGACGGCGTGGTGTTCGACGAGCTGACGCGGCTGAAGAACCCCTCCGGCAAGCGGTTCAAGGCGCTCATTAAGGTGCTGGACGCGATGCGGATCCGGTGGGGGCTGACCGGCAGCTTTACCTCTAACGGCCTTGAGGATGTATTCGGCCAGTGCAAGGTCATCGACCAGTCGTTGTTGGGCCGTGCCAAGGGCGCGTTCTTGCAACAGTACTTCCACTGCATCAACCGGGACTTCGGTGAGTGGACGCCCGCCACCGGGGCGCTGGAACAGGTGATGGAGCGCATCAAGCCCGCCACGTTCGTCTTGGAGGCGGGATCTTACGCCGACAAGCTGCCACCGCTGCACACGGTCGTCCTGACCTGCGACCTAGGCGACCGGGGGCCGTATGACGACATGAAGAAGAAGTTTGTGGCCGAGTTTGCCACCACCATTGCCATTGCCGTTAACGCGGGTGTGGTAACGGGCAAGCTCCAGCAGATGGCCTCGGGGTTTGTCTACACCGACGCCGGGACGGTGTTCTTCGATGATGCCAAGTTTGAGCTGCTGGATGACCTACTGACCGAGAACCAGCACGCCAACACGATCATCGTCTACCAGTACAAGGCCGAGCTTGCCGAGTTGCTGCGCCGCTACCCACGGGCGTCCACCTTGGACGAGCCGGAGGCCATCGACCGCTGGAACGCGGGCCAGATCGAGTTGCTGCTGGTGCATCCTAAGTCTGCCGGCCACGGCCTGAACCTGCAACACGGTGGCAGCAAGATTGTGTTTCTTTCCCTGCCGTGGTCGTTGGAGTTGTTTGAACAGACCATCGGGCGCCTGCACCGCAGCGGCCAGAAGCACGACGTGTGGTGCTACGTCCTGATGGCAAACAAGACGGTGGACGAGAAAATCTACGCGGCACTGCACGACAAGAAATCCTTATCTGAAATGGCAATGGAGGCGTTGAAATGAAGAAGATTGACACGTTGAAGGCAAAGCTAAAGGCAGCAGAGGCCGAGCTGACTATCCGTTATCGGCAGTTCAACGCAGCCGAGCGCGGGTTGATGCGGGTGTTGCGGAATGTTGAAGAACTGGAGAAGAAAATTGAAGCAATTAACCTGGCGTGAGTTGAACCACGTCCTTGCATCCAAGACTGAAGAGGAGGTACTGAAGATGTTGAGTGACGAGCAAGTGGGCCTGCGGCGGGTGGTGGTGCTGGAGCGTCTGCACCAGCGGTACAACGTCCTGCGCGTGTCGCGGGAGCGGGTAGAACTACTTAGCGAGGCGACAAAATGAGCCTGACAACCAGAGCAGCATCTTTGCACTTAAACCGCCGCAACGCAGCCAAGTGGGTGTTGGCAATTCGATACCTGCGGAGTAAGCACCTGTGGGTCTTAGAAGGCGGGAAAGCCACGTGGAGGTCGCAGCTATGAAACTCACGCCGTGGTTTCCGGCTGATATTAAGCCGGTACATATGGGGGTGTATCTCTCATTCGAATATGCGGATGGCAGTGATTTTTATAGATACTGGGATGGCAGTGATTGGGGCGCTGCTTCAAGAACTATCGAAAACGCGTTGCCATTTTCACAAAGCTCATTTGCTTGCCAATCTAATAGATGGTGCGGCCTAGCGAGGAAGCCATGACTCCTATCAACCCGCCAATCATCACAGAGCGCAAGAAGCACGACTGGCTTGTATCAGCTCTCGTCGTGTGGTTCGAGTGCGCGGTGTTTGTGACAATGGGCTATTTCGCCCGGCCAGTAATCGATTCGTGGATAGCGAGGTGGCTATGAGCACATGCAAACACGGCCAGCTTCCTCGGTCATGCGAGATGTGTGAGCTTGAGCGAGAGATCGCCGCTCTGACTGCGCGGGTTGCACAGTTGCAGCAACGGTTAGAAATCGACCGTGCTGTTCTCGCAGGGGCAAGGAATTGCATATTGAAATACGTGCCCGTCAGCATACAGTCAGATCGGGACTTCACACTCGGAAGTATAAAAGTCGCACTTGATCGGGGGACGGAATGACCAACACAATCGCCGCGATGGAATACGAGAACGCCGCCCTGCAAGCCGAAGTCTCCCGCCTCACCGAGAACCAGCTATTGCAGGACTCCGCGACGGCTGCGGTCCTTGAGCGGGCAGAGAAGGCAGAGGCTGAAGTGAAAGAGCAATGCCGCCTGCATGCGATGGGATCGGAGCGAGAGGCGAAGCTGATGGCGAGGGTGGCGGAACTGGAGAGGGATGCGGGGAGGTATCGGTTTCTTCGCAAAGGGGACGTTACGTTTGAGGCAGAGGACGGCCCGTGCTTTGTCTCGTACATCCCAGAGCTAGGCCACGATGGATCAAACCTAGACCAGTCCATTGACGCAGCCATGAGGGGGACGGAATGAACAGTGAAAAAATAGAAGAATTACGCGTGGAACTCAAAGAAGATAACTGGGCTGCTCACGTTGTCAATAAACTCTGCGACCTAGCCCTGCGCGGCCTCGAAGCGGGCACCAAAACAAATCAGTGCGGAGAAACCTGCGAGCGGGCGAAGCTTTGTTATGCGTGCGGGAAAGCACTTGATGAGAGTAATGCGAAGCTCGAAGCGGGCGAGCCGGTGGCGTGGGTTGGCTGCGGTGAGTGTGACTGCGCGTTTGCGTGCCATGAGGGGAAAGCACGATGTATCCGCCTTGAGCCGTCCGACATGGTGGCGGTGCCGAGGGAGCAGTTGCAAAAGTGGCATGCCGTTACAGCGCAACTGTGCGGAGCTGATGAATGGGGCCGAGAAATGCAGGACCAAATGTGGGCCATGATCTCCGCCGCCCCGGAGGTGAAGCCGTGAGCGAAGAACTGAAGTACGGAAAAGTAATGGCGCTGTACTTGGAGAAGGACGAACTTGCCGCCCTGCGCACCAAGCTGGAGGAAGCTGAGCGCAAGGTGTACGTGCCGGGCCTTTGGCGGTGTGCGAAATGCAAACTGGATCTTATCGCCACCACTTTGAGCCAACAGGGGCATTCTGCTAACAACAATCCACAGGCATGCCCAAATGGCTGCGGCCCAATGTGGCGCGTCACCGAACGCGACCAGCGACAAGAGGCGCAAATGCTATTCGAGCGAGAGTTTAATGCTCGCCAGGAAGCCGAGCGCAAGCTGGCAGTAGCCGTATTTGACCGCGACGCCTACAAACACTCAATGGAAATGGCGACCTTCAGAGAAGCCAAGGCCCGAGCCGAGGGGATGGAGGAAGCGGCGAAGGTGTGCGATGAGATAGCGCATCAGTGGCGTGGGGCAAATACACAGGCGACAGAATGCGTCGTCGCCATCCGCGCCAAGATGAAGGAAGTCAAGTGATACAACCCCTATGCATGACATGCCGCCGCATACCCGGAGCAAGGCGAGTCCCATCAAGTAACGGTAGGGTGATGATGTGGAAGTGCAAAAGCTGCATTGACCATACATCCGTTTCGTTTCTACATCCGAAAGATACTGGGAAGGAAAAGATATGGGGAAGGGACAAGTAAAGTTTTGCCAAGCCTGTGACAAGAAGTTTAAACCTGCAAGATCGTTTCAGAAGTTCTGCGGGGGTAAGTGCAGGCGTAGAGTTGAGCATCTGCGGTACATCGCACGCTATCCAGATGAGAAAAATAAGCGGATGGATAATTTAATGGCGTGGAAGAAAGCGCATCCGCTAGCAACACGGGTTAAGCGTAAGTTTTTTCCCGTGGTAGGTATGCCAACGTGGTTAACAGGGAGATAGAAATGAAAAAGCTAATTGAACAAGTAGAAGGTGAAGGGTTGGAGTCATTGCTTGGTGAGCAGGTCACATTTTTTTGCATGAACTACATTTACACCGGCAAGTTGATTGGTGTAAATGATACCTGTGTGCTATTGCAAGACCCAAAGATCGTATATGAAACCGGGTCGTTTCAAGAAAAGCAATGGAAGGACGCGCAGCCCGTTTGCCCACAGCTATACATCCAGACTGCAAGCATTGAGTCGTTTGGCGTGGTGAAATAAATGCGCAGCGCGAAGCAGAAACTTAGGTCGGGGTCGTGGTTGTGGTCGGGGTCGGGGTCGCGGTCGCGGTCGGGGTCGTGGTCGGGGTCGCGGTCGCGGTCGTGGTCGTGGTTGTGGTCGCGGTCGGGGTCGTGGTCGCGGTCGGGGTCGTGTTCGATAGTGGGAGATGAGAATGACAAAAGATGAAGCTTTAAGACTGGCGCTAAACGCACTTGTAAGCGACGATGCTGTGTTGAGGTGGGAGGCCGTCACGGCCATTGCGAAGGTGTTGCTACTGCCGGAGGAAACAAATGACGCTGGCTGAATACGAAAAGAACCGCGCCGCCTACATTGAGTACCTGTTGATGTGCGTCAGGCTAGGCGACTGGCACGGGGTTAGCGATGCGGCTAACGATTTGCGGGTGCTGGAGGCTAAGCAAGA
>CAIOHZ010000203.1 GCA_903858165.1 uncultured Pseudomonadota bacterium
CCCGACAATCGTCTCAACTATTCCGGTGGCATGAGTGATACGTCGTATTCTGGTATCTCCGTCGGTAAAATAAATGTCGTCTTTCCAGTCGACATATAAATCGCCAACTCGGATTCCTGCAGAAAGCGCAGGTCCTCCATCACCAAAACTCGCATTCGTACCCGTGCCGGCGATAGTGTCGATCAGACCGGTTGTTAAATCGAGTTTCCGAATTCTATTTTGGTCTGCAATAAGGATATTGCCAGCTGTATCTAGCGCAATCGAGCTTACAATCATGAATTGCGCCGATGTAGCGGGGCCGCCATCTCCGGAAAATCCCTGAGAGCGATTGCCGGCAATTGTCTCCACGTTGCCTGTTGCTAGATCTATCTTCGAGACAATTCGTAGTATTTCGTCAGCAAGAAACAAGAATCCATCTTTGTAGACCAATTTGCCCCAACCAAAATCTGGATTGGACCAACTTCCGCAGCATCCCGACGTGTTTTTTCCTGCGACGGTGGTAACGACACCACTGACCGAATCAATTTTTCTGATTCGTCCGTTGTAGCTGTCCATAACGTACAGGTTGCCGGAATCATCGCGTGTAATGTTTCTTGGGAAATAAAACGTAGCTTGCGTTGCTAGACCGCCATCTCCTGAAAATCCATATACTCCGTTGCCTGCAACAGTCGAGACTCGATGAGTTTTTCCGTCGACCCTCCTATCTGTCATTTGTCCAGTAACTGATATATACAGGTCCCCGTCTGCCGAGTTGGTAACGAACATGGGAGCCCCGAACTGTGCGGAACTCGCCAGTTGTCCATCACCATAGAAACAAAGCCCGCACCCTGCGACATTTCTAATCAGTCCATCGCTAGCGCTAACACTGCTTATGACCCAGTTGTAGCCGTTAGAGAAATAGACATCGCCATTGGGTGTCACCGTAATTCCAAATGGTTTGTATAGCGTGGTTTCGGTAGGTACTGCGCCATCTGTCGTTGCGCCCCATGCTCCTGGAATTCCAGCAAACACAGACACCATTTCCCCATCCGCTGATACCTTTCGGATGGTTTCAGTTCCGGTATCCGATACGAGAAGATTTCCATCGTTGTCAAATGCTATGTCGCGGATCTCAACAAAAGAAGCTAGACGAGCCGGCCCGCCGTTTCCCACTGAGCCGGATGTTCCATTTCCAGCAATGGTATCGATCGCTCCGTTGGATAGATTCCATTTTCTCACGGCATAATTTCCGCCGTCGACGAAGTAAATTTGGTTGTCTTGAGAGACGATCAGGTTTCCCGGATAGCGGAAACTCGCCAGAGAAGCTGCGCCGCCATCGCCCGTATAGCCTGAAGAGCCTGTGCCAGCTATGGCGACGATCTTGCCCGTGGACTGATTTATCCTGATGATTCGATGATGGTGTCCGTCGGAAACAAAAAGATCTCCGTCTTTGCTAACCGCGACGCCGCCGGGGTAAATAAGGCCGCAATCAAGCGCGGCTGAACCGACGATGCACGGCGCATCGGACGGATATCCAAGTCCGGCAACAGTGTGAATAATGCCATCCGTGCCGACCTTTCGAATTACGTGGTTGCCAGTGTCTGCGAGGTAAAGATTGCCGCTGCCATCCGTCGCTATCGCAGCCACCCCATTGATTTGGGCGGAAGTAGCAGGTCCTCCATCGCCCTCATACCCTGTCACCGTATTTCCCACCACATTGGTGACAGTCATTGTGGAGGTATTCAACTTGGCGATACCACTTCCACCATTGAAGTAGATATCTCCAAATCTGTCGGAACGGACGAGACCAGGATTCATCCCTATCTGTTTGGCCGGTGCGTCCTGTAGAAAGAAGCCGCCTGCGACTGTATCGATCGTTGGGGACGAGTTGGCTAGAGTTGCGGTGTGGGAGGCGATGCTCCAAAGCGCCATCGCTGCAAACGCCAACGTTTGAAAACGTAATCCGCGTTGTTTCATCATGTGCATCCCCTTCGGCCGTTTATACGGCTTTGGGCAATCATGCGCCCAAACGCTATGAGTTGTTATTACCAACTTGGGGTATTTTGTTTAAGCTCGTGGTGCTGGAAAGCGCTCGATACATCCCCTCCTAGTCCCTCAGTTTTGCTGGTACTTTGTTGGTATCGGCCAAAGTAGAATCCGCGTAAATACTTGATTTATAGTCGATTCGTGTGGAATTAGGTTCCCTCCCTAGCCACCATATCCCACTTCCAGTAGCGTTCCGGAAAGTCTGCAAGTTGCGGATTTTCCTAGGATTTTTTCGTTTTCAGCCTGTTCAGGCGTCCCGGATACCGGCTACATGACGGCAGAAGAACGGCTTGCGGAAGTTGGAAAGATTTTGGCTATCGGCATTCTACGAGTGCGTGAGCCGTCGCCGCGAAACGCAAGGGCAGATAAACCATCGGTTAGTCTTTCAGCCTAAGCCAAGGTATTCGTGGTGCTGCACCTCGTTTCCTACTTCCAAAACGGGTCACCGCCGGCGGCGTTTTAGATGCTCCACAGAGCCATAGCGGGAGGGAAGCAGAGTTGAGAGTTTCGCACTATTTCGCATGCGTACTTGCCAGTTCTTCGCTGACTTTTCCTGCACTTGCGCAAGAAGCCGTTGCCCCTGACGGAGACGTCAGCAGGCAGGCGATCATCGTGACCGCGCCTGGTGACAGGTTCGACTTAGATGACGCACTTACCCTAGGTCGTGAAGACATCAAGCGCGCCGGAACGCCAGACCTGCTGTCTTCACTCACACGCAATTTTGCTGGCGTATCGTTGCAAGATGCCCAAAACAACCCTTGGCAGCCAAACCTTGTTTACCGTGGCTATGTCGCTTCGCCTTTGCAGGGTCAGGCGCAGGGGCTGGCAGTCTATGTGGATGGTGCGCGCTTCAACCAGCCGTTTGGCGATACGGTCAATTTCGACCTGATCCCCGATGCCGCGATTGAATCCGTGACACTGCGCGATGCCAGCCCGGTCTATGGCCTCAATGCGCTCGGCGGTGCGCTCGTCATTGAAACCGCTACCGGCCGCAGCGTGCAGGGAATCGAGGGTGCGGCAAGCATTGGCTCTTACGGCGAGCGCGATTTCAGCCTGTCGGCGGGCGATGCCATCGGCAGCTTCAGCTATTTCGGAGCGATCCAGTATCGCGAGGAAGACGGCTGGCGCGATTTCAGCCCTTCCGATCTGTTCAACAGCTATGTCGATCTCGGATATGACGGTGAGCAGGCAGGCGCACACATTAAGTTCATAGGTGCAGTGACTAATCTAACCGGCAATGGCGTTGCGCCGGTAGAACTGTTGAACGCACGCCGACAGTCGGTCTTCACTTGGCCCGACAACACCCGCAACAATTACGGCAGGCTTAGTTTGCATCCATGGCTCTCCATCGCTGATGGATTGCGCATTGAAGCTACGCTTTATCGTCAGCGGCGCACGGCAGCCACGCTTAATGGGGATGCCGCCGATATCGGGAAATGCGAAGACGACGACTTGGAACTGCTGCTGTGCCTTGAAACGGTTGGTGCTGATGATGACGGCGAAGAGCAAGCTGTCCTGACCGATGTCGACGGCAACCCGATAACAGATGGACTCAATGGTGGCGACTATGGTGTGTTCAATCGCGGCAACATCAGTTCACGATCCGCAGGCATCCTCGCGCAAGTGGTTAGTGAGTTCGATCTCGGTGCCCGCACCAATCGGCTCGCTGTGGGATTCAGCTACGATTCCAGCAAAAGCGATTTCACCACCTCGACCGAACTCGGCGAACTGACCGACGAACGCAGCGTGAATGGGCTTGGCCTGTTCATCAACCAGTCCGATGGCGCTATCGCGCCTGTGGGACTGGAAACCCGCACGCGTTTCTGGAGTGCCTTTTTGAGTGACACGTTGCCGCTCGGAGAAAAGCTCACGGCGGAGATCGGCCTGCGTTACAACCACGCTCGCGTACGCCTGATTGACCAACTTGGCACAGCGCTCAACGGCGATCACAGTTTTAGCCGTATCAATCCCGGTATCGAACTGGACTGGGCGGTGTCACCCGACCTCAACTTGCGCGCCGGTTATTCCGAATCCAACCGCGTTCCCGCGGAGGCTGAATTGTCCTGTGCGGACGAAAATGCTCCATGCAGCCTTACCAACTTCTTCATCGCCGACCCGCCGCTGGAGCAGGTGGTTGCCAAGAGTTTTGAGCTTGGCGCATCCGGAAGCCATGAGCGCGGTTTCTGGACCATCGACTGGCTGTTGTCAGGCTACCGTACGAGCAACGTCAATGACATTCAGTTTGTTGCCTCGGACATCCGGGGACGTGCATTTTTTCGGAACATTGGACAGACCCGCAGGCAGGGCTTCGAAGCAACGGTCAAAGCGATAGTTGGCAGATTGCAGCTGTCGGCGAGCTATAGCTTCATCGATGCCACCTATCGCTCGCCGGTCACGTTCAGCAGCCCCTCCAATCCTGAGGCTGACGAAAATGGTCTCATCGAAGTGGCGCGCGGGAATCGCCTGCCCGGCCTGCCACGGCAAAGCGCAACATTTAGCGCAGATTATTCCGTTCATCTGGGTTCTCGCGGCTTCACCATCGGTGGCGACATTCTCGGGCGTTCGCGCCAGTTCCTTGTTGGGGACGAAGCCAATCTCAATGCCCCGGTTCCAGGCCATGTCCTATTCAATCTGCGTGCAAGCGTTGAACTGGCGGAAGGTTTGTTTCTGTTCAGCGAAGTTCGCAACGTTTTTGACCGTAAGTACGCCACCTTCGGCACGTTCAGCGAAGTCGATGAAATCGAGCTGGATGAAGCGCCGGGTGCGTCCAATCCCCGCGCCTATGGTCCCGGTGCACCACGGCGATGGATTTTGGGTTTGCGGGTACGGTTTTAGCCCGGATCGACCAAGCTATCTTGACCAAGTACCAGCGCAGTTCTGGAATAGAGCATTTTGAATCAATAGGGTAATTCTCAAGAGAGATGGTTGGGGGGGCGTCGCGTAAATTCCGCTCTCTTTATGACTCGCTCCTGTCCCGGGAGCCACCTTGCCAAGCTTCATGCGGCCCGAAACTTGTAAGTCCTTACCTTCGATAGAGTGTTGCTAGCCTTTGCCACTGCGCGCGCCTGCCACAAATCGTGCGCTGCCTGCTGAGCTAGCCACACTTCAGCTGCGCCACCGTGGTCGCGGCCGAGCCAGCGCTCGATGCGCAGCGCCATGGCAGGGCTGATGGCGGCTCTGCCATTAAGCACCTTCGACAGTGTGGTTCGGTCTACACCCAACTGCGTGGCAGCCTCGCCGACCTGAAGATTCAATGCCGGAAGGATGTCGTCCCTCAAGGTAAGGCCGGGGTGCGGGGGGTTGAACATGGAACTCATGATTGCCTCAGTGGTAATCCTGATAGTCGACCAGGATGGCATCGCCGTTATCGAAAGCAAAAGTAAGACGCCAATTGCCATTGACGCTTACTGACCAGTGACCGGACAAATCTCCCTTCAGGGCGTGCCAGCCCCATCCTGGGCGATTCATGTCTTCAGGCCGATTGGCAACATCCAGTGCTGCCAATTGTCGCGACAGGCGCGCAGCGTGTGCGGCTTGGATACCCGCTCTGGAGCCGGACCGGAAAAACCGCTCTACGCCTTTATGCCGAAAGCTCCGAATCATTGTCGCATTGTAGCGTGTGGCGCCACGCGCCGCAAACTTCAGAAATGGGTCGCGACTTTTTTCCCTGGAATTTCACGGCCGTGCTGCCGCCTCGCAGTAGCGGGTATCACAATGGGTAAGCCATCTCCATTCCGAACAAGACCCGGGCGGTTGGAAGAACGCATGCTCGGGAGCTTCGGGCCGCATTCCGTGTCTTTTTCCGTCGGGTCACCAAATCGCTCACCGGTCTTGCTTGCTCTGCTGGGTGTGAATGCCGCGGCCACGGCGCAGACGGTCACCGCTTTGCCGGTCCAGCCCAACTCCTATACGTATCCAGCGGCCATCAACAACAGTGGCCTAGCCATCGGTAATGCCTATGACCGGGTCACCTTCCGCTCGCAGGCGGTCACCTGGCTCAACGGGGCTATTTCCAGCCTCCCGGGTTTTCCCGACTCGTTCGCTGGTGCTCTGAACGATACCGGTGTCATTGTCGGTAGCGGTTTTTCGGTAGCAGACAACCTCTATGTTCCGGTGGTCTGGGAGAACGGTACTACCGCCGTACTACCGACGCTCGGCAGGGGCGGGCTGGCACGTGACATCAACAGCGCCGGCGATATTGTCGGCCAGGTTGAGACCGAGACCGGCGGAACCGTACCTGCCGTGTGGCGCAATCGCCAGTTGACGGTCCTGCCCGGCGCTAGTGGCAATGACGGCCACGCGCCGCAAACTTCAGAAATGGGGCGTGACTTTTTTCCCTTAAATTTCACGGCCGTGCTGCCGCCCCTAGAGCGGTGGGAAATTGCAGCGTATTTCGTCCGGACTCTTACAACTGTAGGGCGACCATGGACACGTCATCTTCCATGTCGGGTCGTCCACGGATGCCGCGAATCGTGGTGATGATGCTGGCCAAACCGGCCGTAAGATTCCGGGGTGCCTGGTCTACCACGGCCACGAATTCGTCGAACTCCATCATGGTGTCATCGGGACGGGTGATTTCATAGACGCCGTCGCTGTACAGATAGAGCAGACTAAAGGGCGGCAGATGCATCACCTCCGGCTGATAAGTGACGTTCGGGACCGCGCCGATCACCAGCCCACCGGCCTTCAGCGGTCGCGCGGTAGCAGTGGCGGCGTCGGCGCCGCCTACGAGGATAATGGGCGGGTGACCCGCCGTACCGTAGTGGAGTTCCCGGCTGCGGCGATTAAACACGCCGTACCACAGTGTGAAATAAAGATCGTTATGGCGCTCCATCTGGAAGGCCTGGTTCATGCCCGCCAGCACTGCTGCAGGGGAGCAGAAATCGGTGGCGGCCAGTGTCTGGTTGCGCAGGACATTGATGGCAGAAATAGACAATAGCGCCGCCTTCACACCATGGCCGCAAACATCCAACAAGTAGAGCGCAAAATGGTCGGCGTCGATATCGTAGTAACCAAAGGCGTCGCCACCGAGCTCTACGGAGGGAATGAACGCCCAGTCCGTGGCAATGTCACCCACCAGCCGTTCAGGCAAAAGAGAGGTGATGTAACTGGCGGCCTGTGCCAGTTCGCTGGCCAACCGTTCTTCACTTAGCTTCAGCGCTACATAAGCCGCATTGCGCTCCATGAGCGCCACATAGCCACGCGAATGGTGACGAACACGTGCTGCCAATTCGATGGGATCGGGGAGCTTGACCAGGTAGTCGTTCGCGCCAAGGCTGAAGGCTTCGGCTTTGGTCTTGGGTTCCTCTTTGGTCGACAAGACGATGACCGGCACGTCGCGCGTTCCCGGGTTCTGTCGATAAAACTTCAGCATCATTAACCCGTCGACATCGGGCATGACCAGATCCTGCAGGATGACGGTCGGCTGAAACTCAGCCGCCACCTGAATGGCTTGAGTGGGGTCACCGCAGTAGCGGTATTCCACGGTCGGGTCAATGAGCAACATGCGGCGGACCGCTTCGCCAATCATGGCCTGATCGTCCACCAGCAACACCCGGATGGGGTGGCTTGGGGAGGGGACAAATTCACTCATGAAGGTTCCTTGGTGAAAAAATCGGCAGGCTGCTGAGCGCTTGGTGTATGCCCCCGGCTATCGCGGACAATGGCAAGATTTCCATAGCAGCACCCAAAGCCACGGCCGCTTTTGGCATGCCGTAGACAATGCTGGACTCCCGGTCCTGGGCAATGGTGTGCCCGCCGGCCTGACGGATAGACAGCAATCCTTGCGCGCCGTCGCTGCCCATGCCAGTGAGCAAGACGCCCACCAGGGGCCCCGGCCAGTGGCGGACGACGGATTTAAAAAATACGTCCACTGAAGGCCGGAAATAGAGGTCTTTCGGTTCAACCGTGTACTCATAGGCCAAGGCGGCATTCAACACCAAATGGTCATTGGTGGCGGCCAGTTGGACGCAACCGATACCGGGTTGATCTTGCGGCTTGACCACTTGGACCAGTAAACCCGACTCCCGGCTAAGCCATGCCGCCATGCCCGGTGCGAAGAACTGGTCTACGTGTTGCACCACCGAGATACCCACTGCGAGCTCTCGCGGTAGTGCCCGCAAAATAGCCGCCAGCGCGGCGGGGCCGCCGGTGGAGGCGCCAATGACGACCAACGGAAATGCGGTAGAAGGATGGCCGGCGGCGAGCACTCGGTTCGACGAGGGCGCTTCATCAAACTTCGGCTTACGGTATTTGCGGGCCAGACGTTGATGGATTAACGCCATCTTTGTCAGTAACGGCATTGCGCCGCTGGGGTCCCCCGCATGACCTAGGACCGGCGTTTCTACCGCATCTAGCGCGCCTGCAGCCATGGCCTCAAAGACCTTGCTGTAATGGCCTTCAACGGTCGCGGTAACGACGAGAATGGCGCAGGGTGACTGCTGCATGATCAGCCGCGAGGCTTCGGCACCATCCATGCGCGGCATCATCAGGTCCATCAGCACCAGATCGGGCCGGTCCTGTGCACATTTCTGTACGGCCTCGATGCCATCCATAGCGATCCAGGCAATCGAATACCCCGGAACGCTGAGTACCACCCTTCGCAAGGCCTCCACAGCCATAGTCATGTCGTTGACGATCGCGATACGCACTAATCTGCCGGTCCGATCAGTTCAGCCACGGCTTCCAGCAGGCTTTCGTCGTGGAAGCTACTCTTGGTCATGAACCGGTCTGCACCAGCCTCAAGCCCAGCCAGCCGGTCCTCCTCACGGTCTTTGTAGGAAACGATGATCACCGGCATGCTGTGTAGCCGGGCGTCAGTCTTGAGTTTGGTGACCAACTCGATCCCGGTCATGCGTGGCATGTCGATGTCGCTGACCAGTAGGTCGTACTGGCCTGCCCGTAGTGCATTCCACCCGTCCATGCCGTCCACTGCCACGTCGACGGCGTAGCCACGGCCTTGCAACAACGAACGTTCTAGCTCGCGGACGGTGATGGAGTCCTCCACCACCAGAATGCGCTTGCGCCGTTTGGTGGTGCCGCTGCCGCTACCGAGGCCACGTAAACGGCCACCCTGCAGTTCGGTCTCTACTGAACGGGTCAGGTCTTCCACGTCCATGATCAACACGGGCGTCCCGTCTTCCATTAAGGCCGTGGCGCTGACATCTTGGACCTTGCCGAGCCGCGAATCCAAGGGCCGCACGACCATGTCGTATTCGCCAAGGAAGCGGTCCACGGCAATGCCATAGCGTGTGGTGCGGTCGCCTAGCAAGACCACTGGGATTTCATCACCCCAGTCCGGCCGGGTGGCCAGATCGAGCAATTCATGGGCGGGCACTACGCCAATACGCTCGCCATCGAGAATAAAATATTGCTGCCCTTCCAGAGTGATGAGCTCGCTTGCCGCCACCCGTAACGCACGGGCCACGCGTGTAATCGGGAAGGCAAAGGGTTCACCACCAATTTCCGTGACAAAGGTTCTGACGACCGACAAGGTGAGTGGCAGTTCAAGATGAATGGCCATGCCCTGACCTGGGCGTGAAGTGATACGCGCGGAACCACCGACCGACTTGGCCATGTCCTGTACGGCATCTAGGCCGACGCCCCTTCCGGAGAGGTCGGTGACGCTGGCAGCCGTCGAAAATCCCGGAAGAAACAGGAACTCCAGCAACTCCGCTTCCGAAAACGCCTGCGCCATGTCGGTGGTGGTGAGGCCTTTATCGACGACACGAACACGAAGGCGCTCGATATCCACACCACGTCCATCATCGGCAACGGTGAGTGCAAACAGGCCGGCCCGATGGCGCGCTTCCAGCCGAATGAGGCCGCCCGGGTTCTTGCCAGCGGCGAGGCGTTCGGTGGGCGTCTCAAGGCCATGGTCCAGACTGTTGCGGATCATGTGATTGAGCGGCGCTTCCAGCCGTTCGAGAATCTCTCGGTCCACTTCGGTGTTGGGACCCAAAATTTCCAGTTGCGCTTGCTTGCCCAATTGCCGCGCCATGTCGCGTACGACGCGTGGAAAATTTTCTACACCGTCGCCAAAGGGCCGCATGCGACTGGCTACCACCTCACGATAAAGGCGGTCCGCGAGTCCCGCCGAACGCAGACCGAACGCTTCCAGTTCGGCTTGCCGTGTAGCCAACCCTTGGCGTGCCGTTTCGACTTTCTCGCGTACGGCGGACAGCACTTCCAGCGAGGTGGCGTGCTTGTGGGTAATCGCCTCGTGGAGCACTTCCAGCAGGTTGCTAATTTCACTCTGGCGTCGCTTTAGTTGCAGTAGCGACTCCGAGAACGGCTCCAGCCACCGGCTTTGCACCAGGGTTTCGCCGGCCAGCCCCATCAACCGATTGAGCGTCTGTGAACTGACTTTTAACAACCGGTCTTGCAGGTCCACCTTGGTGACGCTTGTCGTGGCTGCCCCCGCGACCACCGCTGGCGCTACCACCAGACTGACCACGGGGCTCTCGATAGCGCTCTCTATCGCGGCTGGCGCACTGACCTCCAGTGCCGCTTTGCGTGGTGCACGGCCCGCGCGGACTGCCGCGAGATCTTCCAGCAGCGCGCTGATGACAACGGTATTGGTCTCGACCCATTCGGCGACGGCGGCTTCATCGACGACCGACAGCCGCGACAACAAGTCTCCGGCGGACAACAACACATCAACACTCGCGGCCTCCAGCACCAGCGTATTTTCCTGCGCTGCGACGAGACAATCTTCCATCAGGTGCGCTAGCTGCACGCCAACGTCCAAGTTGACTATACGGGCAGCTCCCTTAATGGAGTGAGCCGCGCGCATCGTGGCGGCGAGATGTTCTGCTACCCCAGTGCCCCCTTCCACGGCCAGCAGGTGGTCAGTGAACGAGCGCATCTGTGACTCGACTTCTCCGCGGAATAGATCCCACATGGAGAAGCCGCTGAGATGACTCATCCGAGTCGCCGTTCGAGTGCGCTGAACAGCAGGTCGTCGTCCACCAGGCCGACTTGCAGCTCATCGCACTTGACGATGCCGGTGGTGTACACAGTCCCCACGTGACTGAGGGTGACTGGCAATGGTGCGATGGCAGCACTTTCGAATTCGTAAACGCCGCGCACCTCATCGACCGGGAAAATCCAGGCATGGCCTTGGTGTTGGGCCACCACGAATTGGGCTTGCCGGGACTTGCCTGCGGCCACTTCACCAAATAGGGCATGTAGAGAAATGCAGGGATGGATTTCACCGCGAACGGACGCCAGGCCAAGCAAGACTTCCGGCGGGCGATGAGGAACGCGGCGGATGGTGCCAACCGGTGTTACTTCACGCAAACTGAGGGCGCGTAGCGCCAGCCAAGTTTGACCCACGCGAAATACCAGCGCATGGAAGGTGGCCGTGGACTCTGGTGGTTTCTCCACCTCCAGCAGTGCACTCCATTCCTCGAGATACCCAGGCGGCGGGGCGCGTTCGAGTAGCTTGCGACCTTCTGCTCTATAGACGTCGCAATTACGGCAATGACCGACCACCTTGAGTGTTGGACAACTGCCATCACCCCAAACACCGATGCTGGTCCAGCATGGAGCCGTTGTCATTGCGGGGGCGTCACTCATTTTGCCGCCACACGAGAATTTACGCGGTCGGGGTGTCGGGCGCGCAGCCGGGCTGCGCCCGGGTGGTCGCCCTGGGCTTCATGCTTCAGCGCCAGATGCAGCAGTGCTTCGCCATGGCTAGGCTCCAGATATAACACCCGCCGAAAGGACTGGGTAGCCGCCATCGCCATTCCTGCGGCTTCTTGGAGTGTTCCGAGCAGGAACAGGGCTTCGACGCTTTGGGGGGTAGCTTGCAGGTAGCTGGTGCACAGACGCAGCGCTGCTGGTAGTTCTCCGGCATCACCCAGCGAACGAATCTCTGCCAGCCCTATGCCTGCTCGCGCGGGGGTTGTAGCGCGCGGCGTTTCCGCTGCGGGCGGTGCCGGCACATTCACGGCTGCTCGGCGTTCCAGGCTGAACGCAAAGGCTGCGGGGTCGCCAGTACTCCGCAGACCGAATTCGCGGAGGATACCAGCCTCTGCAGGCCCCACCAGCAGCCTGCCGCCTGGCGCCAGAACACGGGTGAGCGCAGTGAGCAGCGCCGTACGCGCTGCCGGCAAAAGGTAGACGAGTAAGTTACGGCAGAAAATGATATCGAATCCGCACTCACTAGCGAAGGTGAGTGGCTGCAGCATATTGGCTTGACGGAATTGAACCGAGGCGCGTGCTACCGGCTTCACCTGCCAGGTGCCGTCTGCTTTGGGGGTCAGGTAACGGGCCTGCGCGGAGGTGATGGGCGTGCGCAAGGAATGCGCGCGATAGACGGCGGAGCGTGCGGTGTCCAAGGCGCGGTGGTGAACATCTAGCGCTTCGATGGAAAATGCCTCGGGAGGTAGGCCGGTCTCCAGCAGGCATATGGCCGCTGAATACGCTTCTTCGCCCGTGGCACAGGGAGCGCTGAGAATGCGCAGCGGTGGAGTACCGGCAGTCTTCGGGCGCGCGCGGGCGAAAGCTGCCAGATATGCGAACGCTGCAGCGTCACGGAAGAACCAAGTCTCCGACACCACCACGCGCTCAACCAGCGACCGCCACAGTGCCTCGTCCCGTACGACAGCCCGCAGGTAATCCTCGAGGTCGCTAATGCCGGCTTCGCGACACACAGCGACGGCCACTGACGACAGAAAACCTTGCCCGAGAACGGATGCATCAAGCCCCAGCGTGCTCGCCAGCAAGTCACTGAGTGTGCGGGTGTTCAATGCTTTAAGACTCAACAAACAGGCTGTCGCGAACCGCGGTCGGCAACAGCTGCAGCACGTTGATGAACTGGACCAATGCCCCGCCTTGCTGCGACAGTCCGCCTAGATACGGGGCTTCTGCGGCGACGACGCCGGACGGCATCGGCGCACTGGCGTCGCTAGCCATAATGTCGGTAGCTTTTTCCGCCCGCAGACCGAGTATGTGCACTTGCCCATTGGCACCCACATGGCGGGTCAGGATGATCCGCGTGCTGAGGCGGGCGGCGGCAGGGGTGTTGCCGATGAGCTGACTGAGATCGATCACTGGCACGATAACGCCACGATAACGAAAGACACCGGCCACGTATGCTGGCACGCCTGGCAACGAGCGTAGATGCACCGCGGGAATCACTTCCACGATGTCGGCTGCCTCCAGCGCGTAGCGCTGGCCGGCGGCTTCGAACAGCAGTGCGTTCTGCATGGCTTGAAGTCAGTTGGTGGCGCGTGATGGTGCGGCGGGTGCGGTTGTCGTTCGTGAACCGGCAGAGGGAGCGGCTCCGACATCTTTGACCTTGAAGGCGGACACTTCACCGGCCAGCACGCGTGCTGCCTGCTCCAGCTGCTCGATGGCTACGGCGGCCTCATGCTGTAGTTGTGCGGTGCGGCGGGTGGAATCGCTCAGTTGCATCATTGCTTCGGAGATTTGGCGCGCGCCGATGGACTGGGACTCCATGCCCTCGTTGACTGATTCAAAGCGGGTGCCGAGGCTTTGTACCTGGCCGATGACGCTGCCAATCTGTTGATCGACCGTGCGGGTTTCGCGCACAGCCACCTGCACTTCGTGTGCAAACTTCTCCATGCCCATGACGCCCGCCGCCACGGAGGACTGCATTTCCTTGACCATTTGCTCGATGTCGAGGGTGGCGACAGCGGTCTGGTCGGCCAAACGCCGGATCTCACGTGCCACCACCGCGAAGCCCTGGCCGAACTCGCCCGCCTTGGCGGCTTCAATCGCGGCATTGAGGGACAACAGGTTGGTTTGGTCAGCTACCTTGTTGATGGTGGTGACCACGCTGGTGATGTTGGCGACTTTGGCGTTGATGGCCGCCAGCTTCTGGCCGATATCACCTGAGGCCACTTCGATTTGCTGCATGGTGCCGCTCATGCGGGTTAGGCCTTGCTGCCCAAGCCCGGCCGCTGCTGCCGCTTCGGTAGACAAGAGCGCTACCTCGCCCATGGTTTCTACGAGTGTCTGTGCGGTGGCGGAAATTTGCCGGGCGGAGGCGACGACCTCGTTGGTAGAGGCGACCTGCTCATTGATGGTGGTGTCCATTTCCTTGGCGGAACTACTCAGTTGCGCGGAGGCAGACGCCACTTGGCCGGCCGCGTCTTGCACTCGACGGCCGCGGCTGCGCAGTTGGTCGCGCATTTTCTTTAATGAAGCCAGCAGGCTGCTCGTGTCCCCTTCGCGCACGTTCACCACGGCTTGAAAGTCGCCGGTAGCGATATCGCGCGCAATGGCCATGGCCTGGCTTGGCTCTCCGCCGAGTTGGCCGAGAATGCTACGGGCGATGGCGTTGGCGACGACGATGGAGATCGCCAGAATAACAACTGACACCAGCGTGAGCAGCCACAGCGCGTTACTGAGATTTTCCGCGCTACGGGCCGAGTTCTCATTGACCTCGCGTTCGACGAGGTCGCTGTAGGCGCGCAGACTACCGGTGAACTCAGTCATGGCCGGTTGCACCTCACTGATCATCAAGCTCCGGGCCCCCTTCAGGTCGCCGGTTTCTGCGCGCTGCGTAAAAGCGACTGCTGCACTTCGGTAACGCTCAGCGGCCTGGATGGTTTGTACTCGCAGTGCTGACTCTGCCTCGTTGACCGACATGGACAGTAGACTTTCACGCATTTTTTTCTGCGTGTCGGCATTGCGCGCGATGGCCGCCAGTTCACGCTGGACGCCCTCCGCATCGGCGAGCACCAGCGCGGTACTCATGTGACCGGTGGCCTCATGCACCACGATAATCCAGTCATGGGTGGAGGCGAGCTTTGGCAGCATCTCCTGGGACAGGGTGTTCATGGACTGTTGCAGACCCTGCATACGTTGCGCCGCGAAGCCGGCCAGTCCGAACAAGAACAAAATGAGCATTCCGAAAGCCAGCCTCAAGCGCTTGGCCATGGAGAGGCTGGAGATAGTAAGGCTATTGTTCATAACGCCCCCGCTGCGGAAACCAAAGACGGTGAGGGGAGGTTATTCGTGGCGAACAGCGCCGGCCCTCTATGTGGCTCTCGTTTATTCATGGAGTGTAACCTGAACGAAAGCGGCCTCTGCGGGGTATCTGTTGGGGGGATTACCGTATGAATTCAATCCAAAATGTTCCTATTTATCGGTAGTTATCAACATATACCGATAATATGAAACAATTCGACGAACCATGAACACGACCACCAAAAAACTGTTGGAGCTAGTGCGTACGCGGGGGCTGCTGCGCCCGCACGATCTGGTCCCACTGGGCATCCCACGGGTGGCCCTGACGCGGGCCGTTCGGCGCGGGCAACTGGAGCGCGTCGGGCGCGGCCTGTATGGTCTCGTCGTGCGGCCCGTGTCGGCGCACGGCACACTCGCACAAGTAGCGCGCCGCGTACCCAAGGGCTTGGTCTGTCTGCTGTCGGCGCTACGCTTCCACGAACTGGCTACCCAAGCACCTTTTGAGGTGTGGCTGGCCATCGACAACAAGGCCGCTGCCCCGAAGCTGGACTATCCGCCATTACGCCTTGTGCGCTTCTCTGGCTCGGCGCTAAGCGAGGGCGTAGAGGAACACGTCGTCGATGGCGTGACTGTCCATGTAACCAGTCTCGCCAAGACCGTCGCGGACTGCTTCAAGTACCGTAACAAGATCGGCCTCGATGTGGCCCTAGAATCTCTACGCGAGGCGTGGAACGCTAAGCGCATCACTAGCGATGAAATCTGGCACTACGCCAAGATCGACCGCGTGGCCAATGTGATGCGTCCCTATTTGGAGAGCTTGGCATGAACCAACCCGACATCAGCAGGCGCAATGTTGCCGCGTCGGTCTGTGCCCGGCTGCATGCTGTAGCCGCAATTGCGAATCTATTCTCGTTACACCGTGGTCGCCGAAAAACTGGAAGCGATGGTCAAACTCGGCTTACTAGACTTGTACTGGACAGCGGCTGTCTTGCGGACCGCGCCGTGCCCCGGCTCTTGACATTGTAGGTGTTTTCCTCAAATGTCGGCTTCAGGACGGTGGGAAAACGCAAAGGGAAGGTGGGGGAGACTGCTTCGGCGGCTTCCCCGCGATAGGGACATAGCGAACTTCCAATCGTCCACTAGCGATGTCGAAGGCCAGAACAATATTCGAGGCCCTTCGAGAACGATGGCAATCTTGAACCGTCATTTGGTTTGCAGATTGTCGACTACGACGAGCCTAGAAAATAGTTCAATTTCAATGGCTAGAGATAGAAAAACACTACGTAGGGAGTTCAAGATGTCAAAGTTCAGTTTGAAAGCGCTTGCTTTGGGGGCTGGCCTTTCTTTATTGCCCGCACTTGCCAGTGCGGCTACGGAAAACCTGAATCCAGATGACTATGTTGGTATCTCGTTCTGGTTGATTTCCATGGCGCTTGTGGCGTCCACTGCCTTCTTCTTCCTGGAAACCCAGCGGGTTTCTGGTAAGTGGAAAACCTCGCTCACCGTGTCCGGTCTCGTGACGCTGGTGGCTGCGGTGCACTACTTCTACATGCGCGACATCTGGGTCGCCACTGGCGAAACGCCCACCGTCTATCGTTACATCGACTGGCTCATCACCGTTCCGCTGCTCATGGTTGAGTTCTATCTCATCCTCGCGGCGATCACCAAGGTGCCAGGCGGCGTTTTCTGGCGCCTTATGATCGGCACGTTCGTCATGCTCATTGGCGGCTACGTCGGTGAAGCGGATTACGTCGCTGCATGGCCGGCGTTCATCGTCGGTATGATTGGTTGGGCCTACATCCTCTATGAGGTGTTTGCGGGCGAGGCGAGCAAGATCAATGCTGCGCAAGCTCCTGAGTCCGTCCAATCAGCGTTCAAGCTGATGCGCTTGATCGTCACCTTCGGCTGGGCGATCTATCCGATCGGCTACTTCGTGGGCTACTTGATGGGTCAAGATCCGTCGAACAGCTCCGCGGCGCTGAACTTGATCTACAACCTCGCTGACGTCCTGAACAAGATTACCTTCGGTGTAATCATCTGGGCCGTGGCCACGTCCGAGACCGACCGCGCTTCGGCGAAGTAAGTCTCTACGGTAACGGGCTTGTAGGCGTGTCTCGAAAGAGCGCCCCTACAAGTCCCGTCGCCAATTTTGGGCCTCGCCTACGTGGCGGGGCCCAAATCAAAACCAATACTGACTTGAAGTCAGACCCACCGAATTTTCAGCGTTTGAGAGTCGTGCTCGCCAACGCCTCAGGCTTGTTGGCGAACGTCCTGCAGGCTCATGCAAACCTTTCTTTTGTAGGAGCACTATCGATGTTGCTTCAAGCTTCTCGCCCAAACCGGCAATGCCATCACGCTGCTCTGAAGGCCGCGATAACGTTGGGCCTTTCGTCCTTGTCGCTCATGAGTGCAGCAACCGCTGCGCAAGAGCGCGCGGCAGACGCAGGTTCACTGGTTCCAGAAATCATCGTTACCGCGCAGAAGCGCGAAGAAAACGTCAATACCGTGCCTATGTCGATTACGGCGGTAACCGGCGAACAGCTGAAGCGCGCCGGAATCAAAGAGGTTCGCGACCTTATCAAGGTCTCGCCGGGCTTTAGTTACGCCGATTCCTATGTTGGCTCGCCCATCTACACGCTTCGCGGCATCGGCTTTAGCGACATCAGTTTAGGTGGTCGCTCGACGGTCAGCCTTTACCTTGACCAAGCGCCCATCCCGTTCGCCGTTGAGGGCCGTGGGGTCAACCTGGACCTTGAGCGCGTCGAAATTCTCAAGGGGCCGCAAGGCACATTATTCGGACAAAACTCCACCGGCGGCGCCATCAACTTCATTGCGGCCAAGCCAACCAAAAGCTTTGCGGCCGGTATTGATGCCAGCTACGGCTCCTTCAATGCGACGGATGTGTCGGGTTTTATCAGCGGCCCGCTAACGGAGACGCTCGGCGTACGCTTGGCCGTCCAGAGCATCCAGTCGGACCCTTGGCAGCGCAGCTACACCACGAACGCTGAAAACGGCGCCGATGATGTGCGGAACGCCCGCCTGACCTTGGTGTGGGACCCGACGGAGCAATTGAAGGTTCAGTTGAGCCTCAATAGTTTCACCGACAAGTCCGACAGCCAAGCAGGCCAACTGATTGGTATCAGCCCGGCCCTGCCGGACGCTGCGCCCTTTGTTCCGGGGCTCCTGACATACCCAAGAGCTCCGGCCAATGCTAGAGCCGCGGATTTCAACCCCGACGCTGACTACCGTAACGACAACAAGTTCCGACAGCTCTCGGTTCGAGTGGACTATCAGCTATCCAATGAGATGGTTCTCACCTCCATCACCAGCGTCAGTCGCTTCGATCAAGCGCTGTTTTTGGATGTCGATGGAACGACGCTGTTCAACTTTAGCCGCGACACCAACGGCAAGATCAAATCGTTTTCTGAAGAACTGCGGTTAGCTGGCGAATTCAACAAAGATACGATTTATACCGTCGGCGCCACCTACTCAAAAGACGATGTGAAAGAGTTCAGCCAGAACGTCTTCATACAAAGCAGTCAGGCGCTCCTCTTCACTGCCTTCGGGCTCCCTGTGCTTAAAGGTTTCGGCGATTCCAACAACGCAAAGTCTGATACGTCGGCGGTCTTTGCCAACATCGACTATTCGCTAAGCAATGACGTCAAGATTTCTGGCGGCGTGCGCTATACGAAATCGAGTAATGATTTCAATGGCTGCACCAGCGACCCGGGTGACGGCAGTAGTTCGGCCATTTTTGGTCCCTTCTGGAATTCATTCCGGTTGCAGTTTGGTCTGCCGCTGAACCCGCCCATCGCCAATGGGGGGTGTTTAACAGCCAACGCGGCCTTAACCCCCGGTTTGGTGGTGGACAGTTTGGATGAGTCCAATGTCTCTTGGCGTGTAGGCACAGAGTGGACGCCGCGCGAGCGGACACTGCTCTACGCCAACATCAGCAAGGGCTACAAGGCCGGTGGTTTCCCTTCGCTAGGCGCCACGGCCGCCAGCCAGTATCAGCCGGCCGTACAAGAGTCGGTGGTGGCCTATGAGGCTGGCTTTAAGACCACCACGGCGGACGGCAAGCTGCATGTCGATGGCGCCCTGTTCTTTTACGACTACCAGGACAAGCAGATCTTGGGGCGAGTGTTGGATCCCCTGTTCGGGCCGTTGCTGCAGATGATCAACGTCCCCAAGTCCCGGGTTACCGGTGCTGAGCTTCAGGCTAGCTGGTTTCCGGTCGAGGGCCTGACCATCTCTGCGGGCTTGTCCTATATCGATTCGAAGGTGCTGGATAACTTCGTCAACTACAAGCCCGACGGCGTCTTGGCCAATCTGGGTGGGGAAGCCTTCCCGAATACGCCGAAATTCCAGCTGGTTTCCGACGTCAACTATCGCTGGCCCGTTAGCGGAAGTCTCTTCGGCTTTGTCGGCGGCGGGGTAACCCACCAAGACAAGACCAATAGCCAGTTGGGCGAGCTGCCTTTGCTAAACGTGAAGGCGTATAGCCTCGTTGACGTACGTGCCGGTATCGAAAGCCAGAGCGGCACTTGGCGCCTGTCCGCTTGGGGCCGCAACGTGGGTGACGCCTATTATTGGACCGCTGCCAACCGCAACCTCGATACCGTGGTGCGGTTTGCCGGCCGTCCGGCTACCTATGGCATGTCGTTTAGCTACCGTTTCCAGTAGTTAACCGCCTAAGTGGGCATGCTCAAGCGGTGACAAAAGCCGCTTGAGCGTTTGCCCGGGCTCATGCCTTGAGCCCCGCGCCTGTCATGCTTTGAAGACTGAAAAAGCCTTTGGCGTTCGCCACGGGTTTTTGCGGGTTTTCGTCGGGCAGCGTAGCGGGGTGGGGCAGTGGGTAAAGTAACGAATCTTTTCGACGCCTACGCCGTGCAGTGCGAGTGCGGCAACACCGGCATGACGCTGCTGCGCAGCGGTAAGGTGCTGTGCGAGAAGTGCGGCACCAATTGGACCAACCTCACCTGGAGCTGCCGCGAATGCCCCGGCGATAGGCAGTGCTGCCGGAACGGCGGGAATGTGGGTGGGGCATCTGCGGGGTAGGGTGTTCCGAAATTTCAGTCTTTCGCTAGTTTCCTTAACCCGCCGCCAGATACCGGTCCACGTTCTCCTGCGTTATCACGTCAATGCCCGTGTCGATGTTCTGTGGCAGCTGCACACCTAGGGTGGCCTGCCACAACATCAACACTGCCATCGCGCCCTGCATCGTCGGAATGGTGGCGGCGGAAGAGTCGATGATGCCTTCCTTGATGGCCTCCAGAATGGGGCGGATAGCGTCCATGCCCACTACCTTCACCTGGCCCACCTTGCCCGCGCTCTTGATGGCTGCGGCAATGCCGATAGGGCCCGAAGCGTCGCAGCACAGGTAACCGCGCAGGTCGGCGTGTTGCTCCAGCACGGCCGCTGCTTGGGTAGTGGCCGTTTGGATGTCGTCGTTGTCACCGCCGCCATCCACCACAGCCATGCCTGGGTACTTCGCCAGCACCGTCAGTTGGGCTTCATATCGCTGCTTGTGGTTCGGCGCCGTGGGGTAGCCGCGCATCACGGCTACTTTGCCGGTATAGCCCAGCAGTGCCGCCAGGCGCTCGGCGGCGATGGTTCCCTGCTGCGCGAAGTCGTTGCCGACGCTGGTGATGCCCGGGTCTGGCGATGGCGAATCGAACACCACCAGCGGTATGCCCAGCCCACGTATGTGGTTGATGGCGGCGATGTTGCCGATAGCATCCAGTGGGTCTAGCGCGATGCCGTCCGGGCGGCTCTGCACGGCACGCTCGAGCATGGCGTTTTGCTCTGCTGTGTCGGCGTTCCCGGGCGGTAAGTAGTCGATGACAATGGAGAAACCCAAGCTCGCGCTAAGCAGCTCCGCCTGCTGGCGGGCACCCTTGTGGACTTCGTCGAACCAGGGATGCGCCACTTTCGGGACGATGGCGAAGCGCAGTGATGTGGGCATATTTTTTTCCGCTGTCAGAGAAATGGGCAGCATATTTTACGTGTTCTCTAAATCGGCACCAGCGCCGTTTTTCGGCTCGCTGCCTTGCGGCGCACTGGCCTGGTGGCATGTTCCCGTAGGTTACCGTGCCTGATGGGCGTATTTGATTCGCCGTCTTTACGATGCAGCGATTTTTAGTTGCATCGGCTCTGTTGGCAAGGTTATAGTAAAATTACTATAACGCTTCCGGGTTCGCGATGACAGCCGACATTCTCACCATCCACGCCTTGCGTTCGGACATGGCACTGCAGCTGGCGCGGTTTGTCCAGCGCGATGGTGCTAGCCAAAGTGTTGCCGCGAAGCGGCTCGGCATTCCGCAGCCCACACTTAGCAAAATCATGCACGGCCAAGTGGACTCGCTCTCGCTGGAACTGCTTATCCGCATAGCTGTTCGTGCGGGCTTGCCGTTCGTACTACAGACGGGCACTGCGCCGGTAGAGGCTGGCGTCTATGTCACCGGGCGTTCTATGTCGGAACGCAGCCAGCGTTCCGCGCTGGCAGAGCAGGCGAAAGAATCGCTCTCGCGCAGCATGTTCCAACTATCTCCCCAAGAGCGCTTGGATGCCCATTTGCAGCACTGCGAACTGCTGGCAGATTTGCAGCAGGCGGCCACTGCGTCTACAGCAGCAGTGCCGAAACGGGCAGCATGGCATAGGGTGTCCTCATGAGAGCGCGTCGGGCGGGTCAGTCCCTGCTGTTGCTGCTCGATGTGGTGGAATTCCTCCGCAAAGCCGAAATAGACAATCTGGTCATCGGAGCCGTGGCGGCCGCTGCCCACGGTGCCGTGCGCGCTACGACTGACGCTGATGCGTTGGTTTCGCTCTCGGTATCGGAGATGGCTTACTTGGAGAAGTCGCTGCGCAAGGCCGGATTCGCGACAGAACTGCGTCGAGGAGATGCGGATGACCCCATTCCCTCGGTCGTGGCAGTTGCCGACCGCTTTGGCAACCGCGTCGACCTTTTAGGCGGGCTGCGCGGGTTCGATCCAGCAGCGTTCACCCGTGCGGTTCCGTTCAAGTTTAAGCGGGCGTCTTTGTCGTTGGTGGGCCCGGAAGACTTCGTCGCGATGAAGTGTTTCGCCGGCGGCCCGCTGGATCTGCAGGACGCACAGCAGGTATTACGAAAGAATGTTCCGCCCATCGACTTGGACCTGCTGCGTCCACTCACACGGCGCTATGGCCGCGATGCCGCAGACAACCTCGAGAAGTTGCTCGCTGGGCGATAGTTCCAGCATGGCATCTGCCAGCGCATCGCCCATAATGGCGATTGGTATCACTACTCACGGTCAGCGGCTTTTATGAAGCGTCTCGCTCGAATCATTGCCTATCTCTCCTTGGCCCTTGCGCTGGGTGCGCCTGGGGTCGCTTCGCTCGCGGCCACGCTGGCACCGAAATCCACGGCTTCACCCAACGCCGTTGTGCCCTTCGGAATCGGCACGCTCCAAGCGGGCATGGGGGAGGCGGTATCGGGCTATCTCGAAGTGCCTGCCGCGGCCGGCGATGCCGGCACGCGCATTCCCGTCAGCATCATTCGCGGCGCGAAGCCCGGCCCGGTGCTGGTGCTTATTGCGGGCGTTCATGGCTATGAATACCCGGGCGTTACCGCTTTGCAGGAACTGCGCCAGTCTTTAGCCCCCGCCAGCCTTACCGGCACGCTCGTGCTGGTGCACATCGCGAACCCGCCTTCGTTCTATGGCCGCACCATTTACACCAGCCCCGTGGATGGCAAAAACCTGAACCGCGTGTTCCCGGGCAAAGCAGCAGGCACACTCAGCGAGCGCATTGCCTACGTGCTAACGCGTGAAGTCATTGAACGCGCGGACTACCTAATCGACCTTCATGCTGGCGATGGCAACGAAGCGCTGCGGCCCTACGTGTACATGCCGGTGGTGGGCAAGCCGGCTCTCGATGCTGCCAGCCGCGGGTTGGCGCTAGCCTTCGGGCTGGACCATATCGTTTACGACGAGGCGCCGCTGCTGCCGCCGGAAGCCTCGCTCTACACGGACCAGACGGCTCTGTCGCGCGGCATTCCGGCCATCACGACGGAAACCGGGCAAATGGGGCTGAACAGCCGCGAATGGGTCGACCTGGCCGTGAACGGTATTCATAACGTGCTGCGCCACCTGCATATGGTGGCAGGTGCGGAAAGGCCGAACACCGCGGTGGTGTGGCTGACTGGCTATGAAGTGGTGCCGAGCCCGGCACAGGGCATCTTCCGCGCCGCGGTGCGCGATGGCTACGCCATTGCGGCCAATGGCGTGCTCGGCGTGCTGGTGAACCCCTTCGGCGAGACCCTCACCGAAATTCGTTCGCCTTTTGCGGGCGTGGTGAACTATGTGGTGGGCACGCCGCCGGTGAACGCCGGCGACCCGGTCGCCATGGTCAGTCGTCTCAAGACGGACTGATAGAACCGGCGGTGCACTCCCGGCCGTAGCCGGGAGCTCCCAACACGCGATGGGTTCAGTCTTCGCGTTCCATTCGCTTCAGGATGTAAGACGTCGCCACGCCGGTTTTGGTGTTGAAACCGTCCGCCAGAATGTAGCCGTTGGCGGTAATCAACCGTGCACCATAAATCTCCACGATGCCCTTCAGTGGGCTCCGCCGCGAAATCAAATCCTTGAGTTTCCACATGCGGCCTTCCGTGTAGAGGAAATCGTAGAACTCGCCCGTAGTGAAATTCCCGGCAAACCCGATGACGTCACCTTTGTCGCTGATGTCAAAGCCGATGGAAAAGTCTGCCTTGCCCCTCGGGTCGAGGTCCAGCATCTTGCCGTCCTTGTAGATGAACGCGTGTTGACTCTTTGCGGTAAGGGAATAGCCGGTGACCTCGCCGGAAGCGTTGATGGCAAAACCCCAGCCACCATTGCCACCCAAGCTGCCGAGGTCTTTCATGACGCCGTTTTGGTAGAGGTAGGGGTGCTCCACGCCGGCGCTGTCACGGGCGAAACCCGTCACTTGGCCCTTGTCATTCAGGTCCGCGGGTTCCGTGTAACTGCGGCCGGAGCAGGGCAAATTATCTAGGCAGTTTATCGTTACTACCGACGTGCCGTCTTTTGAGAAAAATCCCTGCTGTCTACCGTTGCTGTTGCGCGGCGTAATTCCGACGATGTTGCCGCGCTTGTTGATGAAAAACGCCCCTTGGGTGGTTGCGCAAGTACCGATGGGCGACATGACGCCATTGCGGTAGAAGTAGGCTTGGGCGCAGGTGTCGTCTGCCGTTAAGGCTTGGCCTATCACCGTTCCATCGTCGTTAATCGCCTTGGTAAAGACATAGTTTCCGCCGACCAGGGTTCCCAGGTCCTGCAGAGAGCCATTCGTATAGATGAAGCCGTGAACTGACGTAAACTGGCCAGAAAAGGGTTCTGTTTCTTCGCCGGCATACCCGACCACCTGACCCTTGCGGTTTATGCCCGTCACTACCGTGGAGGTGGCACCTGGCAGGGTGCCGAGGTCGGTCACCACACCGCGGCTGTAAAGCAGCGCATGGGGCGGCCCACCTGGCGTCACGGGCCCGGTGCCGGCCACTTGGCCGGACTCATTCATGGCGCTCCCGTAGAACGAGTCCACGGGCGGCTTGATTTCGGTGATGGAATAAACAGGCGCGGCGACGGCCATGCTGGTTAGCAGGAGTGCGCCGAGGCCTCCCAGAATCGCTGGAAATTTCATAAGTCCCTTTGGTGGTTCGTTCTGGTAAAGCCAGTGCGGCGAGCACCCTATCATTTCGCATAATGTTTGGGAAATGACCGAAGATTAAGTTAAACGCAGACGGTTAGTGCCGCTGCCGTGGTCGCTATGGTTAGCCACCACAAGACGAACAGATCGGTAGCCATCTCTCAAACGTCGGACTGTGCGTATCATGCAGAGGAACGCCCGGATCCCCGTCCTCAGAGGTTGCCCATGACCGATTCTCGCAACGCCAGTCGCATGGTCCTGCTTGTGACCACGGCGGTGTTCATCAACTACGTGGATCGCGGGAACCTTTCCACGGCGGCTTCGCTGGTGCAGGGCGAACTCGGGCTCAATGAAGCGCAACTCGGCATCCTCTTCTCCGCGTTCTATTTCGGCTACGTGCCGTTCATGCCGCTCATGGGGGTGTTGGCGGAACGCTTTGGTGCGAAGTCGGTGTTCGCGTTTGGGCTGGCGTTGTGGTCCGTAGCCACGCTGCTCACCGGTTTCGCGGGCGGGTTCCTGTCGCTGCTGTTGCTGCGTATCGTGCTCGGCATTGGCGAAAGCGGTGCGTTCCCCTGTGCTTCGAAGGTGCTGGCGGCCAGCGTGCCGCCGGAACGCCTCGGCGTGGCGAACGGTGTCCTCAGCTTTGGCTATCTCATCGGCCCGGCGGTAGGCACGTTCATCGGCGGCCTGCTCATGGCACAACTGGGCTGGCGGCCCGTGTTTATCCTGTTCGGGTTGGTGTCGCTGCTGTGGCTTATTCCTTGGCTGCGGGCGAAGGTGCCGGAGCCTGCCAAAACGGAAGACGGTATCGCGGGACCTACTCTGGCCACGCTGCTGCGCGAGCGTTCGCTGTGGGGCGCGTCCATTGGCCACTTCGCTTCTAACTATGGCTACTACTTCATCGTCTCCTGGCTGCCGTTTTACTTGGTGAAGGACCGCGGCTACTCGCTGGAGACGATGACGCTGCTGGCGTCCATGGGCTATTTGCTAAACGCTGGCGCCGCTTTCGGTATGGGCTTTCTGGCGGACCGCTGGCTGCGGAATGGCCACAGCGCCACGAAGGTTTACAAGTCCATCATGGGTTTAAGCCATGCCGGCACGGTGCTGTGCATGGTGGGCATGATGACGCTCGGCGAGACGGGCTCTGTAGCCTGCCTGTTCGCGTTTCTCATCATCGCCGGTGCTTCGTACCCGGGGCTGTTCGCCATTCCACAAATTCTCGCGGGGCCCGAAGCAGCAGGCCGCTGGGTAGGCCTGCAGAATGCCGCAGGTAACGTGGCTGGCATGGTCGCGCCCATCGTCACGGGTTTCCTTGTCTACTCCACGGGCCAGTTCGGGCTGGCGTTCGCGCTGGTGGCCGTGCTGAATGTGCTGGGCGTCATTGGCTGGGTGTGGGTGCTGCCGGCGGTGGCACCCATCGACTGGCGGACGCGGCAGCGGGGCTGAGAACGTAGCTTCAAGAGGGACTGAGATGGACCAGACCAACCAAACTGACGAATCGAATGCTTCCGCGGAACCTGCCGCACCGAGCCCTGCGGCTGTCACCGCGTTCTGGGAACGTGCACAACAAGCGGTTCCGGAGTTGCAGTCCGCTGGTGGCTGCCAATGGCGCTGGATAGGCCTCGATGCCCCCACCACGCGACAAATTTTCGAACTCATCCGGGCGGGCGACAAGACTGGCACCTTCACGTTGCCGTGGCTGGTGGAGCGGGGCGAACGTCCGCCACCGCAAGTAGGCGACTGTTTGGTACTGGTGGACTACGACGGTACGCCCACCTTGCTGGTGCGTACGCGTCGCGTACATACCTTGCCCTTCGGGGATATGACGAACGAAGACACGGCCGTGGATGGTTCGCCCGTACGCGACATTGCTGTGTGGCGCCCACTGCATACTGTTTACTGGGGCGCCATGCTGGAGCCTTACGGGCTAACGGTTGCGGATGAAATGCCCGTCATCGTCGAAGCCTTCGAACTGCTGTTCGACGCGGGGCGGTAGAACTTAAGTGTCTGCCAATACGTAGCTAGTGCTGCGCCCGCCGGCTTCGGTTTTGCGCAGCACGCCTTGCGCCACGAGTTCATTGATATCGCGTAAGGCAGTGTCCGGTGAACACTTGGCGATGGCGGCCCACTTGCTGCTCGTCAGCTTACCGTCGAAGCCATCCAACAAGCGATTCAGCAGTTTCAATTGGCGTTCGTTCAGGGGCAGGCTGCTGCGGCGCTGCCAGAAACTAGACTTGACCAATACGGCGTCTAGCGTTTGCTGCGCTTGGTGCATCGCGCGCAGCAGCGCGCCCAAAAACCACTCCAGCCATTCCGTGGCATCAAGACTGCCTCGCTGCGTTCGCTCGAGCACTTCGTAGTAGGCCTTTCGTTCGCGCTGAATCTGCGCCGACAAACTATAGAAGCGCTGCGCACTGCCATCAGCGCGTGCAAGTAACAGGTCGCCCAATGCTCGCGCCATACGGCCGTTGCCATCATCGAAGGGGTGCAGGGTCACGAACCACAGATGGCCGATACCGGCCTTTAGCAACGGGTGCAGTGGTTGCACGCCGTTTACCCAATCGAGGAAGCGGGTCATCTCTGCGTCCAGTGCTACTGCTGGTGGCGCCTCAAAGTGCACACGCGGACGACTGATGGGACCGGAAACTACTTGCATAGGGCCAGTAGCGTCGTTGCGCCACATGCCTACCCGTAGTGGAGTGAGCCCGGATTGGCCCGCAGGAAACAAGGCCACGTGCCAGCCCCACAAGCGCTCTGGTGACACAGGAGTCAGCGCGTTGCGGGTGGCATCCAAGACCATGTCGACCACACCATCCACTTGGCGGTCCGCGGGCGCCAGAGCGCCAATATCCAGGCCAAGCCGGCGCGCCACAGACGACCGTACCGAAAACGGGTCGAGTTGTTCGCCCTCTATCTCGCTGGTTTTCACCACGTCGTCGGTGAGTGCGGCAAGGCTGGCCTGCGAGCGCAGTGGCAGGCCTACGTCCACCAAGCGGCCCAGCAAGTGCCCCTGGGCAGCACTGGCTTCGGCGAGTGGTTGGGCGAGGCGAGCCAGGTCCACGCGCCACGCTGGCCACCCCGGTGCCTGCCAGACGTACTTGTATTCTCCGTAATTCATGCGGAGATTATGGGCGCTATTCTCCGCAAGGGCAAATATTCTCCGTATAAAATGCGGATAAAAAGGTGATGATTCCCGCAAAGTAGCCTCCAAGACGCATGGGTGCGCCCCGCGCGCCCGCGGAGTAGGCTTGAGGGCATCTGCCGGGAGTCCGCCATGTCCGCTTTGCCTGAAACCAGTCGTTTTCGTGCCTGCCCGCTTTGTGAGGCCATTTGCGGGCTGGAGCTGCGCTACGCAGGCAGCGAACTGCGGGCCATTCGGGGCGATACGGCGGACCCGTTCAGCCGCGGCCATATCTGCCCCAAGGGCAATGCCATCCTCGACTTGGAAAATGACCCGGATCGCTTGCGTCGTCCCTTGCGCCGGCGTGGCAATACTTGGGAAGAAATCTCCTGGGAGACGGCCTTTGCGGAGGCGGGCGCCGGGCTGGCTGCGGTACAGCGCACGCATGGCGCAGATGCGCTTGCGTCCTATCTCGGCAACCCGAACGTGCACCACTTCGGGCACTTCGCCTACCTGCCTTCGCTGCTGCGCCAGTTCAAAACGCGCAACGTGTTTTCGGCGTCGTCCGTAGACCAGTGGCCGCACCAGTTGGTGGCCTGGGCCATGTATGGTCACCAGTTCCTTATCCCCATAGCAGACATAGACAACACCGACTACCTGCTGATGCTCGGCGCGAACCCCGTGGCTTCGAATGGCAGCTTGATGACGGCGCCGGGCTTCGAGAAGCGGCTGAAAGCGCTGGTGGCACGCGGCAAGCTGGTAGTGGTGGACCCGCGCCGTACCGAAACTGCGGCTATTGCGAGCGAGCACCTAGCCATTCTGCCGGGCACGGACCTGTGGTTCCTGCGCGCGCTGCTGGGTGAACTGCAGCGGTTGGGGCCGCCACGTTTGGCCGCTTATGAGGGCCGCCTGAATGGTTTTGACGAGGCGGTGAAGCAACTCGGTGCGGTAAGCATTGAACACGCGGCCGCGCGCACGGGCCTGCTAGCCGATGACATTCGCCGCATCGCGCAGGAGCTTTATGCCGCACCCAAGGCAGCCGTGTACGGGCGCATGGGTCTTTCCACGCAAGAACACGGCACGTTGTGTCAGTGGCTGTTGCAACTATTGTTGTTGTACTTGGGCCAACTGGACGCCGTGGGTGGCAGCTTGCCGAACGACCCGGCCATGCCCGTCACGGGCCCTGGTACTTCGGCGGGTTACCGTGGCAAGACGAATAGCCGGGTACGTGGCCTGACTGGCTTCTCTGGCGAAATTCCCGTGGCCGCTATGGCGGAAGAAATGACGACGCCAGGCGAAGGCCAAGTGCGCGGGTTGTTCAGTTGCGCGGGGAACCCCGTTCTGACCACGCCGGATGGACGCGCTGTAGATGCTGCGCTGGCCGGGTTGGAATGCTACGTGGCTGTCGACATTTATCTCAACGAAAGCACGCGCCATGCACACTATATTCTGCCGCCGGCGCCCTTCCTGACGCAGTACCACTACGACATGGTCTTCAACGGCTTCGCTGTGCGCCGCGTAGCCAAGCTGAACGTGCCGATGCGCGAGCGCGCTGAAGACGAGCGTGGCGACTGGGAAATTTTCAATGGACTGGGGGCTGCCTTCGCAGCCGCAGCCGGCAAGCCTTGGCAGCCTTTGCCGCCGCCGCAGGTGATGATAGGCATGGCGCTAGCGCGCGGACCGGACAAGTTGACCATGGAAGTGTTGGCGGCTGCGCCGCACGGGCTGGACCTGGGCCCGTTGGCGCCTTCGCTGCTGCGTCGTCTGGAAACCACCAGCGGCGCCATTGAGTGCGCACCAGCGTTCCTGATGGAAGAACTGGTGCGGGTGGATGCTACAGGCGCCGTTGCCACTGGCGATCTCCTGCTCATCGGCCGCCGCCACGTGCGCAGCAACAATTCGTGGATGCACAACGCCCCACGGTTGGTGAAGGGCAAGCCGCGGCATGCGTTGCAGATGAACCCTGAAGACCTCGCCGTGCGCGGTTTGCAGGACGGCGCGATGGTGCGCGTGGTGTCGCGTGTCGGTGCCATCGAAGTGGCCGTGGAAGGTACGGCAGATATGCGCCGTGGCGTGGTGTGTTTGCCGCATGGCTTCGGTCATGGGCTGGCAGACACACGCTTGGCCCGCGCCAATGCCGTGGTGGGCCCGAGCTACAACGACCTGACGGACGCGCAGTTTCTGGATGGCCCCAGCGGCAACGCTGCACTGAACGGTTTGCCGGTGAGGGTGGAGGCCGCCGGGTCCGCTGCGTGATGTTTCGTTATCTGCGCGGCTTATCTTCTATCCACCGGCACCAACGGTCGGACTTGGCGTTGGCGCGCTACCTGACATTCGTGGCTGGTGCGACCAACGCCGGTGGCTTCTTGGCTACCAAGATCTACACCTCGCATATGTCGGGGTTGGTCGCGACGATGGCGGACTTCCTAGTGCTGACAAAGTACGACGTAGTGCTCACGGCCTTGGGTGCCATCGTCTCGTTCGTTGCGGGGGCAGCCACCACGGCGTTGATGGTGAATTGGGCGCGGCGCAGTCATCTGGAGAGCCGCTACGCATTGCCCTTGTTGTTGGAAGCTTCGTTGCTGCTGCTCTTCGCTTTGGTGGGCCGAAGGCTTGCGGCTACAAGCTTCGAATTCGTTTCCACTATCGTGGTTTTACTCGGCTACTTGATGGGTCTGCAAAACGCCCTCATTACCAAAATTTCCAGTGCCAGAATTCGCACTACCCATGTCACGGGAATGGTGACGGACATTGGAATAGAGTTGGGGCGGCTGCTTTACTGGAACCGCGATGGCCGCAGCGCTGCGGGGGAGCGGGTGGTGGCGGATCTGCCGAACCTCAAGATGTTGCTTGGGTTGGTTGGGTTGTTTTTTATCGGTGGCGTGGTCGGTGCAGTGGGGTTCAGCCACTTCGGCTTTCTGTTCTCCATACCATTGGCAGTACTAGTCGCCTTCGTGGCTGTCATGCCGGCCTGGGACGACGTTTACAACTGGTATCGGCTAAGGAACAAGTAACGACGCTGGACCTTGGCGGGCCTCTGAACATTGGAGTAGGCAATGACGATGCTTGACCTGCCCGACGCCGCTGCTGTGCAGGCGGCGGCTATTCGCATTACGGGGCATGTGGTGAACACACCGCTGGTACGTAGTGACTTTATCGACGCACGATGTGGTGCCCGGGTGTTCTTCAAGTGCGAAAACCTGCAGGCCATTGGCGCCTTCAAGGCACGCGGGGCAGCGAATGCCGTGTTGTCGTTATCGCTAGAAGCTGCTGCGCGCGGCGTGGTAACGCATTCCTCCGGAAACCATGCCGCGGCATTGGCGCGTGCGGCGCGGCGTGCCGGCATTCCCGCTACCATCGTCATGCCTACCAACGCGCCGGCCACCAAGCGGGCATTGGTGTTACGTGAAGGCGGAAAGATAGTGGACTGCGAACCCAATTTAGCCGCGCGCGAAGCAGGCGCCGCGGCTGTGGTGGCTGCCACTGGTGCCACGCTGGTGCATCCGTATGACGATTCCGCCGTCATTGCCGGGCAGGGCACTGCCGTGCTGGAGGTCTATGCCACTGGGTTGCGGCCGAAGCTGTTGCTGATACCGGTTGGTGGTGGTGGTTTGCTGACAGGGTCGGGCCTTGCCACGCGCAGCGCTTCACCGGGAACTCGTGTCATTGGCGTTGAGCCTGCCGGTGCGGATGATGCAGCGCGTTCATTCCGCAGTGGTATTCGGCAACCGCAGACCGATCCGAGAACTATCGCGGACGGTCTGCGGACTGCCTTGGGAGAGCGCCCGTTCGCCTTGCTCTCGCAAGTGGTCGACGACATTGTCACGGTGAGCGAAGACGCCATTCGCCAAGCGATGGACTTGCTGTTCAATGAACTCAAGTTAGTAGTGGAACCGTCGGGCGCGGTGCCGTTGGCGGCGCTTCTCGAAGGGTGCGTGGTCGCTGACGGCGAGGAAGTGCTCGTGGTGCTCAGCGGCGGCAACGTGGACCTGAACCCTTGTCCTTGGTGCCCAGCGAAAGACAAGATTCATGCCCAACAGCGCCACGCCAAATAGAGGCAAGGGTGCGAGGGGAGGCCGAGCAACAGTTGCCCTGTTTTACCTCAGCGTTTCAGTAGTGGTACCAGTTCTGTGAAGCCAGCGGCTGTCGCCACCTCGGCAGCGTTCTGGCCGTCTGCATTGCGCAAACGACGGTCAGCGCCTGCTTTTACGAGCGCCCGTAAGGCCTCCAACTGGCGAGCACGTACGGCCACGAATACGGGGGTATCGCCACGCTTGTTTTTCGCATCTATTTCCGCTTTGGCGAGCAGCAGACGTTGCAGGACCGCTACTTGGCCGGCGGCGGCTGCAATATGTAGCGGGGTGTTGCCGGCGCGGGTGGCCGTGTTGGTGCCCACGCCGAGCGCCAGTAACCGCGCGACGATGCCATCGTGGCCAGCACCCGCGGCGGCATGCAGTGGCGTGGAGCCTTCCGCATCTGCCTGCGCAGCGACTGCCTTGCCACCGGCGGTTAATAGCAATGCAAGCATAGGCGAGTCGCCACGGGCCGCCGCCAACCATACGGCTGAGCGGCCGCGGGTATCGCGCGCGCGGACATCTGCGCCGGCGTTCAGCAAAGCCTCCACGGAACCACTACGTCCCACGGTTGCTGCCATCACCAGCGCCGTTTGCCCTTTGTCGTCACGCTGCTCCAGGGGTGGCCGCGCCCTCAGCAGGGCGAGTAGAAGCGCCGGTTCATTTTCCGTGGCTGCGACTTGCAACGGCCGCAGACCTTCAGGGTTTGCGGCGGCTGCGTCGGCTCCCGCTTCCAGTAGACGATGTACCGTTGCCACATGACCCCCCCGCACCGCCAGCGCCAGTGCTGTCCAGCGTGAGGTGGAGGCCAGCGAAGGCGCGGCGCCCGCCTCTAGCAGTACGCTGACCATGGGGGTGTCACCGCGGCGGGCCGCCAACACTAGCGGTGTCCAGCCATCGGGTGTGTGTGCATTGACCGCTGCACCGGCGCTTAACGCAGCGCGCACGTTACCAAGGTCCCCCTTCTCGGCCGCCACTTGCAGCGCAGTCCATCCGGCATACACACCGGTCCTGGCAACCCCGGGCGCGTTGCCGACGTTCCGGGTAGTCGTGGGCGGCAGGTCAAACAGCGCGCGTACTGCGTTGTCGCTGCCACGGGCCGCCAAGGCCTTGGCGTCATCACCCAAGCGGTTACGATGGCTCGCATCGGCGCCCGCAGCCAACAAGGCGGCTACAGGGGGTGCACGCCCTGCAGCCACAGCCACCAATAGTGCGGTGTCGCCGTCGATGTTGAGGGTTTCCAACGGCGATTGCGCCCGCAGTAGTGTCTGCAAGCAAGGGAGGCAGCCGTTGCGGGCCGCCAGCGCCAGGGCCGTGTAGTGCTGCGCGTCTTCCGCTGCTACCGCGGTGCCAGCGGCGAGGGCCGCTGCCACGGTGTCGCCGTTACCGGACTCTGCCGCGGCGTGCAGTACGGTGCGCCCGGCAGCGTCGATGGCAGTGGCGAGACTGTTATCTGCATCCAGCAGGGGCTGTAGCGTGGCGGTATCACCGGCAAGTGCCGCGCGGAAGGTGAGCGTTTTACGAACAGCGGGGTCGTTGCGTTCAACGATGGCGGTGGAGGCTGGCGGCATTACCCCGCCTTGGTTGGCGCGTTCACGCCACGTCGCTGCCGGGGTTGCAGATTGACACTGGTTCTCGTCGAGTAAACCGGCCAACGCCAGCCCCGCACGCGCGTGCCCTTGCAGTGCGGCGTTTTCTAGCCATTTGCACGCGCCTTTGAGGTCCGCACCGGCAAGCGTGCCTTGCGCATTGCGCAACATCTGCGCGTACTGGTACTGGCCCTCAGCTGAACCGGCCGCAGCGGCGCTGCCGAACAGAGCGAGAGCCGCTGGAAATTCCTTACGGCGCAGCTTGTCGCGTGCAGCAACCAGCGTGAGTTCGGCGATATCGGTGGTAGCGACTGTCGTGTCGGCTGCTGCAGCTGTCGTTGACAGAGCGGGGGCACAAGTCGCCAACGCCACCAGCGCTCCCACAAACCAACGTTGCAGTATTTCGGCGCAATGCGAGCCGCTAACGATGCGAAGAGTGCGAGGGGAGGGTGCGTTCATGTAGTCCCGTATTTGGTATCCACGTCGATGCCGACGCGTTTCAGGAAATCGGTAGGCAGGATTCCGCCCGCGTTGACGATAATGTCGTCGTTGTCGACTTCCACCATGACGCCACTTACGGAGAGCCGCGCCTTGTCTGCAGTGATGGCTTTGATTTGCGAATTCAGCATCACTTGCAGGCGACCGCCTTCCTGCGCTTTCTGCACGCGGTCACGGTTGCGCGGCTTGGCGCGCTGGAAAGCCTCGCCGCGATAGCTGAGGATGACCTCGCCACCTTCCTCCGCAATACTGGCGGCGGCTTCGAGTGCGCTATCGCCACCGCCAACGACAATGACTTTATGGCCTTTGTATTGCTGCGGATCGATGAGGCGGTAGACCACCTTCGGCAGTTCTTCGCCGGGTACCCCCAGTTTGCGCGGCGTGCCGCGGCGGCCAATCGCCAGCAGCACGGTGCCTGCCGTGTACTCGCCACGCGTGGTAGTGACTTTGAAGCCTTTGCCTTCGGGAACAATTCCAGTGACGCTTTCGTAATAACGGATATTCAGTTGGTGGTCTGCCTCAATCTTGGTCCACATTTCCAGCAGTTGCTCTTTGTGTGCAGTCGTGAATTTGATTTTTCCCACCAAGGGCAGCATGGCCGGCTGAGTCATCACGAGCTTACCGCGTGGATACTGGAATACGCAGCCACCCAGCGATTCCTGTTCGATGGCCAGGTAACTTAGTCCCTTAGCCTTGGCGCCGAGACAAGCAGAAAATCCCGAGGGGCCTGCACCAACAATGAGTACATCGAACGGCGCGATGGCTTTCGGCCGACGTTTGGCAATTTCGTCAATGGCTTGGCGGCCTTGTTCAATCGCATTGCGAATCAGTCCCATTCCCCCGAGTTCGCCAGCGACGAAGATGCCCGGCACATTGGTTTCGAACCACGGCGAGACGCGGGGAATATCCACTCCGCGCTTTTCCGTCCCGAGGACCAGTTCAATGGCATCTACGGGACAAGCACTGCGGCACGCGCCGTGTCCGATGCATTCCGTTGGGCTGACCAATGCGGCTTTGCCATGGATAAGACCGAGCACCGTATGATGGCCTTGCTCCGGGCAAGCGAGCACGCAAGACCCACAACCGATGCACTTGAGTGGGTCGATGAGGGGATGGAGCGAGGCAGGTTCAGTGAGGCCAGCTTCCTCTGCCTCCACCTTTGCAACGATGCTTTCGGCTTGCAGGTTTTCCCGCTTGCGTAAATGCCAAGCGAGGACCAAGACGAGCGGTAATAAGTAAACAAGGTAGATCATTCGCCGTGAATTCCTTGGAGTCCATGGGGGTTTTTACTTATTCGCCAAGTGTGTGGTGTCGTGTCAGAGGTCCTTTTTACGCAGGCGGACACCTTTATGCACCTGTTGTCGCCACCTGCAGACAGACGATGTCGCACTACCTGAGTAGGCTCACCCCTAACATTCCTCCACGCGGATAGGTCCGTTGGTGGTGGAGCGCTCTGGATGAATCTGGTTCTGGCAATCGTATTGGGTCTCGCAGCGCTGGTAGGCGGTGGTCTGCTGTATCGGCGTGGTCGGCAGTCGTTGGCCTGGGTCAGTTTCGCCTTGGCGCCGATTGCTTTCGGTGCGGCAGTCGCCATTGTCCGCCACTCGCCCGCAACGTTCGCCGCCGTTTCATCAGATTCCGTTGCCATGACGACGAATGAATGGGGCGGTGTGGGGCAGGCGCCGGGCGAAGGCGGTATGACGCAAGCTCGGGCGGGCGATGCTGCGGCAGTTAGCGCAGCCGCTGTGGGTGGCCCTGCCAGTATCGAAGAAGTCACGGCCCGCCTTGCGGCACGCCTCGAACGCGAACCGAACGACACCGGCGGTTGGGTGCTCTTGGCGCAAAGCTACGAGTACCTCGGTCGCAAAGAAGACGCCACTAAGGCTCGTGCGCGCGCAACAGCGCTGGGTGCGCAGCCGGGCGCCGCGATGTCGCCGGCTGCTATGTCGGCGCATGCCACGGCGGGTATTCAGATGGGGACGAATGCCAACGCTGCTGGTATGGCCGCGGCGCTAGCCGCATTGCCTCGTCAGCCAGTCCAGGCGCGCGAACCGACCACCGCCAACGATTGGTGGGCGCGCGGCATCGAGCAACGTCGTAAGGGCGACTTCAAGGGTGCGATGGAGTCGTTCCGTCGCGCCACGTTAGCAGCGCCCGCCTCGGCGGATGCCTGGGCGGATTACGCGGATGCCTTGGCGGCTGCTAATAACGGGGATTTGCTCAAGGGCAGCGCCGCTCTCGATAAGGCCTTGAAGCTAGACCCTCGACATATCAAAGCCCTGTGGCTGCGTGCATCGCTGCAACTGCAGCAGCGAAATTACACGGCTGCCGCCAAGAGTTGGCAGACAGTGCTGGCATTGGTGCCGCCGAAGTCCAGCGATGCTCGGATTATTCGCGCCAATCTCGAAGAGGCCAAGGCGCTTGCTGAGGGACAGACATGAGCGTTACCGCTGACAACATGAAAGAGATTATTGACGCGCCGGTCATTGCTGCCGCGCCGCCGAAACTTACGCTCTGGCAGCGTCTGAACCTATCCATGGAGCACATCGTGCTCGCGTTATTCACGGTGGCGGTGGTGGTGGGTCCTTGGACTCCTGCTCGCGAATATATCAACCCTGAGACGGGTGTTGGCTACTGGTTGGGAATTGTCGGTGGCAGCCTCATGTTGCTGCTGCTTATTTATCCACTGCGCAAGCGCCAGAAAGGCATTCAAGCCGTGGGCAGCGTCAAGGCCTGGTTCCGCGCCCACATGATGCTTGGTATCGTCGGTCCTGGTCTCGTGCTTTATCACTGTAACTTCTCTCTCGGTGCGACCAATAGCAACGTAGCACTGTTTTGCATGGTGTTTGTCGCGGGTAGCGGCTTGGTGGGTCGCTATCTTTATGCGCGTATTCATAACGGCCTGTATGGCCAGCGCGCCAAGTTGGCTGAATTGCATGTGGAGGCGGACCGTCTGCGTGAATCGGCTGGTCTCACTCGGCTCCTGCCAGAGCTCATCGCGGTACTGGACGCCTCCGAGAAGCGCATCACGCGTGGCAAAGGATTGAGCCGTGCCTTCCGCGCCATGTTCGTGGAGTGGGCGGAGCGCCGTCGCTTGAGCAGTTATGTTTCTCGCGCATTACGTAACGCTTCAGCCCGGCGTTCCGTCATCGCAGACCATGCTGAGGGTCTTCGTTCGGCAGCACTGCGTTATGGTGCGCATCGCTTGTCAGCCGCGCGCCGAGTGGCGGAGTTCGAGGCTTGCGAACGGATGTTCTCGCTTTGGCATGTTATGCATATCCCGTTGTTCATCCTCATGCTCATCGCTGCAGTGGTACACGTCATCGCCGTCCACGTTTACTAAGCAGGCCATATATACCTTGTGAAAAAGTCGCCGCAATTCGGTGGTTTGGCCCCGGAAACCCTGCAGAGTGGTCCGGGGCTTCGCCGTTGCTGTAGTTGGCTCTTGCGCGGTAGCTTCAGGCGCAGTTTGCAGGCTCTATTGGCGGCTGGCTTGTTACTGTCAGCGGGGTTTGCTGCGGCCACGTCCCTCGAAACACTTTTGATGCCCGGTAAGCTGTCCGCGGCCCATGCCAAGTACGAAGAGCAGTGCTCCAGTTGTCACGACCGCGCCAACAAGGCGCGCATGAGCACTCTGTGCCTGGCATGCCACAAGGACATTACCGCCGATGTAAAGGCTCGCCAGGGTTTCCATGGTCGCGCCCTACCGGCGAATGCGCGCTGTGCAGGGTGCCATGGCGAGCACAAGGGTAGGGCGGCGGACATCGTCGGGCTCGAGCCCAACGCGTTCCGCCACCAGCAGACGGACTATCCGCTGGAAGGGGCCCATGCGTCTGTCGCCTGTGCCTCTTGCCACAAGGCTGGCAAAAAGCACCGCGATGCCCCGCATGCCTGTGTGGACTGCCACAAGACAGACGACATTCACCTTGGCAAGCTCGGCTCCGACTGCGCCAAATGTCACGAGGTGAAAGGCTTCAAGCCGGTGAAGTTTGACCACAGCAAGACCAAATTTTCTTTGCTGGGTGCGCACGATAAGGTGGCCTGTGCCGCTTGCCATCGGGATTCTACCTTCAAGGGTGCACCCACCGCCTGCAACGCCTGCCACGCACCCGACGACGTGCACCATGGTTCGCGCGGACCCGCTTGCCTGGACTGCCACAGTACGGTGAGCTGGAAGGACACCAGCTTTGATCATCTGCAGGAAACCGGCTTTGGGCTAGACGGTAAGCACGGGAAGATTTCCTGCAATGCTTGCCACAAAGACGGCGACTTGAAGGCGAAGCTGCCGAAGACCTGCCACGGCTGTCATGCGGCGGAAGACTCTCATACCGGCCGCTTCGGTGACGACTGCGCCACCTGCCACAAGCCGGATGGTTGGAAGCCAGTGAAATACGACCATTTCGCCAAGCACAAGTACGCGCTGAACGGCAAACACGAAAAGTTGGGCTGCCATACTTGCCACACGGCCAGTACCAAGACCCAAGAACTGCCCAAGGAATGCTTCGGCTGCCACCAAGCAGACGACGTCCATGCTGGCGGCATGGGGCGAGATTGCGCCGCTTGCCACCGTGAGACGGGCTGGCGCGACCAAGTGCGCTTCGACCACGACCTCACCCGCTTCCCGTTGGTGGGATTGCACGCTGCCGTGGGCTGCGAACAGTGCCATGCGGACCGTCGCTACCGCGGTACACCTGCGAAGTGCATCGCTTGTCACAAGGTCGACGACAACCATAAGGGTGCGCTCGGCGACGGGTGCGCTACTTGTCACAATCCAAATGGTTGGGCGCACTGGCAGTTTGATCACTCCACCACGGGCTTTCCTCGCGAGGGCGCGCATGCCAAGTTGGCTTGCCGCCAGTGCCATGTGAAGTCGACTCATGATGTGAAGTTGTCGCACGAGTGCGTGGCCTGCCACGCAACGGACGATGTTCATGACGGCAACTTCGGGCGCGATTGTGCTCGTTGTCATTCCACCCGGACGTTCAAGGGAGCGGCGCCACAACGCCGCTCGGGGGCAGGAATATGACTACGTACCGCCGCTGGTTGCAGGCGCTCCTCGCCTGCCTTGGTTTGCTGGGGTTGGGTTGGGGTGGGCCCGCCATGGCCCAAGTGGGCAGCACCTTCGACCACTTCACTACTGGGTTCGAACTCATCGGCAAGCACAACGACGTGTCCTGCGAGGGTTGTCACGTTGATGCTGTCTTCAAAGGAACGCCCCGAGCCTGCGCCAGCTGCCACCAGCGCGGTAGCCGAATTTCCGCTACCCCCAAGCATACTGCCCACGTTCTCAGCACCGACCGTTGTGAGAGTTGCCACACGCCCCAGTCGTTCAAGCCAGCAGTAAAGTTTGACCACCGCGAGATGCTAGGGAGCTGCAGTAGCTGCCATAACAATGTGCAGGCGACAGGCAAGGGTCCGACCCATATTGTTACCCGGCAAAATTGCGACGTTTGCCACTCGACACAAGCATGGAAGCCCGCAACCTTCACGCATGATGGCATCCTCGATGGCTGCTCCTCCTGCCACAACGGCACCATCTCGACGGGCAAGAACGCCACCCATATTCCGGTGGGTAATGACTGCGAGACCTGCCACGTCACCAGAGGCTGGAAGCCGGCCAACTTCACCCACCAGGGAATCACCACGGGCTGCGTTACCTGCCACAACGGTTCGCTGGCCACGGGTAAGAACGCCAACCACGTAAGGGCCAGCAATACCTGCGAAACCTGCCACGCCACCATTGCTTGGAAGCCGGCTCTGTTCAGTCACGATGGCATCGTGGATGGTTGTGCCAGCTGCCATAACGGCGTGAATGCGACCGGCAAGCATGCCAATCACTTGCCGACGACGCAAGGCTGCGAACTGTGCCACAGCCCGTCCGGCTGGACGCCAGCGAAATTCAGCCATCAGGGCATCACTAGCGGCTGCAGCACCTGCCACAACGGCAGAACCGCCACTGGCAAAAACAACACGCATATTGCTTCCACAGCCCAGTGTGAGAGTTGCCACGTAACCACTACTTGGATCCCCGTCAGCCGCGTGGACCACACGCAGGTCCAAGGGACTTGTGCTTCCTGTCATAACGGCACTATGGCGGCCGGCAAGAATGCCACGCATATCGCTTCCACGCTTAATTGCGTGGCTTGCCATGCCACCATCTCGTGGAAGCCGGTGACCCGTGTAGACCACACGGAAGTGCAGGGGAGTTGCTCTAGCTGCCATAACGGCACCACGGCTACCGGCAAGACCGCCACGCACATTCCCACCGTGCAACAGTGCGATACCTGCCATACCACCACGGCTTGGCAGCTCGCCCGTTTCAACCACTCCGGAGTGGTTCCTGGTACTTGCGCCACCTGCCACAACGGCACCCAAGCCACGGGCAAGCATGCAACGCATATCGCCACTACACAGTCCTGTGACTCTTGCCACGCCACCAGCGCCTGGCGCCCAGCGAAGTTCGACCATGCCGGCATTACCGGCAATTGCTCTAGCTGTCACAACGGCGTTAATGCCAGCGGCAAACACCCCACACACGTTGGCACATCCAACAACTGCGAAACCTGCCACAGCACCGTGGTGTGGCGCCCTGTTACGAAGGTGGACCATGCCGAGGTGATCGGCAGTTGCTTCAGTTGCCATAACGGCACCAAAGCGCCGGGCAAGAACCCCACGCACGTCAGTACCACCAATAGCTGCGACAGTTGCCATAACACCGTCACTTTCAAGCCTGCAGTGCGCGTTGACCACCGCGAGGTGCTGGGCACTTGTTCTGTTTGCCATAATGGCGTGAAGGCCACAGGAAAAAACGCGACTCACGTGGCTACCACGGCTTCCTGCGATGCTTGCCACTCCACGGCAGCCTGGAAGCCGGCGAAATTCGATCATGCAGGCGTTACTGGTAACTGCTTCAGTTGCCACAACGGTGTAACTGCCACCGGCAAGAACACCGCGCACATTACTACCACTAACAATTGCGAGGCCTGCCATGTCACTGCGCTGTGGAAGCCGGTAGCGCGCGTGGACCACACGGAAGTGCAGGGCACCTGCTTCACTTGTCACAATGGGGTGAAGGCTACCGGCAAGAGCCCGACGCACATTGCCACTAGCAATGCCTGCGACTCTTGCCATGTCACGGCGCTCTGGAAGCCCGTAACCCGGGTGGACCATACGCAAGTGACAGGTAGCTGCGTCAGTTGCCATAACGGTACAAAGGCCACCGGCAAGAATTTGACGCATATTTCGACCAGCACGGCCTGCGACAGTTGCCATTCCACCGTGGTGTGGAAGCCGGCCGTACGCGTCAATCATTTGGAGGTGTTGGGCAGTTGCGGCAGCTGCCATAACGGCAGCACGGCGACCGGCAAGAATGCCGGGCACATAACGACCAGCAGCAACTGCTCCGCTTGCCATACCACCGTGGCTTGGAAACCCGCTATCCGCGTTGATCACGTGGAAGTGCTAGGTACTTGCTTCAGTTGCCACAACGGCACCACTGCCAAGGGCAAGCATGCGCTACACATTCCTTCGAGTAACAGCTGTGGCGACTGCCACCAGACCACAGCTTGGCTGCCTGCCCGCTTTGACCACACTGGTGTCGTGAAGGGCACTTGCGCTACCTGTCATGATGGACAGAAAGCCACTGGCAAGACGTCGACGCATTTGCCGACCACGCAGGCCTGCGACTCCTGCCATACCACTATCGCGTGGCGTCCAGCGAAGTTCGATCACTTGGGCGTGGTGCCTGGCACCTGCTCGACGTGTCACAACGGGACTCAGGCGACTGGCAAGAATCCTGGGCACTTCGTCACTAATCGTTCCTGCGACTACTGCCACAAGGGCTTCGTCAACTGGCTTGGCGTGACCATTCCGGGCTTCCGCCATCTGTCGCCGAACTATCCGGGCGACCATGGCGATCTCGCTGGCCGGCCGTGCCTTGCTTGCCATACCAGCAACGCGGAGGTGGTGCCTTACCGTTTCCCCGCCTATAAACCCACCTGTGCGGGCTGCCACTACGACAAGGGCTTGCGTGAACACGGCACGACGATTAACGGTACCGGTCGCAAGAATCCGAATTGTGCTGCGTCCGGTTGTCACAAAGTCACGAGCAAGAGCTTCTGATGGCGTTCGGCCGTTTCAAGTTGGCGTGGCTTTGCGGTCTTGCTCTGCTCGGGCTTACGGGAAAAGTGCAGCCCTCTATTGCACAGGAAGCTCACTGGATTCGCCAAGTAGATGTCGGCGGCGGCGGTGGGCGCGGTGAAGTGGTCATCCGCTTTGCTTGCCCCATGCGCTACCTCAGTCATTTTCCGCTACGCGCTGGCGATGAAGTTCGTATAGCGCTGGCACCCATGCCCGGGTGCCCGGATGGCTTGCAACTGTCCCACGAGACCATGCCTTCTGATGGCATCAACCCGGCCCGTCTCATGGGTACGGATTTCGATGGTAGCGTTGGTGTGAATCCTATTTTGTCACTGCGCTTCGCCAAGCTGCTGGAGTTTGAAATTCAGCCCGAGGCAGATTTCGGCGGCATTCGTATCATTCTGCCAATGGCGGGTGCTGTCCCGGTGCGTACCGTGTCGGGGGGGCAGAAGCCCAAGCCGGTCGACGGTACACAAGGTGGCCTCGTTACCGCAGCATCCGCGCATCCGCCGTCGCGTACCATGCCCACTCAGGACGTATTGCAGGCGCAGTTGCGGGAAGCGCGGCTGGCCTTCGACTCGAAAGACTACGACGCCGCCATCCGCTTCTATACACGGTTGGTGGAGTATCCCGAGTACCCGCAGCGCCGCGAGGCGCTGGAGTTGCTGGGTCTGGCCCGCGAACGCAATGGTCAGTTGGCCCATGCCAAGGCGGAATATGAAGACTTCCTCAAGGTCTATCCGGATAGCCAGCAGAGCGATCGCGTCCAGCAGCGCCTCACGGCGCTGACCACCCTCGACCCTTCCTCGCGTGGGGTGGCCAGAACCCAGCGTCAGCAGACTTGGGAGCTCTTCGGTGGCCTGTCACAGGAATACCGTCGGGACAATGCCAGCTTTCGCTCCGAGGACTTCAATCAGGACTTCATAGCACTGAATGCACTGCGTACGGACGTAGACTTCAGCGCTCGCCGCCGGGGACAGCGCTTTGACTTTACCGTGCGCGTGAACGGTGGATACCTGAAGGACTTGCTACCGCAAGGGCGTGGGCCCGGCAACGATGTTCGCCTATCGTATGCCTTCATGGAACTCATGGACCGCGAGCTGCAGCTGACAGCACGGCTGGGGCGTCAGTCGCGTCATACCGGTGGCGTGCTGGGTACCTACGACGGCCTGTATGCCGGCTGGAAGATGAATAAGCGCTTGCGCCTGAACGTCGTCGCCGGGTTGCCGGTAGACCGCTCGGGCGATGGTTTCCAGACGAACCGCCAGTTCGCAGGTGTCAGTCTAGATATCGGTACCAAGGGTGGCCGTTGGGACTACAGCCTTTACGCCATCCAGCAGAACTACGACAGCCATCTAGATCGGCAAGCCGTGGGTGGCGAGGTACGCTACTTCAAGGATGGCACCTCCGTAGTCGGCCTGATGGACTACGACGTCCACTACCAAGCGCTGAATTCGGCCATGGTTCTGGGGACCGTGCAGTTGGGAGACCGCTGGACGTTTACGGGCACGCTCGACCATCGCCGCGCGCCTTACCTCACCACGCGCAACGCGCTCATTGGTCAACCGTTCCTGACATTAGGTGAACTGATCGACACCGTTGGTGCACAGACGGCTGAGCAGTGGGCGCAGGACCGCACCGGCCAAAGCGATACTGTGTCGCTGGGCGTCAGTCGTCCTTGGGGCGAGCGCTTGCAGTGGAATGTTGACTTCACGGCCTCGAAGTTCGGTGAGCTTAAGCCCTCCGGCGGCGTTGAGGGCCTCCCGGGCACGGGGCTCGACAAGGCCTTTTCGGCGCAGCTGCTGGCCAATAGTTTATTTACCGAAGGCGACTCCAGCATCGTGGGTTTGCGGGTCTCGCAGGGTGATCTCATGACTGGCGAATCGTTATTCCTCAGTTCACGTTTCCCGGTATGGAATGGTTTGCGTGCCGGCCCGCGGTTGCGTCTTGATCACCGCGCCTTCGAGACCGATGGTGGCGACCAGTTCCAGATCAGCCCATCGCTGCGCCTGGATTGGCGTGGGCGCAGCACCACCGTGGAATTCGAAGCCGGTGGTGAGTGGGCTAATCGCAAGGCACCCTTAACGGGGCAGAGCAAGGACAGACGCTGGTGGGTGTCGCTTGGGTATCGTCTTGATTTTTGAACCGGGTCTTCGCTGGAGGAAGGCGGGGCGTTCTTCGGTGAATGCCGCTTGGCTTGCTGTATTGACTGTTTTGGTCATCATGTCTGGGTGCAGCATGCTGCGTTCAAGTGACGCGCCTGCTACGGATACCTCACTCGACCCCCAAGAATTCACTGATACGCGTAGTGCAGTCACGGTCACTGGCGCGGCGGAGCCCTTGGTGGTTTCCCATGAAGAGCCTTCGCTCGCCGTTAACGCGCGGGACTACCTCTCACTAGGGGTTATCGAGGTGAACCGCATGGGCGACTATGAGCACTATCTTGTGGTGGTCGCTTGGAGCACTATCGACCGAGGCCGTATTCGGGGCATGAGTTCCCAGCCGGTGGTGCCGGACCATTTGTTACTGCGTACCGATGGCCGCACCTTCAAGTTGGCCGCCGGTAGCGAACCGGACCCGGTGCGCGACCGCGAACTTTACCCCACGCCGGCCGCTGCCAGTGCACGGCGCTATTTCCATGTCGATGCGGCCACTTTGCGTTCAGTCGTTGATGCCAAGGTCATCCAGGTACGGGTGGACCGCGGCGATGACGGTACAGCCGTCTACACCCCTTGGGGTACCCGTGGGGTGGAGGCGTTGCAGCGCTTCGCGGCACGCGTCGAGGACTGAGTACTCGTCCCGTCGACTGCATCACGCTTCAACTTTAAAGTGCTTTGCCGCATTGTTGCAGCACTGCCGCTCCGTTAGTCTGCGGGGATGACACGCAAGTCGGTCAAGGCGGAACAGCCCCTCGCCACCCCGCCCGCCTCATCCATTAGCGACGCTCCCGTGGTCGTTTCGGGGACGCTTGCCCAGTTGCGTGCGGGGTCGGACAGAAATCGCGCTGCCTTCCAGCAGTTGGCGGTGAAGCCACCACCTCAGCTAGATTTTTTGGTGGATGCCCGCGGGGTCATTCTGGATGTAGGAGCGCAATCGGCGGGTGCTCCGCTGCAGCGCGTGGCCGACCGCCGGGGGGTGGGCGTACACGAGCGGCTGCACCCAGGCTGCCAAGACCTTGAATGCGTTTTGCGGTGTTCGCTGGCCCATGTGCTCCCGGAAGTGCCGGAGGCTGGCACTCTCGAGTGGGAACTGCAGGACAACCTTTCCGGACGCACCTTGCGCTTATGTGCGAAACGTACTTTCGCCACGACGCCTGGTGACGCCGGACTGGTGCTGCTGACGGTAAGCGACATTACCGAAGGCCGCAAATTGACGGGCACTCTGCGCGAGACGAACCGCGAGCTGGCGGAGCTGTTGACACAGGAGTCGGCCGAGAAGCAGGCCCAACTCGCGCGACTCGACCGCAAGCTTCGGACGCTTTCGGCCGAACTCATCATGGCGCAAGAGGCGGAGCGTCGGCGTATTGCCGAAGATCTCCACGATTCCCTCGGGCAGTGCCTGAGCGTGGCCAAGCTCACCTTGGAAATTGCCATGGAACGTACGGCAGGCCAACCGGGTGGTGCCGACGTGGCGCGGGCGTTTGGGCAAGTTCGCGTAGCTATCGCTGAAGTGCGCAGCATCGTCCGTAACTTGCGCCCTTCCATGCTGGAGGAGTTCGGCTTGGACTCGACGCTGGAATTGCTCTGTCACGAGTTCGAGCTGAGCCGCCCGGGGCTGAAGGTTGAGCACCGCATTACTGGCGAAGTAGGCGACCTGCCTATGCTGGTTTGCGTCTCGTTGGTGCGTATTCTGCAAGAGGCGTTGAACAATGCCGCTAAGCATGCCGCCGCTACGCGTATTGAGGTCACGGCAGAATTCGCAGCTGCAAGAGTGGTATTGCGTGTGCAGGATAACGGCGCCGGTTTTGATGCACGGCAGCTTGGGCGTCGGCGCGGGCTAGGCCTCTCGACGATGCGTGAGCGGGCCGAGCGTACCGGTGGCGTCTGCAAGATTAGTTCGAAGCCCGGTTCCGGGACCACGGTGACCGCGAGTTGGAGCCGCGATAAGGCGCGAGCCGCCGCGGAGATTGCTCCTGAAACGCCGCCTGGCTACTGACTAGGGGCGGACAAATCCATTGGCAATGGCATAGGCAGTGACTGCCGCGGCGCTGCGTAAACTCAACTTCCGCATCAGATTGCTGCGATGCTTTTCTATGGTCTTGTGTGATAGCGACAGGAATGTGGCTATTTCGCGGGTGCGGTAGCCTTCAGCGATGAGTTTGATAACTTCGCGCTCGCGCGGCGACAAGACCTCGGCGCCGATGGAGGACTGGGTACCGGTGGGGCGCATGCTGCCACTGCTGCCACCGAGATAGCCATTCACCACGCGTTCGCAGATGGCTGGGGAAAGAAAGCTCTTACCATTCAACACCGCACGTACGCCCGTGAGCATTTCAAGTCGGCTGTCGTCTTTCAATAGATAGCCTTCGGCGCCTGCGCTCAGAGCAGCATGGACATGTTGGTCGTCGGTGTGGAAAGTGAGCACCAGGATGCGCTGCTCTGGGTTGCGGCGCTTGATATGGGCAATAGCTTCCGGGCCGTTCGTGAGTGGCATGGACATGTCCATCATCATGAGGTCGGGTTTTAGTGCCTCTGCGGCACGGATGGCTTCACGGCCATTGGTAGCGGTGCCGATGACCTTGAGGTCTGGTTCGCCATTGATGAGGGCGCAGAGACCGTCGCGCATGATGCCGTGGTCGTCAGCCACTATGATGGTTTTCTTGGTCGTTTGCATATCAGCGAAAATCCCGGACTGGTCAGCGTCCAGTACGGTGGACAGCCAGCGTTAAGAGTACGCCGGTGGCGGCTCGCATGTCGCTTTCTTCAGGAAAAATGGGGTAAACCCCTACTGCGTAAGCGCATTATGTTGCGTTAATGCAGAGCGCCTCGGAAGCCGTGCGGGCGAGGCGGGGAAACCGGTGTGACGGTTCTTCCGGAACCGTGAACCGCGACCTACCCAGTTCTGGGCGAAGGAAGGTAGGGTTTGTGCTACCTCACTAAGCCTTGCTCTGCTTGCAGAATTGGAACTATGCGAATTGTCCTCCGCTACCGGCCATCCTGCCGTCCTTCGACGGTCTTGGGTGGAGCCTTGTTGCTGCTGGCCAGCCTGCCGGCGGTGGCCGACATCTACGCCTATGCGGACCCAGCTGGCGTCATTCACTACTCCAATGTCCCGGCAGAGACCGCTTATGAGTTGGTGTTGGAGAGCCCGCCTGAGCCCACGGCGGGTGGGGGTGAAGTGAGCTTGCGCGTCCCGTTGGCGCTCATAAATCGTCGCGCGGCGGCCTACGAGCCCATTATTCTCGCCGCGGCGGCGGCCAACGAACTGGAGCCGGAACTTTTACGCGCCGTGATCAGCGTCGAAAGTGCCTTCAATCCGCGTGCCGTGTCCCGTAGTGGTGCGCGGGGCCTCATGCAGCTCATGCCGCAAACGGCACGCCGCTATGGCGTACGTGACAGCTTCGATCCGAGCCAGAACATCCATGGTGGTGCGCGCTATCTGCGCTTCCTGGTGGACCGCTTTGAAAACAATCTCGAATTGGTAGTAGCCGCATACAATGCGGGCGAGAACGCCGTCGAGCGCTATGGGCGCAGCATTCCGCCCTATCGTGAAACCAGGCAATACGTGCCGCGCGTGATGACGCTCTATCGTGCTCTCAGCGAGCCGCTCGGTACCCAATAGCCGATTCCCTTTTGGTTGCTCTTCGCAGGGGGCGCTGCGAGCCGCTCGGGCCCCCGTTGAAATAGCCGCTGCGCAGGTTCGGTGAGCCAGTTCACGGTTTCGCCGCAACAAGTGGCCTGCACCAAGCAACTTCCTGCTGCGCAATGCCCGGAACTGCCGTCCACTGCACAAATTGCCGCGCACGACCGCCGTACACTGTCACTATGAGGTTATGACAAGTGCCCGGCTTCGCAGTCAGGCAACTGTTGTACCTCCCAGACGCGAGTTCAATCATTTCCCGCTCAGCGGCGCCTCCATAGCGCCAGTGATCGTGAATCGCAGAGGTAGCTAGGTTCAATGAAGCTGGAAAACACCTACGTCCATTCCGTGTCCCGGGCCCGTGGTTTCACGCTGCTCGAGTTGCTGGTTGTTATGGTCATTATCGGCATGCTGGCCGCCTTCGTGGCACCGCGGTATTTCGCGCAGGTGGGCAAGAGCCAGGCCAAGGCTGCCAAGGCGCAGATCGTGGCGCTGGAGCAGGCACTGGACCAGTTTCGATTGGACGTAGGCCGCTACCCGTCGAATGAGGAAGGGTTGCAGGCGCTCAACGCCGCACCCAGCAACGTCCCGGGATGGGGCGGCCCCTACCTGAAGAAGGCAGCTCCCAACGACCCTTGGGGACACCCATTCGTTTACGCCCAGCCGGGTACCCATGGCGAGCTCGACCTGTCTTCCTACGGGAAGGACGGCCGCGAGGGCGGCACGGGCGAAAACGCCGATATCACTAACTGGTAAGCGACGTACCCCATGTATTTCGAGGTCAAAGCATTCGACGGTCTGCGCGGCGTTCTCAGCTACGCGCTGGAAGCCGTGGATGAAGCCGACGCGCGGCGTCAGGTGTTGGAGCAGGGACAGCAGCCCATCGTTATCGTGGCGCGTGCTGGCCTGTTCCGGCCGCGGACGGCTCGGGTGCCGTTGGTTAGCTTCAGTCAGGAGCTGGTCGCGCTGATGAATGCCGGCCTGTCCCTCGTAGAAGCCATCGAAGGTCTCACCGAGAAGGAAGCTGATCTCGCTGTGCGGCGCTCTTTGGAGCAGATTCGTTCGCGCTTGTTCGAAGGACGCACACTGTCGGCGGCTTTGGCTGAACAGCCTGACAGCTTCCCGGCACTTTACGTGGCCACGGTTCGCGCGAGCGAACGCAGCGGTGACATCCGTGAGGCGCTCCAGCGCTATGTGGCCTATCAGCTGCAAATCGATCTGCTGCGCAAGAAAGTGGTCAGTGCCTCCATCTACCCGGCGGTGCTGTGTGTGGCTGGCTTGCTGGTCACGCTGTTCCTGCTGGGCTATGTGGTGCCGCGGTTCAGCAGCATCTACGAAGACTTGGGTAGCCAGTTGCCGCTGGCTTCGCGTCTACTTATTAAGTGGGGGCACCTGCTGGAGGCGCATGGCTGGCTGGTAGCGGCGGGGTTCGTCGGCAGCATTGCCGCACTTGTCTTCGGTGTTACGCGCCCAGCGTTCCGGGCAGCGGTCGGCCGTTGGCTTACGCGGGTGCCGGCGCTTGGTCGTCACTTCCATGCTTACCAATTGGCTCGCCTTTACCGCACCGTTGGCATGCTGCTACGCGGCGGCACACCCGCAGTGACGGCGCTCCGCATGTCGGATGGCTTATTGGGCGATACCCTGCGTCCTGCACTGGCCACCGCGACCCGTTCCATCAGCGAAGGCCAGTCGCTGGCCAATGCGCTGGAACGCAATGGTCTGACGACGCCGGTCGCTGTGCGCATGCTTCGCGTTGGTGAGCGCAGCGGCAACATGGGCGAGATGATGGAGCGCATCGCTGGTTTCTACGACGAAGAACTCGCCCGCGCGGTCGACCTGCTCACCCGCCTCATCGAACCGCTGCTCATGTCGGTCATCGGTTTGATTATCGGTGTCATCGTCGTCCTCATGTATTTCCCCATCTTCGAGCTCGCCGGGAGCCTGCAATGAGTGCTCTGCCTGATTTCATCCATGAACGTCCGGGCACGCCCGACCTAGACCAGGTGACCTTAGCCGCCGCCATGGCCACCGCTCAGCGCGACAGCCTTAGCGTGCTGGAGGTGCTGGAACAGACCAGTGGCCTCGAGTCCGGTCAGTTGGCAGCTGGTCTTGCCGCAGCGTTCGATTACCACTATTGGCCTGCCAACGAACTATTCGCCTGTGAGCCCGCGTTTGACCGTCTGGGCTCGGCCGATGCCTTGCGTCGCGGTTGCGTGCTGGTCCGTCAGCGCGGCAACCTCGTCGCCGTCATTGCCAATCCGCTCGACGCTACGCTGCGCCCTTGGCTCGAATCCCGAATTCCTGAAGTCTTCGGTTGGGCGGTGGCGGCTCGTGGCGATGTGCAAGGCTTCATCGCCCGCAACGAACAGTCGATGCGCGCCATCGATACGGCGCTGGAAGGGGCTCAGGGCGCTGCGGACGAGCGGGGTGAGGTGGAAGCGCTCAGCCTAGCTTCGATCAGTCAGGATGCCAGCCCGGTCGTTAAACTCGTGCATTCCACGCTGTTTGACGCATTGCGCGGTGGCGCCAGCGACATTCATCTCGAGACGACTCCTTCGGGTCTGGTCATTCGCTACCGTATCGACGGCGTGTTGTCGCAGGTCGGTGCAGTCAGCGGTCTCGAATTTCCGGAACAAGTCATCTCGCGCATCAAGGTGATGTCGGAGCTCGACATTGCCGAGCGCCGCGTCCCTCAGGACGGCCGTTTCAAGGTAGTCGTCGAAGGTCGTGCCATCGACTTCCGCGTCTCCATTATTCCTAGTGTCCACGGCGAAGACGCCGTGCTCCGTGTGCTCGACAAGCAGGCCATCACCGACCAGATGCAGGGGCTACGGCTTGACGCATTGGGCTTCGACACGCGCATTGTCGAACGTCTGCGTCGTCTCAGCACGCAGCCGCATGGCATGTTGCTCGTGACCGGCCCTACGGGTAGCGGCAAGACCACGACCTTATACGCGGCGTTGTCGGAAGGCAGTACGGGTGCCGAGAAGGTCGTCACCATTGAAGACCCGGTGGAGTATCAGTTGGCGGGTGTCCTCCAAATTCCCGTGAACGAGAAGAAGGGCCTCACCTTCGCCCGCGGCCTACGTAGCATCCTGCGTCATGACCCGGACAAAATCATGGTTGGCGAAATCCGTGACGCCGAGACCGCTCAAATTGCCATTCAGTCAGCCCTCACGGGTCACTTGGTGTTCACTACGGTGCATGCGAACAGCGTGTTCGATGTGCTCAGTCGCTTCATGCACATGGGCGTGGACCCGTACGCCTTGTGCTCGGCTTTGAACGGCATTCTCGCGCAGCGCCTCATCCGCATCGTCTGCACCCAGTGTGCGGAGCAGGTGACGCCGGACCGTGCCACGCTCGAAGAATCCGGTATTCCGCTGGCCGTCGCTGCCGATTTCCACTTCCGTGTGGGCCGTGGCTGCAAGCATTGCCGCGGCAGTGGCTACCGCGGTCGCCGCGCCATCGGCGAACTGCTGGTACTGAATGATGAGCTCCGTGAGGCCATCGTGGCCCGCGCTCCCGTCCGTCAACTGAAGGAACTGGCCATCAAGTCCGGTTCCCGTTTCATGCGAGTAAGTGCCATTGCGCTGGTGAAGCAGGGCCTGACTACGCTCGAGGAGGTGAACCGTGTCACTGCCATGGCGTGATGAAGTCGGCGTCTACCTGTCACCGCGTCGGCTGGTGATGGTGCGTGTACAGCGTGGCCTGCGGGCCCGTTGCGTTCTGGAAGCCTGTTTTCCAGTGGAAGCGGCCACACCCAACGACTGGCGTGCGGCCGTGAATGCCTTGGCTGAGCGCCTTGCGGAGCCCGATTGGGCTGGTGCGGGGTTGCGGATTGCGGTGGCGGACCATTGGACCAGACAATCGGTGGTGCCGGCCGTGGAAGGCTTGGAACGCACCGGCGAACGTTTGGTTTATGCGCGTCACTGGTTGGCGCAGACTTACGGCGAGATGGGCGACGACTGGCAGTTGGCCGTGGGCGAAGGCCTGCCGGGTCGTCCTTTTGTGGTCTCTGCCTTGCCGAGTGCCTTGCTGGCATCGTTGCAGGAAGTGGCTGCTGGTGCCGGTGTGAAACTGCTTTCGGTGAAGCCGCAGTTGGTGGTTGCCTATGAACGCTGGCGCAAGCGGCTGCCGGACAACGGTTGGCTGGTCACGTTGGACGAGGGCTGCCTGTCGGCGGCCCAGCTGGCGCCACATGGCTGGGACCGTGTGCATACCGTGCGTATCGGCGCCGACTGGTCCGCTGAACTGCGACGCTTGCGGGCCTTTGGTCGTCTGACTGTTGGTGCCAGTGCGCAGCGCGTGTTTGTCGACGCACCGCGTTGGTTGCGGGCGGCAGCGCCGGAAGTTCATGAAGACGGTCTCGAGTGGCTGGAGGACGAACAGCCGCAACGCAGTGCGCTGCATGATGTCGTCCGTGCGCGGGGGATGTACGCATGAGGCCGGCCCATATCGAGCTGGATTTCATTGCCCCCAGCCGCAAGCCGGGCGGGGTAGCCGTGTTGTTGTTAGTGGTTGGCTTTGCCGCTGCCGGCTGGGCTACTTGGGACTACCAGCAGACGGAAGACCAGGTGGCTGGGCTTTCGCTGCGGTTGGCGCAGGCGACCGGTACGCGTGCGGCGGGTTCGCGTGGTGCGCAGGACCGCGTCGTCGCGGAAGCGCAAAAAGTGGCGCTGGAATTGCAGACGCCCTGGACTGCCATGCTGGACGACCTTGAAGCCGCTACGGCGGGTACTAAGGGCGACGTATCGCTGTTGACCGTGGAGCCCGACCGAGTGAACCGGAAGCTCAAGCTGACCGCTGAGGCCAGGTCCTTGCCAGCGGCCTTGAAATACGTGCAGCGCTTGCAGAAAAACCCCGCATTGCACGATGCTTTGCTGGAGAGCCACCAAATTCGTACCGATGTCGCGGAGCGTCCAGTGCGCGTACAGATAGTCGCGGACTGGAGGGCTACCTCGTGAACAACGAAGTCATGAACAGTAATGAAGCACTGGCGGAAGCGCCCTCTACCATCCTGGAAAACACGCAGCAGCTTCCGGCATCTGCGCCAGAGTCGCTGGCGGCGCCAGTCGCCGTGCGCTCGCGTGGTGGCCTGTTCCACACGGCGGCGCTGCGCGACCTCGCGCCGCGCACCCGTTTGGCTGCCAGACGCCTTGGCCCCACAGGACTGGGCGGGCTGGCGTTGCTGGTCGCTGCCGTAATCGTGGTGTTCGGTGTGGTTCAACCCATCCACCATCAGGCGTCGGATCTACAGACGCAGCTTTCGGCCCTCGATACTGCCCGTTCCACCATGCGTGACCAGACGCAGAGCCCGGTCGACAACGCGGGTGACTTTCTCAATCGTTTCCCCACGCGCGCGGAACTACCGGCGGTGGTGGCGGCCTTCGGTGCCAGCGCAAACAAGGCCGGCGTCACACTTGAGCAAGGAACCTACAGTTTTCAGGTGCAGAAAGGTGCCTCACTTGCGCGCTACGTCATCGATTTACCGGTGAAGGGTAGTTACCCTGCTATCCGCCGGTTCGTGAGTAATGCGCTGGTGGCTGTACCGGCGGCTTCGCTCGACACCCTGCGTCTGGAAAGGCGTGAGGTAGCCGAAGGGAGCGTTGATGCGGCGTTGCGGTTTACCGTCTTCGTGAGGTCCACCCCGTGAGCGTTGTGATGAAGTCTCTCCCGGCGCCAGTCGCTGTTCCTGCCAATTCCAAGCGCTTGTTAGCGTTGGTGGTAGGTGGCGCACTATTGTTTTCGATTCTCTGGTTTGCGGCGCCGCAAGAGTCGGCGGTGGTTGAGCCCGTCGGCCGTCCGCTCGCCAAGGCCGGTAGTGCTGCCACTGCTAGCCGCGATGGAGTGAGTTTCGCTGCCCGCGCGGCAGCCAAGGTAGGCAACGACCTCTTCTCCAGTCATTCCTGGTATATCGCACCACCACCACCTCCACCATCGCCGCCGCAAGCACCGGTCGCACCTTCCGCGCCACCTTTGCCGTACACCTTCCTCGGAAGTTATGTAAAGTCTGGCGACAAGCCGGTTTATTTTCTGGTCCGTGGCGATCGCGTCTTTGACGTCCGCCCGGGCGACACGCTTGAAAACACTTATGCCGTCGGCAATGCGTCGCGCGGCCAGCTGCAACTGACCTACCTGCCGCTGAAGCAGGACCAATGGCTGTCTGTCGGGAGCCCCCAGTGAACGTTCGCAATCCTCTTTCCCTCCCAGTCCTGCGTCGCCTGACGGTAGTTGCTGGCACAGCCTTGTTGTTAGCCGCTTGCGCTAGCAGTCGCCTCCACAATGAGGGCCTGCGTGAAGTTGAGGCCGGCCAGTACGAGTCCGGCATTCGCAAGCTCGAGCAGGCCGTGAAGGCGGAGCCCGCTAACACCACCTACCGACTCGAATTGCAGGGTCGCAAGGAAGAAGCCACGCAGTTGCTGGTAGCCCAGGCAGACCGTTTGCGTGCCGGCTCGAACTACGCCGACGCTGATGCTACCTACAAGCGGGTGTTGTCCATCTCTCCGGGCAATGACCGCGCGCAACGTGGCATAGAGCTGGTGGCCCGCGACCAGCTCCATGCTGAAGCTGTTGATCAGGCCAAGCGTGAAATACAGCAGGGGCGTACGGAGGAGGCGGAAACCCGCTTGGGCCGTGTGCTGTCCGAAAACCCGGGCAACAGCGAGGCGAACGCTCTACGTGTCCGTATCGATACCGACCGTGGACCGCGCATGGTGACGCCGCGCCTGAAGACCCGTGACAACCGTCCGGTATCCCTGCAGTTCCGTGAGGCGAATACCAAGATGGTCTTCGAGGTGCTCGCCCGTCAGACCGGCATCAACTTCATCTTTGACCGCGAAGTGAAGAACGACGGCCGTACCACTATCTTCGTGCAGAACGTGCCGGTGGAATCCGCTATTGATCTCGTGCTCGGGCAGAACCAGCTCGCTCGCCAGGTGCTTGCAGAGAACATGGTCCTCATCTATCCGAATAGTGCCGCCAAGCAGCGTGAATACCAAGACCAGTTGGTGCGCACTTTCTACCTGACCAACACCGACCCGAAGAAAGCCAGCGAGATGCTGAAGACGGTGTTGAATGCCAAGACCCTCTTTGTCGACGAACGTGCTTCGGCCGTGGTGATGCGCGACACTCCCGAGGTGCTGCGTATGGCCGAACGTCTTATCGCTTCGGTGGACGTGCCGGAAGCGGAAGTGATGATGGAAGTAGAGGTACTGGAAATTACCCGTAGCCGCCTGCAGCAGTTAGGCCTGCGCTACCCGGAGCAGGTGAGCATCTCGCCGACTGCGCTGGGCGCCGATGCCACCAGTATGGTGCTGGGCGACTTCAAGGGCCAGAATGAGAATACGCTCAGGGTGAGCAATACCTCGCTGACGCTCGACATGAAACGTACGCTGACTAGCGGCAATATTCTGGCGAGCCCGCGCATTCGCGCCCGCAACCATGAAAAGGCCAAAATCCTTATCGGTCAGCGCGTCCCGGTTATCACGAACACTGTCACCCCAACGACTTCGCAACCGGTGGTAACGGGCAGCGTGCAGTACGTGGACGTTGGCCTGAGCCTCGACGTGGAACCCACGGTGTACATGGACAACGATGTGGCCATCAAGGTCAACCTCGAAGTCAGCACCATCATCAAGGAAGTCACGGCGGGCCAGTCCGGCACGTTGGCTTACCAGATTGGTACTCGCAACGCCTCGACGCTGCTGCGCCTGAAGGATGGCGAGACGCAAATTCTGGCAGGCCTGATCAACTCTGCGGAACGTACGACTGCCGATCGTATTCCTGGCCTGGGTGACATGCCGATTATTGGGCGACTGTTCGGCAGCAAGAAGAATGACGGCGAGAAGACGGAAATCGTCCTCTCCATTACGCCGCGCATTATCCGCGCGCAGCCCCGCGCTGCCTCTGAGAATACCGAGTTCTGGTATGGCACGGAGAGTTCCATCCGTAGCGCGCCGATTGCGTCTAGTAGCTACTCGGCTCCGGTGAGTACGGCTGGTGCCGCCGTAACGACGACGTCTATAGCGTCTGCGGCGGAGTCGGCCGTTCCGGCCACCGAGGCCGCTGCGACGGCTGAAGTTGCCCCGGATTCGAGCGCCGAGGCTATGGCGGTGGTTCGCCCAGCGCTGAGTTGGGAAGCGCCGAGTAATGTGCGGATGGGTGAGAGCTTTGACGTCTCGCTGTTGCTCTCCAGCAAGGAAACCGTAGCGAATATTCGTTCGGCGGTGCGTTTTGACCCGGCGGTGCTTGAGCTTTCAGGTGCCGATGCTGGGGCCATGGTTCCGGAGGCAGTCCGTGCCAATCTTCGCCCGGTCATCAACCAGCGCGCCGGTCGCGCACAATTCGATGTCCCCAGCGCAGGCATCCAAGGCGACGGCACCTTGGTGACGCTGCATTTCCGTGCCTTGTCGGCCCGCCCGACGACCATGATTGCCGTACAGCAATTTGCCTTGGCCGGGGCGGACGGTATGCCGATGTCAGTAGCCGCGCCGCGTCCCATCACGTTGGTGGTCAGTCAGTGAAGATGGGTCGCGCCAGTTGGGGTTTTACGCTCATCGAACTCATCGTTACGGTGGCCATCGTGGCCCTGTTGGCGACAGCGGCGATGCCAGTAGCCCAACTGGCGTTCAAGCGTACGCGCGAGCAGGACTTGACGCTCGCGCTGCGCCAGATTCGTGGCGCCATTGATGCCTATCACGATGCGTCTGTCGCTGGCCGTGTGCTGATGGAGGCGGGTAGTTCCGGTTATCCACCAGACCTGAAAGTGTTGGTGGAGGGTGTGCCCGACGCGAAGGACCCGGAAGGCAAGCGCATCTATTTCTTGCGCAGTTTGCCGCGAGATCCTTTGTTCCCGGACAGTGCTACTTCGGCCGAGCAGACGTGGGGTTTGCGTAGCTATGCAAGCCCGGCTTCGGCGCCAGTCCCGGGCGATGACGTCTACGACATTCATTCGCTGCACCAGGGCACCGGCCTGAATGGTGTGGCTTACTCGCAATGGTAAGGTTCGTGAAATTCCAAGCCAGCCGTCGTCTTCTCGTCTCAGGTTTCACACTCATCGAACTGCTGGTCGTCATGGCCATCATCGCGACGCTGTTGGCTATCGCGATGCCGCGCTATTTCGTTAGTCTGGAGCGGGCAAAAGAAGCCACGTTGCGACAGGACTTGGCGGTAATGCGGGATGCCATAGACAAGTATTCCGGCGACACGGGTCATTTTCCTGCCGCCCTGCCCGAGCTGGTTGAGAAGCGTTACCTTCGTGCCTTGCCCGAGGACCCCATTACCAAGTCGGTGGACACTTGGACCACCACGGCGAGCGGTGACGCCGATGCGCCTGGCATCATGGACGTGCACAGTGGTGCGGAAGGCAATGCGACGGACGGCCGTCCTTATGCCGAGCTCTGAAACGCCACACGCCCCGGTGGCTCACTTTCCCGGCCCGGAACCGCTGGTGGGCCGGCGGGCGCAACGCGGGTTCACCTATCTGGGATTGCTGTTCGCCTTGGCCTTGTTGGGGCTGGCATTGGGTGCAGCTGGCACCGTGTGGTCGGTGGCGCGGCAGCGCGACCGCGAGCAGCAACTGCTCTGGACCGGCGCTGAGATTCGTCGTGCTATAGGCCATTACTACCACAGCGCTCCAGGCGGCTTGTCTGCTTTCCCGCGTTCGCTGCAAGACCTGACCGATGATAATCGCGGGCCAGTAGTGGTGCGTCATCTGCGCCGGGCCTACCGGGACCCGCTGACCCCCGATGGCGAATGGGAACTCATTCGTGGCAGCGATGGCGGCCTCACGGGGGTGGCTAGCAAAGCCAAAGGGCAGCCGCTGAAGCAGAAGGGCTTCAGGGATGAGGACCGCGCCTTCGAAGATGCTGCCTGCTATTGCGATTGGCGCTTCGTGTTCGTATCCCAGATGCAGCAAGCTCCGGGCAGAGTTGCCGCGCCGGCCAAGCCGGCGGTGTTGCAGTTGGGGCGCCGCGAATAGGGCCTTCTGGCGGAAGGTCCGCAGGCCCGGCTACCAGCGGGTTAGGCGCTTTGCGCCCCGCACCGATTAGGCGCTGCGTGCCAGTAGTGCGTCGACTTTTTCCATGAGTTGCGAGCGATCGAAGGGCTTGGTCATTACCGCGTCTGCCCCAGAGCGTTCGGCTGCTGCCAAATACGCACTGGTGGTGATGGCTTCCGGCTTGTAGGCCTGTGGCTCGAAGTTGCCGCC
>CAIOHZ010000204.1 GCA_903858165.1 uncultured Pseudomonadota bacterium
CGCGGGTGCACCGCAAACACCAGGTGCAAGCGTGCCGACACGGCCACCAACTGCCCTACCAAGGGCCGCAAGGCGGCCTCGGTGTCCACGTTCGAAGGCCGGTGCAGCGTGACAACGCCGTACGGCACGCCGGCAAGCCCCATGCTCGTGCGCGTGGTGTCAGCGGCGATAGCCTCGCGCATCAGTTCGTAGCTGTCGATCATGATGTTGCCGACAAAGTCGACCTTCGCCATGTCCACGCCCTCGCGGCGCAGATGCACGTCGGCATCGGGCGAAGGCGTCCAGTAGACATCGCAGATGGCGTCGGTCACGAGGCGGTTGATCTCTTCCGGCATGCGGCGGTCGCCGCTACGTAGGCCCGCCTCCAGATGCACCACGGGAATGCCCAGTTTGGTGCCCACCAGTGCGCAGGCGGCCGTGCTGTTCACGTCGCCCACGACGATAATCCAGTCGGGCTTTTCGCGCAGCGCCACCTTTTCGTACGCAATCATCACGCCACCTAGCTGCTCGGCGTGCGAACCGCTACCCACCTCCAAATGAAAGTGCGGTGTCGGCATGCCCAAATCGCGGAAAAACGCGTCGGACATGTTCGGGTCATAATGCTGCCCGGTATGTACTATTTTCGGCTGCGCCCAGCCCGTTGCCGCCAACGCGTGGTACAGCGGGGCCACCTTCATGAAGTTGGGGCGGGCAGCGGCAATAAGGTGGACTTGCAACATGAGTTCTTCCGGAATTACGGTAAATGTGACTTTAGGATGATTTCGGGCCGGAAAGAGGTGACAGAATCACAAAACCTGCAACCGCTTCGGAAATATTACGTCAAACCCGCCATGGCACTGCCCCGCGCTCCTGTTGTCTCGCGCCAGTCGCCTAGTGCCTGGTGGCAAGCCCCCCGCCCGGCTGGGGTGCCCACCCTGCCCTATCGGCAGTGGACATCGAGCGGACGCGCGGCTCTGTGGCAGGCCATTCGCTTAGCCCGTGAAACCCGCGAGGCCTTGACGCCCGGCGCCGCCGGTGGCGTCTTGGTACCCACCTACCACCCGCGTACCCTCATCGCCCCCGTGATCGCGCAGGGCCTCCGTACAGATTTCTATCCACTCACAGCCGAAGGCCTGCCCGACCTCGCGCAGCTCGACGCTTATGCGCGGCTCGACACCTTCGCGCTCGTGCTGCCGCACTACTTCGGCGCCGGGCGTTCGCTGGCCGGCGTTCGTAAGTGGTGCACCACCCGTGGCATCGCGCTGCTGGAAGACTGCGCCCACGCGCTGTTTGGCCAGGCGGGAGAACGTCCCGTAGGACACTGGGGCGACTACGCCACGGCCAGTCTGTCGAAGTTTTCCCCCACGCCCGAAGCCGGCCTGCTCGCTTCCGCTACGCACGCAATCGCGCCGCTTCGCCTGGCGGAAGCCCCATGGCGTGAACAATTGAAAATAGCGAAAGACTTGTGGGACCACTATTGGCTCGCGAGCCAAGCGGACGATGACCTAGTTGGGCTTTGCCGGCGCGCAGACGCTGGCGTCGTGCCGTTGGCACGACTCGAGCCAGACCCGGTATCCACGGTACCGGAAGCGTTAGTAGACGGGCATCTCGGTGGCGCGCAGCACACCGCCCCCTGGTTGGCGCATTTGGTGGCGCGTGAAGCCACCAGTCCTATTGCTGCCGCGCAACGGCGTAAGCACTTCGCCACCTACGCGCACTATCTCGGCGGCGTCCCCGAACTGCAGTGCCCGGTGCCCGCTCCAGCAGACGACAGCGCACCCTATGTTTACCCGGTCTGGTTCCCCGAAGCCGGTGCTGCCACTACTGCCTACCGCGCCCTGCGTGGGGCTGGTGCGGCCGTGTTCCGCTGGGACCGTCCGTGGCCGCAGATGCCACAGCTCGAAGACGACTTCGGCGGCCGTTGGGCCGAAGAAGTGCTCCAACTTCCCTGCCACCCAACGCTTACCCAGCCACAAGTGGAACGTACTGCGTTGGCCGTGGCTGCATTAGCGAGGCACTGCTTATGAGCGAACGTCGCCGCAGCCACCGGCATAGCAGCCGGGAACGACACGAGCGCAGCGAACATCGCCGCTCGCGTAGCCACACGCACACTACCGCGCCCCTCTTGCTCCACTGGCAGCGCCTCCCTGCCAAACGCCTGTTCGACACCGTAGCGCTTAGCGAAGCCTGGGACCGGCTGAACGCTGCGCGTGGCGCCTTGCCTTTCCTCGACACCGATGTGCTGCAACTGGCGTTCGCGGCCTTTCGCCCGAAAGGCGTGGAACTGCTCGTAGGCGATATCGCCGGACAAACCCAGTGCATGCTGCTGGTTCAACGGGTGGGCTTTGGCCGCTGGCAGTTGTACCAGCCTTCGCAAATTCCGCTGGGACCGCTCGTGGCGGCAACCAACCTGCCACTCGATGGCATTGCATGCTCTGCCTTGAAAGCCTTGCCGTTCCCCACACTCGTGCTGTCGTTCACGCAACTCGACCCGCGGCACTGGCCACCCCCGGCCGAACCGGCCTGCGTGGTGAAGCGCTATATCAGCACCGGCTGGATAGACTGCGCACAGCCTTTCGAGAGCTATTGGGCGGCGCGCAGTGCCAATTTACGCGCCAGCGTGGGCAAAGCGCAGCGTCGTCTAGAGGCCGAAGGCCGCACGCTGCGCCTGCGCGTGCTGACAGAACCCGCCGACATGGCGGCCGCCGTGGAGCGCTATGGCTTACTGGAAGCCAGTGGCTGGAAAGGCCGCAAAGGCACGGCCGTGGCTGCCGGCACGCCGCAGGGAGATTTCTACCGCGATTGGCTGCAGGCAGCCGCCGCTCACGGCGAGGCGCGCGTGTACGAATTGTTGCTGAGTGAGCCTGGCACCGAAGCGACCGAACACACCATTGCCGCCGACCTCTGCGTGGTACGCGGCGACGCGCTCATCTTGCTGAAGATTGCTTACGACGAAGCTTTCGAACGTTATTCACCGTCCACCTTGCTGCGCAGGGAATTCATGCA
>CAIOHZ010000205.1 GCA_903858165.1 uncultured Pseudomonadota bacterium
ACTACGAAGTGGAAGCCGAAGCGGTTTTGTCTCGGCAAGAAATCCCGTACCCCTATGTGCTGGACGCCACGCTGGACCTGAATGCTGCCGACGTGCGTGCCGAGGACTTGGCGCGGCACTTCCCCGCTACGCTGCTAGCGCATATCGGGGACGAACTGGCCGACGCGCTCATGACGCCTGCTGCCGGCAGCGACATTCCGCTGATGCTGTTCGATGGCCTGCGGACGGACTTTTCGTTGGCGCGCGTTCGCCACTACACCGGCGCGCCGGCCGAGCACGTACAGCCGTACATCCTGTTCACGAACTACCACCGTTACGTGGACGAGTTCGTGGGCTGGGCCTGCGCGGAACTGCGCCGCGACGGGAGCCCCTATACGTCGCTGTCGTGTGCGGGCGGCGTAGTGGTGACACGCGAAACGCCCAACGCGGAAGCTGCTGTGGCGGCCGCCCCATGGCGGCGGCACCAAATGCCGGCCTACCACCTCATTCGGGCCGATGGCGCCGGCGTCACGCTGGTGAACATCGGCGTTGGCCCGTCGAATGCCAAGAACATCTGTGACCACTTGGCTGTACTGCGTCCGCACGCGTGGCTGATGATTGGTCACTGCGGTGGCCTGCAGCATTCGCAGACCATCGGCGACTATGTGCTGGCTCACGCTTACCTGCGTGACGACCACGTGCTGGACGATGTGCTGCCGCCTTCAGTACCCGTGCCGTCACTGGCAGAAGTGCAGCGCGCGCTCTACGACGGCGCCAAGCAAGTGACCGGCGAGAGTGGCACGGAACTGAAGCGCCGCCTGCGTACCGGCACCGTGGCCACTACGGACGACCGCAACTGGGAACTGCGCTATACGCTCACGGTGCGCCGGTTCAACCAAGGCCGCGCCATCGCCATCGACATGGAGTCCGCCACCATTGCAGCACAGGGCTATCGGTTCCGCGTGCCCTACGGCACTTTGCTGTGCATCTCGGATAAGCCACTCCATGGCGAACTGAAGCTGCCGGGGCAGGCGAATGCCTTTTATGAACGCGCCATCGCGCAGCACTTGCGGATTGGGTTGGCCAGCGTCGAGTTGCTGCGCACCGAAGGCAACGCGGTACATTCCCGCAAGCTGCGCGCTTTCGATGAGGTGCCGTTCCGGTAGGGCGTTGCGCCAACCGGCACTACGACAGCGCGCTGGTAAACAACGCTTTCAGGCTTTTTATCTTTTACGATTTTAGTGACAGGCCTTCGGCCTCCCTTTCCACGGAGTTCCCCATGAGCGGCAGTTTCGAAAAGCACGGCAATATCGGCGTCATCCGCATCAACAACCCGCCGGTGAATGCCATTGGCGCCACCGTGCGTGTGGCGCTGGTAGATGGCGTGAAGGCCCTGAACTCCGACCCGGAACTGCAAGCCGCCGTGCTCATCTGTGAAGGCCGCACGTTCATGGCCGGCGCGGACATCACCGAATTCGGCAAGCCCATGGCTTCGCCAAACCTGCCCGAAGTACTGGATGTCATGGAAGGCTCCGCCAAGCCCATCATCGCGGCCATTCACGGCACCGCGCTCGGTGGCGGCCTCGAAACAGCGCTCACCTGCCACTACCGCGTGGCTGTAGCCTCGGCGAAGGTCGGTCTGCCTGAAGTGAAACTCGGCCTGCTGCCCGGCGCCGGTGGCACGCAGCGTCTCCCGCGTCTCGTTGGCCCGGCTACCGCGCTCGAGGTTATCTTGAGTGGCGACCCTGTGCCTGCCAAGGCAGCCGCCGCGGCCGGCGTCATCGACCGCATCGTGGAGGGCGACCTGCTCGCCGGTGCCATCGCGTTCGCGAAGGAAGTGGTAGCCAACGGCTCGGCGCTGCCCTTGGTAAGCGCACGCACCATCGACCCCGCTTCCCTGCCCGCAGATTTCTTCGCCACGGCGCGTGCGGGCCTCGCGAAGGCCAAGCGCAACTTGTTCGCACACCAGCAGATTGTCGACCTCGTCGAGGCGGCAGTGACCAAGCCCTTCGCCGAAGGCATCCTGCTCGAGCGCAAGGCGTTCATGGCCTGCATGATGCACCCGCAGTCCGCAGCGCTGCGCCACGTGTTCTTCGCCGAGCGTACCGCTGCGAAGGTCGCGGGCGTCGACGATTCCGTGGTGCCGCGCGAAGTGAAGACGGTGGGCATCATCGGTGCCGGCACCATGGGTGGCGGCATCGCCATGAACTTCCTGAACGCCGGCATTCCGGTGACGTTGCTCGAAGTGAAGCAGGAAGCCTTGGACCGCGGCGTTGGTGTTATTCGGCGCAACTACGAAGCCACCGCTTCCAAGGGCAAGCTCACCAGCGAACAAGTGGAGCAGCGCATGGGCTTGCTGAAGCCCACGCTGGAATTCGCGGACCTTGCCCACGCCGACCTCATCATCGAAGCCGTGTTCGAGACGATGGCCATCAAGAAGGAGGTATTCACGAAGCTGGATGCCGTGGCCAAGCCGGGCGCCATTCTCGCTACCAACACGTCTTATCTGTCCATCGACGACATAGCGGCAGTCACTGCTCGCCCGCAGGACGTGGTCGGCACGCACTTTTTCTCGCCGGCGAACGTAATGAAGCTGCTGGAGATTGTGCGCGGCGCCAAGACGGCACCAGACGTACTCGCCACGGTCATGGGCGTATCGCGTCGTATCAGCAAGGTGGGCGTGGTGTGCGGCAACCGCGATGGCTTCATCGGCAACCGCTTGCTCGGTGCGTATGGCTACCAGGCCAATCGTTGTGTGCTGGACGGCGCCACGCCGGAACAAGTGGATGCGGTCATTCGCAAGTTCGGTCTACCTATGGGCCCCATCCAGATGTGGGATTTGGCCGGCCTCGACATTGGCTACCGTTCGCGGCAAGACCGTGAACCCGGCAGCTTCGATGAACGCGTGACGCGCGCCTCGGACCGCTTGGTAGAGGCCGGCCGCTGCGGCCAAAAAACCAACGGCGGTTATTACGACTACTTGCCCGGTGACCGTACGCCACGGTCCTCGGCGCTCACGGCCAGCATCATCGAGCAGGTGTCTGCCGAGTGCGGCATCACCCGCCGCGCGTTCACGGACGAAGAAATTCTGGAGCGCTGCATGTTGGCGCTGATGAACGAAGGCTGCGAGGTGCTCCGCGAGGGCGTGGCCGCCCGTGCTAGCGACATCGACGTGGTGTACCTCTACGGCTATGGCTTCCCGGCGTACCGCGGTGGCCCCATGCACTGGGCAGAGAACGAAGTGGGCTTGCCGAAGGCCTTGGAGCGTCTGCGCCACTATGCGGCGGAATCTGGCGACCACTGGCTGCAAGTGTCGCCGCTACTAGAAAAGCTGGTGGCCGAAGGCAAGGGCTTCAAAGACCTGCGCTAGCGGTGTTGTGGTCGATAGCTTCCGGGGACGTATTCATGACACGAACTAACGCCAGCCTGCCGGCGCGATTTTCCACCATCGCGAGGGCCACCCCCGGCTTCTTGCTAGCCGCTAACGTCGTCTTCGCGGCGGTGGCCCAGCCGCCCGTCGATGACCAACAGCTCGGCAATGAAGCCGATGGTCGCAACTGGCCGTCCTATGGCCGCACCTA
>CAIOHZ010000206.1 GCA_903858165.1 uncultured Pseudomonadota bacterium
GCAGCAATATCATGGCGTAGGCCAAAAGAACCAGGGCGCTATAGGTGTCAATCGGCATCGTTTGGCACCTCCAGCGTTACTCGCAGCCCACCGGTCTCAACGTTCTGCAGCTGCAGTGCTCCCCCACAGCCGGCAAGAATCTCGCGGGACACCGCCAGGCCCATTCCAAGGCCTTCCTGACGGGTTGTGAAGAAAAGGCTACCAACTCGCTCCAGCGCTGCTGTGGAAATACCCGGGCCCGTGTCCGTCACAGTGATGCGGATGGATTTAAGTTCCGGTTCCGCCTTGATGAATATTTGCCGAACAGGCGAATTTCCCAACGCCTGTACCGCATTCCGCAAGACATTGGCCAGCACCTGCGAGAGATGAACGGGATCAATACGCGCCCGCAGGGGCGTGGCGGCAACGTTAAACGAGACCTGCGCGCCGATTGCTGCCGCGTCGGACGCACCCAGCGCCACGGTTTGCTCGATGATTTCCGCAACATCGCTGACGCTAGCGGAAGGCGAAGCGGCCAAGTGGGTAACGCGTGTCTTCTCGATGATGGCCGTGGCGCGAGTTACCGAAGACAGAATGCTGTCCAGCAATGCCGAGGCAGTGCGGTTGTCTACTAGGCCATCATCCACCATGCGCCGACACAACTGAGCGGCGGTAAGCATGGCGGCCAAGGGCTGGCCCAATTCATGAGCAAGACCCGTAGACAGGACTTCAATACTGCTTTTTGCTTCAACCCGGGCGAGTTCACGACTGATTTGGGCCCGCCGCTCTTCGCGTTCATATTCCAACAATGCCTGCTCGCGGGCTTCGTTGGTACGGTAAGAAACCACGCCGACCCAGACGAAATTCGTGAGCATACTGGCGCCAAAGGAGATGAGGGCAGTTGCGTTGACAAAATGGCCGGGGCCCAACGCGCGAAACGGCTCACCCTGCAGGCTAAACAAAGCCGTACCCGAGAAACTCACCAGCAACATGAAAGCGAAGACGACGCAGAGCCTAACCGCCAAGGTTGGCATCTCGCGGTAAAGGGCGCGCGACGCCGTGAACAATTTCCAGGTGACGTAGGCGTAAAGAAGACTCAGAAAGACTGATCTTGCGATCTCCAAGTTCAACAGATACAAAACTGAAAGGACAGCACCGAAGACCGCTAGATCCATGCCCACCCGGCTCCATGGGCATGGCTTGCCGACTTGTTCTTCCATGGCACGCCAACGCAGTAGCAATGCCAGAAATACGCCAAAATTGGTGATTTGATCGAGGACGAACGGGTGCAGGAAAGACAAGGATGGGCGGATGAGGGCAACACCAATGCCAATGCCCCCGAATAACGTCGCCAAGAACCAGTAAATGCCTCCGCCACTTCGCGGGGCACCCACAGCCACCCAGGCCACTACAGGCACGGTGATGGAGATGCTGGCAATCATGGTCAGCGTGGTAAAGGTGTCCAAGGCGGCCCGCTCAGTTCTTCAAGGCTGGCTGTTCCAGCAAGGGGAATAGCGCCGCTTCAAGGGCATCGAGGTCGAATGGCTTACGCAAGCACTGCACCCCCTCGGGCAGCACGCCGTAGCGGTCCAGGGCATCTTCCGGCAGGGCGGTGACCACCACGATAGGCAAGTGTGGGCACAAAGCACGCAAACGACGCGCTACTTCCATGCCGGATATGCCAGCCAAATTGACGTCCAGCACGGCGCCAGCAAGCACGAACGGCACTGCATCCATGACATCAACCGTCATGAGTAGGTTGCCGTCTCTGGGATGCAGCAGGCTTAGCAGACTTTCGCCGGAGGAGTGATGGGTAGCGCGTAACTGGTAGTAAGCCAGCCAACTGACGAGCGCACGCAAAATCCCCGGGTCGTCGTCGACCACGGCCACAATCTTGCGCAAGGCGTGTGCACCACCTTCGGCAGCACCAGGCATCATCTTCCCTTGAACGAGTTCCATTGGCGTCCCGCAGGAAACAGCAACACTTTTGCCAGTTCCTGCAGTTTTAGGCAACTACCTCACCGCCACAATTGCCCCATGGTGCTGTTTCGCCAGTTTCTGATAAATGGACTAGTAGCGGCATAGCAGAGATGCCGTGGTACAGCAGGCCGGCGAAGCGGAAGTACGGCCGAAGTATTCATGCTAGAAAGATACCAAGGGAAACGACTCAATAGGGGACCATGAACTGTTCGTGAAGTTCGCCACGGCGTTCGAGTTCGCGGTGGGTACCGCGCTGGTGCTGGGCGTCTACACCATGCCGGTGGCCTGGCTGGCCACGGCGTTCATGGCAGTGGCCACCATTTCAGACCTGCAGGTGAACAAGGCGTGGCTGTGGACCA
>CAIOHZ010000207.1 GCA_903858165.1 uncultured Pseudomonadota bacterium
AGCACGAGATGGTGAAACCCGTGGCGGGCAACACTTCGAGGTTGTGCAACTTTTCCAGGTGGCAGTAGCCAATTTCCCGCCCGGCCTTGTGTCCTTCCCAGATGAGCGAGGCGTCGCCAGTCTCAGCGTACTTCTGCGCTGTGTAGGAAAACGGCGCATCCCAACTCCAGCCATCGGTGCCCGTCAAGCGCACGCCCTTCTCTAGCAGCGCTAACGTGGCGTCCTTGCTCATGCCGCAGCCGGCGGCCACGTAGTCATCCGCGCCATAGCGCTGGCCCGCGCTGGTGTTGATGACGACGATCTCCAGCGGCTGCAGTTCGTGACCAATCCGCGCGAGTTCCGCTTCGACATCAGCACGCGTTACCACGTAGCCATCTGCGAAGTGGCGGAAATCCAGCTTCACACCGGGCTGGAAGCACCATTCCAGTGATACCTCGTCGATAGTGATGGCGCGCTCACCGCCATTCATGGTGGAAGCGAAGTGGTAGGGCGCATCGAGATGGGTACCGTTGTGGGTAATGAGTTCCACTTTCTCCAGCGACCAGGCCTCGCCATCCGGCAAGTCTTCCGCCTTCAGCCCGGGAAAGAAGCCCGTCAGCTGCGGCAAGGACTGCGTGTGGTCTACATACTCGATACGTGGGCGAAACCCCGGTGGGTCGGAGATGACATCATTTTCGAGATAGATGGACAGGTCCACGAAACGACGCGGCATGTGCTTAGGCTCCCGTAGTCGCAAAAATTCAAACGCAAAACATCAAAGGCGCTTCGCCTCTAGAAAACATCTACGGCGAGCCCGGCGGCAAGGCCCGCGGCCAGTTCACGCGCGGCGGCGAAGTGCGCTGCCTGTGGTTCGCCCACCACCAGCAGCGGTGCCGCCACGCGTTTCCAGCGGTAACCGGTGACGATGCGCTCCACGCTCGCCAGCGTACCCGCTCCATCTTGCCCTGCAGTGACCAACAGCGCATACGGCAGACCCACGGTGTGCGGCTCCAGCGCGTAAAACGTCGTGTCGAAGAAATGCTTCATGGCACCGGCCATGTAGCCAAAGTGCTCTGGTGTGGCGAGCAATACGCCATGCGCCGCGCGCACATCCGCAGCCGTGGCCTGCAAGGCCGGCACACAATGCACTGCCACGCTGTCGTCGCCGAGCTCCGCGCGCACCTGCTCCACGCCTTCCAGTGCCGCTGCTACCAACTGCGCCACGCGCCCGCCGGCGTGGCCGGCGTGGACGATGAGCAAGGTCTTCATGCAAAAACCTGGAGAAACCTGACGGACATGGGAGTAGGTACCCCTGCAGATCGGAAAACCAGCGACAAGCCTCGCCCATGGCGTGCGCGCCGTCTAGCCAAACCGGGTCCCGCTACAGCATTAAGTTTCTCCAGCCAGCCAAGTGGCTCACGCAATGAGCCCGGGATGGCGTATCGTGCAAGCGCCTGAGCCACTATTCTGAGCCACCCAATCAAGGCGCCCGCATGGACCGCACCGAACGCTTCCAGAAAATCCAGCTCATGCTCCAGTCGCGGCGCGTAGTCACCCGCCAAGCCTTCGAAGAAGAACTGGAAATTTCCCGCGCCACCTTCAAGCGCGACCTCGAGTACATGAAAGATCGGCTGCAGGTTCCCATCCATTGGGACGCGGCAGCCGGCGGGTACCGGCTCGCAGAAACGGACCGTCAGCCTCTGCCAGGCCTCTGGTTCAACTCCGAAGAACTGCAGGCACTGCTCACGCTGGACACGCTTCTGGAAAGCCTGCAACCGGGCTATTTTGGGCAAGACCTCGCCCCCATTCGCGCGCGTATCCACCAACTGGTGGACCAAGGGGACCACGGCATGGATTCCTTGCGCACCCGCGTCCGGCTGGTCGCCCAAGGCGCGCGTCGCCTGGAGCCTGCGTCGTTCAAGGCTGTGGCCGGCGCCACGCTGGACCGCCGGCGCCTGCAACTCACCTATTTTTCGCGTACCAGCGGCCTTCGCAAAGACCGCGAAGTCTCGCCGCAGCGCCTACTGCACTACCGCGAAAACTGGTACCTCGATGCCTGGTGCCACCGCGAAAACGCCCTGCGGCGCTTCGCTCTCGACTCCATGGAAGCCGCCAACGTGCAGGACACGCCCGCCACGGACATCGACGCAAACGAACTCGACCGAGTCCTTTCGGGAAGCTACGGCATCTTCTCGGGCGTACCGCGGCACCGCGCGCGGCTGCAGTTCACCGCCGAACGGGCGCGTTGGGTGGCCGCCGAACGCTGGCACGACAACCAGTCCGGGGCGTGGCAGCCGGACGGCAGCTTTGTCCTGGAAGTGCCCTACGCGGATGACCGCGAACTGGTCATGGATATCTTGAAGCACGGCGCTACCGTGAAGGTACTGGGTCCGCCCGAACTGCAGGCGCGGGTACGTACGGAACTGGCGAACGCCCTCACGGCCCAAGGTTAATCAGAGCGCTAAACTCTGGGCCAAACCCGGATACTGAATTTTTTTACAGTAGGCTCATCAAGTGGCTCGTCTCCTGAGCCACCCCCCTCCTCACACTATCCCCCATCGTGGATATGGTCTTGGAGGAAAGCACATGAACCTGCTGAACGAATCGCTCCTGAAGCTGCAACTTGGCCCCGCCACCGCTTTCGATAGTCTGGCGGTGGTGCCGCTGCTGGCCCGCACGGACACGCAAGCGGACTACCTCACCCTCGAAGCCGCGGTCGCGCAGGGCGCTGCTCGCGTCACAGCGGTAGCGCAGGGCGCTGTGGTCGGCGAGGCTGGGGGCCTCTACTGCGAAAACGCGGGCAGCCGCGATGTCCTCTACGTAGCACCCGAACGCCGTCTTTCCGTGCCCGGCGCCCGTGTTCGCCCCTCGATGCTCGTCGGGCCCGGCGGTCGTGCCCGCGTGGCACACCTGCCCTCGTCGGGCCGCCCGGTGCAGCCCCACCAGCTCGACGTGTTCGATAGCACGGAGTTCCATCTCGGGCAGTTCGCGCGCGTCTTTCATGCCTTGCCGCGCCAAGTGGGCGGTGTATTCATCATCAACGAAGAGCCAGTAGGCCTCGAAGTCTTCGATGCCCCCGAAACCTTCAGCGCCATGTTCCCGCAGTTGGTGCGTAGCTACGCGCTGGACGCGCTAAACGCCGGCCGCGGTACGCAACGCCCCTTAGGTATGCGGTGTGTCGAGGCATTCATCGCTCAAGTGGTGGTGGCTGCTGCCGAAAAGCAGCTGGGCACAGCCGCTACGCACCGCGCGAATGCGCCGCACGCGGACGAAGTACGGTTACAGAGCCGGCGCATCACCGGCGGCGCACTGCTCGCGCGGAATCGCGTCGTGCATCTCGCAGCCTTCCAGCGCCCCGCCGCCAGCAACCCTTTCGACCCGCTGCACTAAGAAGGTACTGAAGGTGCGGCGCACGCTAAAGCCGCTTCGGCGGCTTCATCAATAGCACCAGTGGCAGGGCCAGCAGGGTAGCGAAAGCCATAATGGCGAAGCCGTTATCGTAGCCAATGGCGGCTGCCTGTCGGGCCATCTCCGGCCCAATCACCGCGGCCAGCGTGCTGGGGTCCACCGCGCCATTGGGCGCCATGCCACCCACGCGCTCCAATGCGGGTGTCAGGCCCAACCAGTGCTGCGTGTCGAAGGCACTCAGGTGCTCCGTCATATAGGCCCGGTTGCGTTGGGCGCCATCGAGCACCTGCGCGAATATCCAGCTCAACCCCACACTGCTCCCGATGTTTCGACAAAGACTTGCCGTCGCACCACCATCGGTACGCAAGTGCGGTGGCAGCGTTGCATAAGCCATGTTCGTTACCGGGAGGAACAAGAAGCTGATAGCTACGCCCTGAATGAACGCACCCAACATGGGCCACCATGCGGGTGTATCCACATACATCTGCATGAACATCACCATGGAAACTGCGGTAACGCACATACCGAAGCCAGCAAGCCAGCGCGTGTCGAACTTCATGGCGTTCTGGCCCAGCCAGATGGTCGTGATAATGGCACCCACGCCGCGCGAGGCCATCATGAGTCCGGCCGTCAACACCGGGTAACCCTGCACCTGTTGCAGAAACTGGGGCAGCAGCGCGGCCGGCGTCACAATCAAAAAGCCCATACAGAAACTAATGCCCATCGCGAGCACGAAGTTCCGGTCGGCGAACAACTTCAATGGAATGAAGGGGGAACGGTGCGTCATGGAATGCACCACGAACAGATAAAAAGCCAAGCCCGCCAAGGCGAACTCAACAATGATTTCCGTGGACTGAAACCAGTTCTGTCCGTGGCCCCGGTCCAGACCCAATTGCAAGATACCCACGGCGGCAGAAAGCCAGAGGAACCCCATGCGGTCAAATCGACGGGTCTTGTCCGGCTCATCTTTTGGCATGGTGGCCAACAAACCCAGAACGGAAACGATGCCGACCGGCAAATTGATAAGAAAGGCCCAGCGCCAGCCATAGAACTCCGTGAGCCAACCACCGAGTGATGGTCCGAGAATGGGCCCCACCAGCACGCCCATGCCCCATAAGGCATTTGCCCGCCCATGCAGGGCTGGCGGGTAGGCCTTCAGCAGCAAGACCTGTGACAACGGTACAAGCGAAGCCCCCATGCCGCCCTGCAGCGCACGAAACACCACCATCTGCGCCAGGGAAGTCGCCAGGCCACACAGCACGGAGGCCAGCGTAAAGAGACCGACACTGATTACCAGCACGCGCCCAATGCCATAACGCGTCGCCAAGTAGCCCGCCAGCGGCGTACACACCGCACTAGCGACAATGTACGAAGTGAGAATCCACGCTGCCTGATCCTGCGAGGCCTGCAGCGAGCCCTGCATGTACGGCAAGGCAATATTCGCCACCGTGGCGTCGATGGTATAGACCAACACGGCGGTCACCGACGCAGCGACCAACCAGCCGCGCCCCAACTTCGCCATCAGCGTGCTCCGAACAAGCGCTCGCGCAAGGGCCGTTCACCAGTATCAATCTTCACCGTCGCGCTCATGCCGGCTCGCAACGGCGGGTCATCGGCGCGGCGCTCAATCCGCACCCGCACCATCACCCGCTGCACTACCTTCACCCAGTTGCCACTGGCATTTTGCGGCGGCAGCACGGCGAACTCGGCGCCCGTGGCTTGCGAGATACTCTCCACCTTGCCCTGCCAGACGCGGTGCGAATAGGTATCCAGGTCCACTTCCACGGTTTGGCCTGCGCGCACGTACTCCAAGTCCGTTTCCTTGAAATTCGCTTCTATCCACAGGTCTGTAGAATCGACGATGGCGAGGATCGGTCGGCCAGCCGTCACATGGTCGCCCACTTGTGGCACGCGACTGGCAATACCAGCGCGCGGCGCAATGACTTCCAAATGGGAAAAATCCACTCGCGTGGCGGACAAGGCTGCGCGAGCGGCACGGACGGACGGGTGCGCTTCGAGGTTGCCACCTGCCGCCGGCCCAAGACCCACGTCGATACGACGAATCTCCTGCTCCAGCAGCACGATATACGAAGCGGAATCCTGAGCGGCTTTTTCCGCTTCCTCCAATTTCGCAGCAGGCAACAAGCCGCGCGCCGTCAGCGCCTGCTGACGCGCCAGATTCTTGCTGGCGAAGGCGTAATCCGCTTTAGTGGCAGCCAACATGGATACGCGCTGCGCACGCGTAGCCATCTGCGAACGAAGGTCCGTCAACGCCATGTCGAGCTTGGCCTCAGCGCCTTCGACTGCAATCTTGAGACTCGGACCCGCCACCACCATCAAGACGTCGCCCTTCTTCACCGACGTATTTTCCACGGCGCGAACTTCGCGAATGGTGCCGGAAACCTCCGGTGCCACTTCGCTCATATCGCTCTTCACATAGGCATTGTCCGTGCTGACAAAGCGGGCATGCGTGATGAGGTAATAGCCAGCGCCCGCCAGCAAGACCAGTGGAATGGCGCCCAGCAAGAGCGGGCGCCAGCGCGACGAAACAGGCGGGGCGTCGTTATTCATGGCAATTCCTCATCTACAACATCAGCCACCGGCGGTTCGCCGGCAGGTTGCAAGGCTTCAAGATTCGAACGGACCACGGACAGCCAGTGCAACAATTCGGTTTGGCGTTCAGCGGGGACGCCAGCCATGGCCTCTGCCATCACCTTGATGGAAAGACTGCGCACATCGTCGAGCAGCGGGCGGGCTGCCGGCAGCAGGTACAACTGAAAGGCGCGACGGTCGCCCGGGTCGGGGCGGCGCTCCACCAAGCCTTGGGCACACATGCGGTCCAAAAGGCGGCCCAGCGTGATGGGAGCGATTTCCAAGACCTCGGCCAAGGCCGCCTGCCGGCAGCCTTCCATACGGTACAAGTGCGCCAGCGTGCGCCACTGGGCCATGGACAGGCCCAACGTACGCACGCGCGCATCCACGGCGCGGCGCATGAAGCGCGCCACGTCATAGACCGTCAGCGCAAAGGGCAAGGTTTGGGCAGCAGGGTCCGGGGAATTCATAAGCCAAGCTTATCATTATTAATAAGCCTTGCTTACTACTTTCCGCGCCGTGGAAAACCCCGCAACTCCGCTAGTGAATAAAAGGTACCTCGCCACTCGATCCCGCCGTTCGCCAGCGCTAAAGCCATGGACCGCAGCATGAGGTAGCTGCCAAACACGGCAAACAGCGGCAACAGCCAGCCGCCATAGCGGCCCCCGCCAAAGCATCGGGCCGCGAACCAGCCCTGTGCCCCCAGCACTAGAAGAATGCCAAGGTTCAGCCACCAAGTGAGACCGCTGGTGAGTAGCAGCGCCGGCACGGGCCAGGCCAACAGCCACAGTTGGGCCACGGCGCCCACCAGTACCAGCGGCACCGAATAGCCCGCGCCGGCAAACAGGTTCTTCATCAGCCCGCGCCGCACTTCGCCCCAACTGCCATACCAATCCACGGCGGCAAGGCCATTGGCGAACACAAAGTCCTGCCGTCCGCCAACCAACTTGAGGCACCGACCCAGTTCGAGGTCGTCGTCAGGGCACAGGCGCACGGCAGCGTGCCCACCGGCAGCGTCGTAAACGCTGCGGCGCACCAGATTGAAAGCACCAATACCCACATGGGCCCTGCTGCGCGGGTTCCGCGCCGCCCACGGCCGTGCCCACACCGAAAACAACAAGGCAAAGTACAAGGCGAACTGCGACAGCACGCCGCCGGGCAAGCGCGCTTCCGGCGCCGCGGCAATGTGATCGAAGCCCTCCGCTACGGCGTGCGCCATAGCCTTCGCGAGTATCTGCGGCTGTAGTTGCACGTCGGCATCGGTGAACAATAGCCATTCGCCTTGCGCCAACGCTGCACCCTGTGCGTTCGCATGGTTCTTTCCCAGCCAACCAGTAGGCAAATCGGCAATGGTCAGTACGCGTAGACGTGCGTCGCCCTCGGCCTCCAACCGTTGCAACACGGCAGCGGTGCCATCCGTCGAGCGGTCATTGATGACAATGACTTCTAGCCGGGGCCAATCCAAAGCGAGAAACCCACGCACCGCCGCTTCAATGGCCACCGCCTCATTACAGGCTGGTGCAATGACGGACACGCGAGGAACAGGCAAACGCGATGGCTGGGAATTGCCGCAGTCATCAGGCACGACTACATCACCCAATCGGGGTACACAGGCCAACCCGTACCAGAGGTAAACCGTACCAACGACAGCATATGTAAAACCAGCTATCGCAAGCAGCTGTGCAACGTCGAAAAACACGCTGAATTGATCCTCAATTTGGTCACGAGACTGTCATGTCGTGACGTGGTTCGGGGTTTCGGGAACAGGCTTCGTGGGAAAGTATCTCCCATGCGTGAACCATCCACACCAGCGAAGCGTAAAGGCCGTGTCGGCCGAGAATTGGCACGCATTCAGTTGCTGCGCCCGGAAGTTGCCGCATGGGAACTGCACTTGGCGCGCCGCGCCTTGTTTGGCGAAGCGGGCGCCGTAGCCGCGCGCCGCGCGCGAACCCGTTACAGCACCACCATGTTGGCAGCACTCGATGTCCGTGCAACCGCATGGCGCGAGTGGACCATGTTCAGGCACGACCCCCGCTTCCGTCCGGCAGGCATGGGCTTTCCGCTGGGCTCTTTTTTCCTGGGTGATGTGTTGTTCGCCGATGGCCACGACACGACACCGTACCTCTTCGATCTACGCGAACCCTACGCGCCGGAAGAGGAAGACGAGCAGTCGGAAGGCAAGCAAGACGCTAACTGAACTTCGGAAAGCGAAAACGCGAATCATTCGCATTCGCTGCAATTTAAGCCAGAAATAATCCGCTCACCACTGCAACCATTTCCAATTCAGTGGTCGAACTGGCTGTTGTTCAGGACAACTATGCCCACCGGTGTGCAATGCAAAAGCGGTAAAATGCTCCCAGTGGCACGGTGCCCCCTGTACCTGCCCCCGAAGTCCAACCTGTTTTCTGGAGTTGTTTCATGAGCGAGCAGAATCTTTCGCGTCGTACGGTGCTGAAGGGCGCCTTCCTTTCGCTGGCCGCCATCCCGGTGGTCGTCGCCTCCACGCAGGCCAATGCGGGCACTGCGCTGCCGCTCGTCGACCCCGCCAAGGACCCCACTGCCAAGGCGCTCGGCTATGTAGCCAATGCCAAGACCACCAAGGACGCTGCGTACAAGGCCGGCGCTATCTGCGGCAACTGTGCGCTGTACCAAGCGAAGGCCACCGACAAGCAGGGCCCCTGCAGCATCTTCGGCGGCAAGCACGTGCTCGCCGCGGGCTGGTGCAAGTCTTGGATCAAAAAGGCCTGAGCCCGCTTCGTCTCTACTGGCATTCGTCTCTACTGGCAGCCGGGTTGCTCCTGCTGCCAAGGTGAAGGAACGCCAGCGCTACTGCTAAGAGGCCTGTAAACCCTACGGTAGTATTCGCTGCGTCCGCGGCCCCGGTGCAGCCTACAATGACGTATGGATATCGCCCTTACGTCCCGCCAATGCCTCGAGCGCTTTAACGCTATCCGCGAGATGGTTGGTAACACGCCACTGCTGGAAGTTTCCTTCCGGTTCCGTGGCCAGCCGCGGCGCCTCTATGCCAAGGCCGAGCACCTCAACCTTACCGGCAGTATCAAAGACCGCATGGCGCTCCACATCATGGAAAGCGCCTACCTCAGCGGTGCAGTGCAGCCAGGTGAAACCATCGCCGAAGCTACCAGTGGCAACACGGGAATAGCGTTTGCCGCCATCGGCCGCGCGTTGGGCCACCCGGTGGTCATCTACATGCCCGACTGGATGAGCCAAGAGCGCGTACAACTCATTCGCTCATTCGGCGCCCGCATCGAGCCGGTTTCGAAACAGCAAGGCGGGTTCCTCGGCAGCATCGGGCTGACGGAGCAACTACGCAGCGAGCAAGGTAACGTGTTCCTGCCCTGCCAGTTTTCTAATGGCGCGAATGCCGATGCCCATTACGCTTCGACGGGCCCCGAGATTGCAGCGCAGCTCGAAGCGCGTGGCCTCAAGCCCCATGCGTTCGTAGCGGGCGTGGGTACGGGTGGCACTGTCATGGGTACCGGCCGCTTTTTGCGCGAACGCTACCCGGGCATTCGCGTGCACCCGATGGAGCCTGCGGAATCGCCAACACTCGCCACGGGCTGCAAAGTGGGCCAGCACCGCATCCAGGGCATCTCCGACGAATTCATCCCGGCCATCGTACAGCTCGACCAGTTGGACGAGATTATTGATGTGGCCGATGGCGATGCCATCTTGCTCGCGCAGAAGTTGGCCTCGCAACTCGGACTGGGCCTTGGCATCTCCAGCGGCGCCAATTTTCTGGCCGCGCTGCAAGTGCAGGAAACACTTGGGCCAGAAGCAGTAGTAGTCACCATCTTTTGCGATGACAACAAGAAGTACCTGAGTACCGACCTGCTGCGCACGGAACCCGTGAAGGCAGGCTACTATTCGCCGGATATCGAGCTCATTTGCTACGAGGCATTCAAGCGCGCGCGGTAAGAGCGAGTTTGCACGCGACGATGGGCAGCAAGCTCCCGCCTACAAAGCAGGTTGTTCCGCCGGCACGCGACCACCACCGGCAAAACTCAAAATGAACCATGGCGAATCCAGCCGCGCGCGCTCTACGGCACGGCCCGTGGTAGGCGCATGCACGAACTCGCCCCTGCCTAAGTAAATCCCCACGTGGGGCTGTGGCAAGCGGAAGAACACCAAGTCGCCGGGTTGCAGTTCCTCACGTGACACGGGGCGAAACCAAGTGAACTGCTCTTCGGTGGTGCGCGGCACCGCAACCCCAGTAGCGGCGAAGGCCCACTGCACTAACCCACTGCAATCGAACCCGGAAGGGTCTGCGCCGCCCAAGCGGTAAGGAACGCCCAACTGCGCCAGCGCAGTGGCGGCGACTGGCGGCAGGGTTACCGCCGTAGCAGGTACTGGCACCATCAACGATGGCGGCGCAGGGAGACGCTCGGGCCCTGCCCCACAACCCGTCAACAAGGCAGCCAGAGCCACGCCACGCATGGCCGAAGCCCTACCACTCCGCAGCCGCTGCAAACCCTTCACAATACGCACCATGTCGCGAACGCTACTGCCCGCCCTGCCGATTGTCGAGGCCTTGCCAGCATTGCTGGCTGCACTGGCGGAATATCCGGCCGTCGTGCTTGAGGCCCCGCCCGGCGCCGGCAAGAGTACCGTGGTGCCTTTGGCGCTGCTCGACGCCCCTTGGCGCGGTGACCGCCGTATCCTCATGCTGGAACCGCGGCGGCTCGCCACGCGCTCCGTGGCGGTGCGCATGGCCTCCACGCTCGGCGAGCCCGTGGGCCAAACCGTGGGCTACCGCATGCGCTTCGACCGGCAGGTGTCCGCACGCACACGCGTTGAAGTCATTACCGAAGGCTTGCTCACCCGACTGCTGCAGGACGACCCAGCGCTGGAAGACGTCGCGGTCCTGCTCTTCGACGAATTTCACGAACGCAGCCTGAATGCGGATCTGGGGCTTGCCTTGGCACTCGAAGCGCAGCGCACCTTGGCCACGCATCTTAAATTGGTCGTCATGTCCGCCACGCTGGACGGCGAGGCCGTGGCTCGCCTGCTCGGTGGCAGCAGCACGCCAGCACCGCGGGTCACTTCTGCTGGCCGCAGTTTCCCGGTATCGGTGTATTACGCACCGCGCGCGCCAGACGACCCGCTACGCGACACAACAGCCAAAGTACTGGAAGTGTTGGCGCAGCCGGGCGAAGGCGACCTGCTGGTTTTTCTCCCCGGCGCCCCGGAAATCCGCCGCGTCGCGCGTGCCCTGCAAGAGCGCGGACTGCCGCCCAACACGGACTTGCGGCCGTTGTATGGCGACTTGCCCGCAGCGGAACAGGACCTCGCGGTGCGGCCAGCCGTGCCCGGCAGGCGCAAGGTGGTATTGGCGACCAGCATTGCTGAAACTTCGCTGACTATCGATGGCGTCACCGTGGTCATCGACAGCGGTATGGCCCGCAGCGCGCGCTTCGACCCGGTGAGCGGAATGAGCCGGCTCACCACCAGCCGCGTCTCGCGCGCGGCTGCCGACCAGCGCCAAGGCCGGGCAGGCCGCACGCGCGCTGGCGAATGCCATCGCTTGTGGACCGCCGAAGCGCACAAGAGCCTGCCTGCCGCGGCGGCTCCGGAACTGTTGGAAGCAGACCTCGCGCCCTTGGCTTTGGAACTGGCCTGCTGGGGCGTGCAAGATGCCAACGCCTTGGCCCTACTGGACCCACCGCCACCGGCAGGGCTAGCCCAGGCCCGCGAGGTGCTCGGCCGGTTAGGTGCCATCGGCAACGACCACCGCATTACGCCGCATGGCCGTGCCATGGCCGCGCTGGGCGTTCACCCACGCCTCGCCCATATGCTGCTGCGCGGGCAAGCACTAGGGCATGGGGCGCTCGCCGCGGACCTGGCCGCCTTGCTGGCAGAACGCGATGTATTGTCGCGCAGTGGTCCACGCGATGCAGACCTGCGCACCCGGCTGCAATGGCTGGAACGCGCCAACGAAGGCGGCAGCCTGCCCGGCCAAGTCGATGCCAATGCGCTGCGTAGTGCGCGGCAGTTGTCGCGCCAGTTCCGGCGGTTGCTGGGTGTAGACGAACGCGCCGGCGCCGCTTCGTTCCGTGAAATTCACGAGATTGCTGGATTGCTGGTGGCACTGGCGTACCCGGACCGCGTGGCACAGCGCCGCAGCAACGACAGCGATGGCACGCAAGTGGGCGGACGCCCGGCGCGCTATCTACTGGCACAAGGACGCGGCGCGCTGTTGCCACCGGGAGAACCGCTGGGCAAAGCGCCGTGGCTTGCGGTAGCGCAACTCGATGGGGGCCGCACCGCCAATGATGCCGAACCGGAAATCAGTCTGGCCGCACCCTTCGACGAAGCGGCGTTCAATACCGTATTGGCCAGCGGCGTCAGCGAAGGCCTGCGGGTGGTGTGGGACGCGCGTGAAGAAGCCGTGGTAGCGCGGCAAGAGCGCATCTTCGGCGCACTAGTGCTACACAGCCGTGAGGCACGACAGTCGGACCCGGAACGCGTGCGGCAGGCGCTACTGGCGGGCATCCGCAGCATCGGCCCGACGGCGCTGCCTTGGAACCAAACGGCCGAGGCCTTGCGCGAGCGCATAGCGTTCATCGGCAATGTGCTGGCTACTGGCCCCATCCACCTACGCCATGGCGCGCTGGACGCGGCCACTTGGCCCGCCGCAGACCTACTGCACTTGTGGGAAAACTTACCCACGTGGCTAGGCCCTTGGCTGGACGGCCTCTCGCGACGTTCGCACCTAACGCGCGTCGACTTGCACGCCGCGTTGCAGGCCATGCTCGATGGCCCACAGCAGCGTGCGTTGGATGAGCTGGCGCCAACCCATTTCACGGTGCCTTCAGGTTCGCGCATCCCCATCGACTATGCCGAGCCCAGCGCACCGGCATTGCTGGTGCGCTTGCAAGAAGTGTTCGGCCTGACTGCTACGCCCCGGTTGGGCGGTGGCCGTGTCCCGTTGGTACTTCACCTGCTTTCGCCGGGGCACCGCCCGGTGCAAGTCACCCGCGACTTGGAAAGCTTCTGGTCACGCGGCTACGCGGAAGTGAAGAAAGAACTGAAAGGCCGCTACCCGAAGCACTACTGGCCCGACGACCCACGCACGGCAGTGGCTACCCACCGCGCGAAGCCGCGCGGCACCTAAGCACGCTGGCTGGCGATTCTTTAGCGGCGCGCGAGGCGATGCACCAAAAAGTAGTACAGCGCGCCCAGCAGCAGCGCTCCACCAACAAACCACAGCGATAGCCGCGTCAGGTCGCCATGGAGCAGCGCTTGGTCCTCACCGGCCTTGATGCCCACCCACGTCAGCACGCTGCACCACAAGCCCGCGCCCACGAGCGTGGCCAGCGAATACCAGCCGTAGTGCAGGCGCACCAAACCGGCGGGCAGACCGATGAGGTGCCGAATGACCGGCAACAGGCGTGAAATGAAAATGCCCATGGCACCGAAACGGTCGCTCCAAGCCTCCGCTTGCACCAACTTGTGGGGGGATATCAGCACATATTTGCCAAAGCGCAGCACCAGCGGGCGCCCCACCAGACGGGCACCCCAGTACATGATGCTCGCCCCGATCCACGACCCAATCGTTCCCGCCAGAACCACACCCTCGGGCGTCATGCCGCCCCGGGTCACCGCCACATGCGCCGCTACCGGAATGACCAATTCCGAAGGCACCGGCAAGATGGAACTTTCTGCCGCCATCAGCGCCGCCACCAGCCAATAGCCGCCGTTCGCCAGTTCATTGGCATACCAGGTCATTAGGGTCTGAATCATCGCTTGTCCGCTCCGGGGCGCTAGGCCCCCATGGCATGGCCGTGGGCAGCTGCTGGCACCACGGCGAAGCGCGCAGTGTGGCCGCGTCCGCGGCGGGAGTAAACTCCAACAGCACCCCGGAGAGCCCATGTCCTACCCCACGACCCCTCGCCTCCTGAATCTGTCGGCCAGCCTGCTCGGCCTGCTGTGGACAACCGCGGTGGCAGCGCAGTCGGCAGGCATGCTTACCGATATCGAAAAGCGCGACCAGGCAGCCACGATGGTCTCCTGGGTCTCGCCGGAAGGTGGTGCCGGTTTGGCCGCGCGCATACGTCTCATCACCTTCAACGACTTTCACGGCCGCATCGAGGCGCGCCAAGTGATTAACGGTGGCCCGGGTGAACCAGGCCGGCCCGTAGGTGGTGCGGCCGTGATGAAGGCGTGGATCGACTCGCTCGTCGCCCAAGCACCCAAAGACGCGGTCATCATTGC
>CAIOHZ010000208.1 GCA_903858165.1 uncultured Pseudomonadota bacterium
CCTGCCTTGTGCAGGTCCACCGCGCGCCATAGATACCAAGCCGCTGTGGTGCGATAAGGCGCCCAGCGTTCACCGAACGCGGCCAACGCCTTCGGCTTGGGCATTTCCGGCAAACCATAGGCCAACCGAAAACCGGTCTGTACACCGAAGTCCGCACTCGGCAGCACGTCGGGGCGGCCTAGCGTGAAGATCAGGAACATCTCGACCGTCCAGCGGCCAACGCCGCGCACGGCAACGAGTTGCTCGATGATGGTCTCGTCGTCGAGCTTCGCCAGCGCTTTGCGCGGCGGCACCAAGCCTTCGAGGGTCTTGGCGGCAATATCCTTCACTGCCAACACCTTCGCGCGTGAAAGACCCGCACTGCGCAGCGTTTCTTCAGAGGCAGCCAACAAGGCAGCAGGCTGCGGATAGCGACTGCGCGGCAGGCGCTGCTTTGCGGGGAACAACTCTTGGAAGCGGCGCAGGATGGTCGCTGCCGCGGTGCCGTTCAGTTGCTGGTGAGCAATGGCGGAAAGCAGCGACTCGTACGGCTGCTGTCGCGGCGCAGGCCGCAAAGTGCAAGGCCCGGCCAAGGCGATGATTCCCGCCATGACCGGGTCGGCGGCCCCGAGGGCCGCCGCCGTTGCCGAGTCCATCAGCCTCGCTTCATCGAATCGAAGAAGTCGGCATTCATCTTCGTGTCCTTCATGCGGTCCATGAGGAACTCGACCGCCGCCAACTCGTCCATCGGGTGGAGAAGCTTGCGCAGAATCCACATCTTCTGCAGCTCGTCGGTGGTCGTGATGAGTTCTTCACGACGCGTACCACTGCGGTTGATGTTCACGGCTGGGAACACGCGCTTTTCAGCGATGCGCCGGTCGAGATGGATTTCGCTATTGCCGGTGCCCTTGAACTCTTCGAAGATCACGTCGTCCATACGGGACCCCGTGTCGATGAGCGCTGTGGCGATGATGGTTAGCGAACCACCCTCTTCCACGTTACGGGCCGCACCGAAGAAGCGCTTCGGACGCTGCAGGGCGTTGGCGTCCACGCCACCGGTGAGCACCTTGCCGGAGCTCGGCACCACAGTATTGTAAGCACGCGCCAAGCGCGTGATGGAGTCGAGCAGGATGACCACGTCGCGCTTGTGCTCGACGAGGCGCTTGGCCTTCTCGATGACCATTTCCGCGACCTGCACGTGCCGGCTGGCCGGCTCGTCGAAGGTGGAGGCAACTACTTCGCCCTTCACGGTACGCGACATCTCGGTCACTTCCTCGGGCCGCTCGTCAATGAGCAGCACGATGAGGTAAACATCCGGGTGGTTGTAGGTGATGCTGGTAGCAATGTTCTGCAACAGCATGGTCTTGCCGGCTTTCGGCGGCGAGACGATAAGGCCGCGCTGGCCCTTGCCGAGCGGGGCGCAGAGGTCGATGACGCGGGCGGTCATGTCCTCGGTGCTGCCGTTGCCGCGTTCAAGCTTCAGACGCGAAGTGGGGTGGAGCGGTGTGAGGTTCTCGAATAGAACCTTATTGCGTCCGCCTTCCGGCACGTCGAAGTTGATCTCGCCGACCTTGGTGAGAGCGAAGTAGCGTTCGCCTTCCTTCGGGGGACGAATGAGACCCGACAGGCTGTCACCCGTCCGCAGGTTGAAGCGCCGAATCTGACCCGGGCTGACGTAGATGTCATCGGGGCCCGCCAAGTAACTGCCGTCTGCGGAACGCAAAAAGCCGAAACCGTCGGAGAGAATTTCAAGCACGCCGTCGCCGTAGATGTCCTCGCCATTTCTGGCGTGAGCCTGCAGCAACGAGAAGATGACATCTTGCTTGCGCTGGCGGGCGACATTGTCGACGCCAAGCGTTTCGCTCATGCGCACCAGTTCGCTGATGGGCCGGCGCTTGAGGTCGTTCAGACTAAGCGTGCGACGGACCCGTTCGAGATCCGTTGGACTGATGATGCCAAGGTCCTCGCCATCACCCATGTCTTCCGGCAAACCCTGGTGGTGGCCACCGTCGTTACCGTAGTTGCCGCCGCCGCGGTTACCACCACGGTTGCCGCCGCGGTTGCCGCGACGCGGACCCTTCATCCGACCGCCGCCACCGCCGCCCTGATTGCTACCGCCGCCGCCCTGATTGCTGCCGCCGCCGCCACCGCCACCTTGGTTACCGAGATAACCCCTCACAGGTTCTGGTCCAGGAAGGCGGCCAACTGGGTCTTGCTCACCAAACCCACTTTCTGCGCATGCGGCACGCCGTTCTTGAACAGCATGAGCATGGGAATGTTGCGAACACCGAACTTGGTCGGCGTGACGCGGCTCTGATCGACGTCCATCTTCGCGATGACAACGCGCCCGGCGTAGTCCTTGGAGATTTCGTCGAGCACAGGCGCAATGGCCTTGCAGGGGCCACACCACTCGGCCCAGAAGTCCAGAAGGACGGGCGTGGCGGAGTTGATAACGTCCTGTTCGAAGGTGCTGTCGCTGGTGTGAATGATGTTATTGCCGCTCACGCGGGGATTCCTCTCTGCGATGGGATGAATACAGGCACTGCGGTGCCCAATTTGACTTCCTTCGGAAGCCGGAGGGGCCGCATTTGGTAGCGGCCAGAAACGGGACAAGGGACGGTTAAAGGGGCTTGAGGGTGACGTTCGTTGCCTAATGCGGCACAATGTCGGCTTGAGAATCAACCAGCTACAACCCACGCGCACCATGGCGGAGGGGAACCGGGCTTCGGGATTCGCGCCTTCAGGCGCGCTATGGGTGGGAATTGTGTCCCTTTCCGTTCCCGTTTTGCAAGCCCACCCTTCCCTCGCCCTCCAGAATAGCGCCCAACGGCGGATACCGTGACAGAACCACAAACCGGACCACAGTCCGAAAATCAGCCTGAAAACCTTGCCAGCGCCACTATAGAAGCCGCGCCAGCTCCCACCCCGACCGAGGCGCTTGCGCCCACTCCGGTCGAAGCCGCAGCCGAAGCCCCCGCGCCCGATGCGCTCCAGGAAGACACCATCGAGGCCATCGAGCCTGCCTTCGTTCCCTCCGACGCGCTATCGAACATCAGCTTCAGTTCGCTGAACCTCCCCGAAGAACTGGCCCGCGGCATCGCGGACGCCGGCTTCGAACGCTGCACGCCCATCCAGGCAGGCACTTTACCGCTGGCCTTGGCTGGCATCGACGTCGCGGGCCAAGCACAGACAGGTACCGGCAAGACAGCGGCATTCCTCGTCGCCATGTTCGCCAAACTCTTGCGTGAACCGGCCTCGCCGTCGAAACCCGCCAGCGCACCGCGCGCGTTCATCATGGCGCCCACGCGCGAACTGGCCGTGCAAATCCACAAGGACGCCGAACTGCTCGGCCAGTACACCGGGCTGACGCTCGGCCTGGCCTTCGGTGGCGTGGACTACGAGAAGCAGCGCCGCATCCTCGAGAACGGCGTCGACGTACTCATCGGTACGCCGGGTCGCATCATCGACTTCTTCAAGCAGAACGTGTTCGAACTGCGTCATGTGCAGGTCATGATCCTCGACGAAGCGGATCGCATGTTCGACCTCGGCTTCATCGTCGACATCCGCTACCTCATGCGCCGCCTGCCACCGCCCGAGGCGCGCTTGTCCATGCTGTTCTCCGCCACGCTCGCGCAGCGCGTGCTGGAACTAGCCTACGAGCACATGAACGAAGCGCAGTTAGTGCGCATCGAGCCGGAGAAGGTCACCGCGGACCGTGTCCGTCAGGTCATCTACTACCCAGCCATGGAAGAAAAAGCCGGCCTGCTGGTCGGCTTGCTGCGCAGGAACATGGCCAGGCGCACCATCATCTTCGTGAACATGAAGCGCACGGCCGAAATGCTGGAACGCGGACTGCAGGCGAACGGCTTTCACGCCGAAGCCATGAGCGGTGACGTGCCGCAGAACAAGCGCTTGAAGATGCTCGGCGCATTCCACGACGGCACGCTGCCCATCCTCATCGCCACGGACGTCGCCGCGCGCGGCCTGCACATCCCCGATGTCAGCCACGTGTTCAACTACGACTTGCCGAACGACCCAGAAGACTACGTCCATCGTATCGGCCGCACCGCGCGCGCTGGCGCTGAGGGCGATGCCATCAGCTTCGGCTGCGAAGACTACGTGGCCGTGCTACCCGAGATTGAGGCCTACATCGGCTTCAAGATTAAAGTGGAACGCGTCGAACCGGAACTGGTCGTGCCCGTCATTGCCCCGGGTCGCGCTCCGGAGCGCGAATACGCCGGTGGTGGCCGCGGCGGTCCGCGTGGCCGTGGTGGCCCGGGTGGCCCGGGTGGCGGTCGGGATGGTGGTCGCAGCGGCGGTAGCCGCGATGGTGGTGGCCGTGGCGCGCCGCGCAGCGACCGTCCGCGCCGTGAAGACGCGCCCGCCGCCGAGGCAGGCAGCGCGGCAGCGCCGGTCGGCGCAGTCGACGCCAGCGCACCGCACACGTCTTCGCAGGGTCCAACTCAGGCACCGCGTAACGACGGCCAACGCGGTCCGCGTCAGGACCGTGGCCCACGCCCCGACAACCGTGGTGGCGGCCGTGGCCCGCGCCCAGAAGGTGGGCAGCGTGGTCCGCGTCCGGAAGGCCAGCCCGCAGATGGCCCCGGTGCACCTCATGCCGAAGGCGCAGCGAACACGGGCGAGCGCGCCGATGGCCAAAAGCGCCGTCGTCGTCGTGGTGGCCGCAACCGCGGGCGCGATCGTCAGCACGAGCAGCAGTCGGCCTCGGCAAAGTTGGGTGCGAAGTTCTGGTGGATTGCAGGCGGCCTAACGCTGCTCGCTGCCACCGCAGGCGTCATGTTCAGCTAAAGCCTGTCGGCAGTCTCGGCGGCGGCAATCCTCAGCCGCCGAGACCTGCCTGCAAATCCTTCACGCCATCCACCGCCAGCCAGTGCGCGGTGTCTTTCGCGGGCCGCCCTGAATCCGGGCAACGCACCGCGCGAACTTCTGCGATACCAAACGCCGTAGCAGCCGCCAGCATGGGCAGACTGTCATCCACGAACAGCGTGCGCGCTGGGTCGAACGGCTCCGCGGCCTGCAGTGCTGGCCAAAAGCGCGCGTCTTCTTTCGGCGCCCCGAAAGCATGCGTGGAGTGCGCGGCATCAAGCCGATGCAAGAGGCCCAGTTGCCGCTCCTTCACCGCCAACGTTCCTGGGTGCGCGTTGGTCACGAGCACAGTGCGTTTGCCGGCAGCGCGCAAGGCCTGCAAAAAGCCCTCTGCTCCTGACAACCAGCGCACTTCCTCGCGCACGGTGTCCTTAATGGCATGAATATCCAAGCCGAGCGTGGCCGACCAATGGTCGATGCAGTACCAGGCCAGCGTGCCCATGGTGGCCTGAAATACCGGCGCCAACTCATGCTGCGCCTGCGCCAGCGTCAAGCCACGCGGTTTTGCCCAAAGCCCCGGCACATAGTCCTGCCAGAACCAGTTATCGAAGCGTAAATCCAGCAAAGTTCCGTCCATATCGAGCAGCACGGTATCGATGCGGTCCCAGGGCACCGCGGGCGAAAAAACCACGTTTCCGGCAGGCGAATTCGGCATACATTTTCCCGTGTGGTGGGCGTTTGCGAGGGCGAGCATCATAGCCCGCGTGGTTTAATGCCGCGCATGGAGAGTTTCCTTTATCTGCTCGTGGCCATCTTTGCTCTTGCCATCTTCTGGCAGAGCACCATGGCCGCCCGTGAAGCGGCCAATGTCGCCGCCGTCGAGGCCTGCGCCGAACGCGGCGCCCAACTGCTGGACGGTACGGTGGCGTTTCGCCAAATGCGCCTGCAGCGTGGACAGGATGGCCGCATGGGCCTGCGGCGCACCTATGTGTTCGACTATTCCGAAGACGGTGAAACTCGCCGTCAGGGCTTCGTCATCGTCTCCGGCCGCCGCGTGGAATTCGTCGGGCTCGGCCCGACGCTAGTGAATTAAGCCAGCCCCTTGAAGCTCGCCTCCCCCATCGACTTGCATCTGCACAGCACCGCGTCCGATGGGCGGTTGGCGCCGCGCGAACTGGTGGCCTTGCTGGCGCAGCGCGGCGTCAAGGTGTTCGCCCTCACCGACCACGATACCGTCGCCGGCTTGCCCGAAGCTGCGACTGCAGCGGCCGAACATGGCCTGCACCTGCTGCGCGGCACCGAACTGTCGGCAGAGTGGCTGGGCCGCACCATTCATGTGGTGGGCCTGGGCATTCAGCCTGAAGAACCGACCTTGGTCGCCATGCTGGAACGATTGGCCAGCTGTCGTGCGGCGCGTGCCTCGCTCATTGCCGCACGACTCGGCCGCGCCGGCGCGCCAGGTGCAGCCGCGCTGGACCAAGCGCTGCAAGCCGTCGGCGGGCCTCTGCCCGAGCCCGCAGCACTCGCCCGCGTCACCCGCACGCACCTCGCCCGTGCCCTCGTGGCATTGGGCGCCGCACCCAACCTCGACGGTGCGTTTACCCGCTGGCTGGGCCAACGCGGTCGCGCCTACGTCCCGGCGGGCTGGCCACCGCTGGCAGAAGTGACCGCCGCCATCGTGGCAGCCGGCGGAGCGCCCGTGCTGGCGCACCCACTGCGCTACACGCTGTCCTCGGGGCAGCGGCGGCGCTTGGTACAGGAATTCAAAGCCGCGGGTGGTGCCGCCCTGGAAGTGGTCGTGGGTGGCCATGCGGCGACGCAGGTGGAAGCGGCTACCGGCCTGGCCCTGCGCGCGGGTCTAGCCGGTAGCATCGGCTCGGATTTCCACGACCCGGCGTTCCCGTGGAATCTGCCGGGTCGATTGGCTAAGCTGCCACAGGCCGTGGTACCGGTGTGGACACGTTGGGCGGCCGTGCAGGAAGCGCTCGGCGCATGAGCGAAGACGACAGCGACAAGGTCAACCTGGAACTGCTCAAGCGGCTGGAGCGCTTGCGTTCGCTGCGCATTGAGCACCGGGACCTCGACGATGTCATCTCGCGTCTGCAAATGGACTTGTACACGGACGAAATCCAGTTGCGCCGCCTGAAGAAGCGCAAGCTCATGCTGAAAGACCAGATTGCCCGGCTCGAAAGCGAACAAATTCCGGACCTCAACGCGTGACCACGCCCTTAACCTTCGTAGACAGTTGGGCGCTCCTGACCACGCCCACCGTACTCACCGAAATCGGTGCGTTCGCGCTCGCCTTGCTGGTAGCTTGGTTGGCGCCCAAAGCCACCCCGCGCGCCGCCATCGGCAGCCTGACCACGCGGGAAGCGCGTATCGCCGTATTGGTCACAGTCTTGCTCGGCGTCTTGCTGCCTTACGGCATTCCGCTGCTACTCGTCGTTCTGGCGAACTCGATAGCCACGGCAAATAGCCTCGATTTGCCCGTCCTGGCGCCAGCCGCCGCCCTGCTGGCCGCGCTGCTCGCCATCCGCATCGGCACTTTCCTACTGGGCCTCTCCTTCGGCCACGGCTCCCGCCTCAGCCGCTGGGAAAGCCGTTTGGCAGTAGTGCTGTGGGTGTTCGTAGCGCTCCATATGCTGGGGTGGCTGGAGGCTTCCATCGGCGCCTTGGACAGCATCCCGCTGTCCGGCTCGGACCGCCACATCACCTTGTGGTCCGTCCTGCGCTCGCTGTTCACGGTATCTGCCTTCGTGGTGGTCAGCGTGTGGGTCGCGCGCCAAGTCGAGCGGCGTGTCCACGGGCTCACGGATCTCGCCCAATCGACGCGCATCGGTATCGCCAAGTTCTCATTTGCCACGCTCATCGGCTTTGGCGGCTTGCTGGGCCTTAGCGCTTCGGGGCTCGACCTCACCGCGCTCACCGTGTTCTCCGGCGCCATCGGTCTCGGTCTCGGGTTCGGCTTGCAGTCCATCGCGGCGAACTTCGTCAGCGGCTTCGTGCTGCTCATGGACAAGTCCATCAAACCCGGCGATGTCATCAGCTTCACCGGCACCCTCGGCACGCACACCGAAGGCTTCGGCTGGGTACAGGAACTGCGCGGCCGTTACGTGGTGGTGCGCGACCGCGACGGCGTAGAGACGCTGGTGCCCAACCAGAACCTCATCACCAACCAAGTCATCAACTGGAGCTATAGCGACAAGCGCGTGCGCCTGAAGCTGCCCGTACGCGTGGCCTACGACTGCGACCCGGAACTGGCCCTGACCACCTTGCTCGAAGCCCCCAAGGGGATTGCACGCATCCTTACTGACCCGGCTCCAGTCACTCGTCTAATGGGTTTCCACGACTGGGGCTTCGAACTCGAACTGCGCTTCTGGATTACGGATCCGCAAGACGGCGTGAACAATGTGCGTAGCGAAGTGAACCGCGCTATCTGGCGCTTGTTCAAAGCGCACGGCCTGCGCATTCCCGTGGCCCAGCAGGAGATTCGGCTGCTGGATGCCGAAGGACGCGTGCTGGGACTGGGTGCCTTGCGGAACGAGCGTCCGCCCGCCCCATGAGTGCAGCCATCGAGATAGCACCAGAACTCTGGGTACCCGAAAGCGAACTCGAGTTCCACTTCATCCGTTCACCGGGTCCCGGTGGGCAAAACGTCAACAAGGTGGCTAGCGCGCTGCAACTACGCTTTGCTGCCGCCACCACGTCGCTGCTCGATGAGGCGGGGCGCCGGCGGCTGGCTGTGCTGGCAGGACGGCGTTTGGCGCAGGACGGCTGGCTGGTGCTGACCGCACACCGCTTGCGCACGCAGGAAGGGAACCGCCGCGATGCCTTCGACCGTCTCGCCGAGCTCATCCTGCAGGCGCGCACCGCACCCCGCCCCCGTAAGGCCACGCGCCCCACCCGCGCGTCGCAGCTGCGGCGCGTCGAAGGCAAGAAGCAACGTCAGGGCGTTAAACGACTACGCGCCAAGCCCGGCACCGACGATTGACGTCCGCGGACGGGCACCGGTGGCGTACGTAACCACGGTGCAAGCCATAGGTCCCACTGTTGGTCCAGAGCCGCAAACTCTTCTCCGCAGTGCACAGCGCCCGCTGACGGCAGCAAGCGCAGTTGCTCAATCCACGGCTGCGTAGCCGGCAAGGCCCCGGCAAAACCACAGGCCAACCGGTCCACCCGCACGCGGTCATAGCCGTGGTTTTCGAGAAACCCCAAGCCCTCCGCTACGTCGTTACCCACTGCATGGCGCAGGAACTCGAGCGCGCCTAGTACTTCCTGCGGTTGACCCACAGCACTACCCAAGGCCACGAGCGCGAATTGGTCTGCAGCCACTTCGGGAACCAGCGTGGTACGCAGCGGCAGGACATCTACCAGCGCATGACCGAGTTCATGGAACACAATGAAGGTAGTCATGCCCGAGAACCAGCGCTCCGCAAGCGCCTCGTCGTCCTCGCCCGCTGCAGCAACGGAAAGTTCGAGCACCGCTTGCAGCAATTCGTAGCACAGCCGTACGTGTCGCGTCACGGGGTCCCAGTCGGCGTCGCTGCTCCCGCATTCCTCCACACGCACCGTGATGTCTTGCGGTAAACGCAGCGAACGCGTCAGGGATGCAGTAACGTTTTCCAGCACGCGGTCGGCGCGCAGCACTTCTTCGTAGCGTACATAGTCTTCGTTGGTGACCGGGCCGTATTCCGCCAGAAAACGTCCATCGGCAGCCGCTGGCTTCACCGACTGCACAACGGAGGAAGCCACGGATGACGCCGTTGGCGAAGCCACCGAACCTTGCGAGCCTTGTGAATCTTGCGACCCTTGTAAGCCTTGCGACCAAGCCGGCACCGACAGCAGACTAGATGCCACTACCCAAGGCCACGCCACCGATAACGGCCCGCGCCAAAGACGAGTGTCAGCCATGGGTCACTTGCAGCACGCTGTGGCGTATCTGCTCGGAAAGCACCCGGCGCGCGTCGTCGATGATAGGACCCAAGATTTCATCGAAGGTGAGCTTGCCACGCGCATCCACGTGCAAAATCTCACGTTCGCGCAGCAAGTCGAGGAAAGAGCGGAACATGGCGCGGTCGAAGAAGTCGGGCGAATCCAGCCCATACAGCACGCTCATGCGACTGGCCTGATGGACGCACTGCAGCTCCAGCGCATCCTGCGATAGTTCACCGGAGCCGGCTTTCATGAGCAATGCAAGTGCAAGGTAGAAGCGCTCTACAGTGCTGATAGTGGTGTGAGCGAGAATAGAAAGTTGCACGGCCTCGGCCGTTCCGGTCGGTGCGCGACACCACACAACGCCCTCGGCGGTTTCCTCGCGCCGTAACAGACCCAGTTGGGCGAAAGCCGCCAGACACTGTTCCACCACTTGTGGCAAACGCATCTCCGTAAAGTGCAGGAACAGTTCCTGCGCCGCATACGGATAGATGCGCCAGGCCAAACGCTGCAGGTCGGCCTCCGGCATGGCGGGGTTATTCAGAAAGGCACAGGCAAGAAACGAGGGCATGGCCAACAAGTGCAGCGTGTTGTTGCGCGCATACGTGGCCAGTACCGCCTGCTCTTCGCGCATGCGCAGAATATCGCCCAAAGGATGCTGACGCCGCTCCAGCATCCCCATGGCTTCCCCATGCGCCACGATGCCAGCCCCATCCAGCACCGTACAACTGCTATCCGGGCTGTAGGGCGCCGCGCCCAGCAGCTGCTGATAGAGCTCAAGCTGGCGCACCAGATCGGTTTCGGATAGCGCCTGCCGCGGCATAGACAACAGCACCGTGGCCAGCAGGTTGGTGGGCGTTGCCGCCGCCGCCGCATTGATGCGCCGCATGATGGTGTTGGCCAAATCGTCGATAACGCCGGCCAGCCACGGCGGGCGAGCTTCATCACGCGTTGGGTGTTCGCGCCAATCGGGTGCATGCGCACGTACCAGCGTGGCCAAGTCCAGCGGCTCCCCAAAGCTCACCTGTACACGGCCATAGCGCTCACGCAAGCGCGGCAAAATACGCAGCAGGTCAACCGCCGACTCGCTCTTCTTAGCTTTGCCGGCGAGTTCGCCGAGGTAGGTTTGCCCTTCCATCAGCCGTTCATAGCCAAAGTAGACAGGAACGAATACCACTGGGCGTCGCGGGTCACGCAGGAAGGCCCGTACCGTCATCGACAGCATGCCCGTCTTCGGCTCCAGCAAGCGACCAGTACGGCTGCGCCCACCCTCGATGAAGTACTCGATGGAATGACCACGCGCCATCATCACCGCGAGATACTTGGTGAACACCGCGGGGTAGACGGCGCTGCCCTTGAAGCTACGTCGCAGGAAAAACGCACCGCCCATGCGCAGGAAACGCCCGATGATGGGGATATTCAGGTTCGCCCCCGCCGCAACGTGGGGCACCGCGTGACCGCGGTGATAGATGACATAGCTGAGCAGCAGGTAGTCCATGTGGCTGCGGTGGCAAGGGACATACACCACCTGCGCACCACTGGCCGCGAGGTTCAGGCGCTCCGCATGAAACACGTCCACGCCATCGTAAAGGCGGTTCCACAGCCGCGTAAGCAGCCGATACATGATCGATACAAAACGATGGGAATAATGGGCCGCAATCTCGATCGCCATGCCCCGCGCCTGCAGCAACACCTGCCGGCGCGTGAGGTTCTTGGAACGCACCTCGGCAGCCACCGCCGCACGTACGGCCCGCGAACGCAGGACCTCGCGGATGACCGTGCGTTGGTGCGAGAGGTCGGGCCCTAGCGTGGCCGCCCGCTGCTGGCGCAACTGCGAACGCGCCAAACGCGCCAACCGACGCGCAACGCGTCCGGCATCACCAGCTTCGCCAGACTCAGCCTCCAGCGGCAAGGGCTCGCCGAAATGCACCGCCGTAGCTCGACCGTTCACCAACATGGCGAGAAAGCGGCGGAAGCGGCCGGCAAACGACCAGCCTTCGGCGAACAGGGTGCGCCACCATGCCGCTTCGCGTTGCGGCGCGCGCCCCCAAAACACAGCGACGGGAATGAGGTCGATGTCGCGGTCTCCCGCGGCAAGAGTTGCGTCCACCAAGCGCTGCAGACGCATCGGCAAGCGACGGTCTGCGCGGCTGCGGAACCAGCCACGTGAGCGGCCCATGAAGACCATGGCGTGACGTTCTACCTGCCCACCCACCAGCATGCGCCGGGCCGGGGAAGGCAAGCCCAACTGCCGGCAGGCGAGGATGAGCGCCAGTTGGTCAGATAGCGCGCGTTCTTCGAGCACATAGAACACGCGTCGGCCACGGCCACGCAATTGCTCAGCCTCGTCGACAGGCAATACCTTGGGGACCACCACGAGAGCGGCAACGCGCGCGGCGATCGTCAAGAAGATACGGTCGAGACCAAACCAGGCTTTCATGGGGAGCTCTCAGTTGCGGCAGCGGCCACCAGCGCCAACTTCGCAGCACGCGGCAAGCGTTTAATAGCTGCCTCCCGCCGCGACGCTGCAGCGCGGTCGGCGCAGGCTTCCAAATACACGAACCGCTGTGGGATTCGACCACGAAACCAACGTGCCCCCTTGCCGCTGGCATGTTCGCGAAAGCGCCGCTCGGGCTCGGTAGTGATGCCCGTATAAAGCAAGCCTTGCTCGCTTTCGATGATGTACACCATCCAGTTACCCGCCGAGTGGGTAGGCTGGGCCGCTACAGGCTGTGGCTCTAGACCAGAATCCATCCGGCAAGTGTACCGTGCGCCGTCTTGCCTAGTGCAGCACCGCGGTGCAAAGTTGCTCCATTCAGACGGAGTTTGGCCATGTCGCAGCGGTTTTCAGGTCAGATAGTGCTCATCACCGGCGCCAGCGAGGGCATCGGCGCCGCCGCGGCCGTGGCGTTCGCTTACGAGGGTGCGAACCTCGTGCTGGCGGCCCGTTCGGCGGAGCGTCTGGCGGTAGTGGCAGCGAACTGCACCGCTGCACAACCTGGTACGCAAGTGCTGTGCCACCCCACCGATGTCGGCGATGAAGCTGCAGTGAAAGCACTGGTGGCAGCAGGAGTAGAGCGGTTTGGTGGCCTCGACGTGGTGGTGGCCAATGCGGGCATGACGATGTGGACGCGGCTTGATGCGCTTGAGGATCTGAGCGTTTTGGAACGCCTCATGCGCGTGAACTACCTTGGTGCAGCATGGCTAGCCGCGGCCGCCCTGCCCTACTTGCGCCGTTCGCGCGGGCGCTTGGTCGCTGTCGCCAGCCTCGCCGGCCTTACGGGAGTTCCGGAACGGTCCGGCTATGCCGCCAGCAAGCACGCCATGTTTGGTTTCTTCGATTCGCTGCGTATTGAGGAAGCGCCGCACGGCGTCTCGGTCACGCTCATCGCGCCCGACTTCGTGGTGTCGCAAATTCACGCACGTGCCATCGGCGCGGATGGCAAGGCACTGGGCGCCAGCCCCATGCAACGCGACCGCATCATGACCGCAGAAACCTGCGCTGCTGCGATCGTGAACGCCACCTACCAACGCCAACGGTTGTGGCTTGGGTCGCTACGTGGACGCGTCGGCCGCTGGGTGCGTCTCGTGGCGCCGGGCTTGGTGGACCGGTTGGCTGCCCGCGCGATTGCGCGAAAGTATTAACTCGCGCTATTGCGCGAAAGTACTAGCCCGCAATGCGCGCGAGGAACACCGCGAATAACTGCTCCAATTCCGGAATGACCGCGTGCATACGGTGTTCGGTGTCGAGCAAGTGAACACGCACTGCACTAGGCCGCGCCCAACGCAGCGTGTTTTCCACCGGCACGATATCATCGTGCCAGCCGTGAACAATCTCCACGGGGCACGTGGGCATTGCAGGTGTCAGCGCCTCGAAGCCCGGCATGAAAAACGCCGGCGCGAGCAGAAACACACCACGCACCGGCAATTGCAGCGCCGCAGTAGTACACACATGCCCACCCAAACTGCTACCCACCAACACGAGTGGGCCGGCGGCGGAACGCCCAGCGGTCACCAGTTTCGCCACACGCGCCGCCGGGTCGGCCATGCCTTGGTAGTCGACGGAATCCACCGCCCATCCAGCGGCCGTGGCTACCGCTGCCAAGGCGCGGATCTTCGAACCCCAAGGCCCGCTTTCCTTGCCGTGACTGAACAC